>NZ_RJVJ01000002.1:0-325000 GCF_003751605.1 Kitasatospora cineracea
CGAACTCGATGGCCGCACGTCGCCCGTCACCACCGGCTGGGACGGGACAGTGCGGCTGCGGGACCTGGCCACCGGCCAGCCCATCGGCGAACCCCTCACCGACCCCAGCGATGACGTGACCGCGGTGGCGTGCACCGAACTCGATGGCCGCACCGTCGCCGTCATCACTGGCTGGGACGGCACGGTGCGGCTGCGGGACCTGGCCACCGGCCAGCCCATCGGCGAACCCCTCACCGACCCCAGCGATGACGTGACCGCGGTGGCGTGCACCGTCTTCGACGGCCGCACCCTCGCCGTCACCACCGGCTGGGACGGCACGGTGCGGGTGTGGGACCCTGGCCACCGGCCGGCCCATCGGCGAACCCCTCACCGGCCACGACAACCTGGTGACCGCGGTGGCGTGCACCGTCTTCGACGGCCGCACCGTCGCCGTCACCACCGGCTGGGACAAGACGGTGCGGGTGTGGGACCTGGCCACCGGCCGGCCCATCGGCGAACCCCTCACCGGCCACACCAACCTGGTGACCGCGGTGGCGTGCACCGTCTTCGACGGCCGCACCCTCGCCGTCACCGGCAGCCGGGACCAGACTGTGCGGGTGTGGGACCTGGCCACCGGCCGACCCGTCGGCCAACCCCTCACCGGCCACACCAAATCCGTGACCGCAGTGACGTGCACCGAACTCGACGGCCACACCCTCGCCGTCACCACCAGCCACGACAACACGGTGCGGGTATGGGACCTGGCCACCCAGAAGGCTGCCGCGACCATCCCGATCGACTCACCGCGTGGCGTCGCAATCACCGGCGAGGGGGACCTCATCGTCAGTTTCCACAGCGACGTCGCCCTCTACCGGCGCCGACCCGACAAGGCAGGTTACCCACCGCATGTGGATAACCCCGGCGAATGAACAGCTGCTCACACATTAGGTGACGGGAATCCCGTCAGGTCTGACGTAGTGGGGTCGGCTGGTGGCAACGTGTACACGTCGGCCGACCTGGTCCAACTGATCGTTTCAGAATGAGATCGACTCAGGGACTTGGCAGTTGAGGGTGCGCCAGGCAGGGAGAGCCGCCTCAGCAGCAAGGCAGATAGAGGCTTAGCGAAGGCGCGGTCCCTGCTGGTCCTGCTGAACCTGCTGCAGGCGCGGTGGGAGCGGCTGCCGCTGGTCGGCAGGGGTCAGCGCCTGGCGCTGGTCGGTGGGTTCGACGCGGCGGCTCGGCACGGACCGAGCGGTACGGATAGCGGGTTGTCCGCCGCGCTGCTGGAGCTGGTCGCGGTGGGCCTGGCGTTCGGCCTGGCGGCCGGCTCGGCGACGTTCGGCGAGGGTCGGCTGGCGGCGCTCCTCCACCTGCTGCTGCTCGGGCCGGGTGGCCTCGGTGGTGAGCTGGCGACGTTCGGCGAGGACCGTGCTGACGGACTCGGCGACGTGCTGCTGGGCGAGGGCGGCGTCGTCCAGGCGCGGGCGGCCGGTGAGCCAGGTGGCACCGGTCCGGGCGGCGACGGTGCGCAGGATCTCGGTCTGCTCCGCTTCGGGCAGGGTGCGGTAGACGTCGGCGGCGAGTCGGCGCAGGGCCTGCTGGTCGTTGTCCGCGAGGGCGGGCGCCGGGGTGTTCGGGGCGGTGGCGATGCTTCGGGCGGTGATGGCGGCTTCGGTGGCCGTCCAGTAGGCGTGGTGGCCGGTTCGGCCTTCCTCGATGTAGGGGCCGGCGGGCTGGGCGGCGGTGTCGTCGGTGACGCGGTACTGGTCGCGGTAGGCGGCGACGACGGCGAGCTGCTGCTGCCAGCGGGCGCGCTGGGCGGGGTCGGTGGGGGCTTCGCCGAGGGTCCGGCTCCACTCCGGGCGGTTCTCCACGGCGCGGTCGCCGAGGGCCGAGACGCGACCCGCGATCAGCGCGGTGCTCTCGGTGAGGTACTCGTGGCGGCGCGGTTCGGCGGCGGTGGAGTGCGGGACCGGGCTGATCCACGCGGGCAGGTCGGCGCGGCCGGAGGCGGCGCGGGTGTGGGCGAGGGCCTGCTGCTGGGCGTGCTGGAGAAGTTCGGGCAGCGCGGTGCGGCCGGTCGCCGCGGTGAAAACGGTCTCCGCGGTGGTGCCGGTGTTCTCGATGGTCTTGAGGGTCCAGGCGAGGGTGCGCCACAGCTCCGCCTCGGTGCCATCGCCCTGCTGGGCGGAGGTGGCCGGAGTGTCGGCGGCGAGGTGGCGGCCGATGCGCCAGGCGAGGACCTGGCTGAGGCTGTCGGCGCCGGTGAGCGGGTACTGCTCGGCGACCCGGCGCAGCAGGACAGCGGGTTCGTGGCCGGCGGTCTCGGCGCGGCGCAGGGCGGCGGTGAGGGCTGGCCAGGTGCTCTCGTCCAGGGCGCGGGCGGCGTGCTCGTTGCCGAGGACGTCGGCGGCGAGGGCCTGGTGGCGGAGGTTCTCGGGGGTCTGCTGGTGGTGTTCGGGGATGCCGTCGGTGGCCAGGTGGGTGCGGGCGGCGCGGGTCAGGGCGGTGACCGGGTCGCTGGCGCCGGTGGTGTGGGCGGTGGCGGTGGTGAGCAGGTCGGTGGTGACGCGGCCGGTGCGCTCGGCGGCGGCGAGGGCGCCGGCGAGGTGGGGCCACTGCGGGTGGGCGGTGACTTTGTCGGCGGTGGTGCTGAGCGCGCTGGCGGCGGCGGTGGCGTAGCGGTTGAGGGTGGCGGTGGAGACGTGCGGGTGCGCGTCCAGGGCCTGGGCGGCGGCGGGCGCGATGTGCAGGGCGGCCGGCTCAAGGGTCGCGGTCTCGGGGTCGAGGCGGTGGGCGGGCAGGCCGGTGAGCTGCGCGACCAGGGCGGCGTAGCGAGTGGTGTCGGCGGTGGTGGGTGCGTTGAGGTGGGCGGGTGCGGGGCGGTCGTCGGTGATGGTGTTCAGGCGCCAGGCGAGGGCCTGGGCCGGGGAGTCCGCGGTGGTGAGGTCGCCGCGCCGGGTGGCGGCGGCGAGCAGGCGCTCGGGCTGCCAGCCGGCCGTTTCGGCACCTCGCAGGGCGCGGGTGACGGCGGTCATGGCGTCGTCGGTGGTGATCTGCTCGGCGAGGGCGGGGCCGAGCAGGCGGTGGATCAGCTGGTGGTAGTGGGGGGCGGTGAGGGTCTCGACGGCGTGCTGGTGGCGGGGCGCCAGGGTGGCCAGGGAAACCGCTTCTTCCTGGGCGCTGCGGATGGTCTCGGTGGCGGAGAGCTGGGCGCCTTCGCGGGCAAGGACGCGCTCCAGTACTTCGCGGGCGGCGAAGGAGTCGGGGTCGTTCTTGGGCTTGTCGAGCTGCTCGTCGGTGTCGAAGGGGAGGAGGTCGTGGGTGGCGGTGTAGAGGGTGGTGGTGTGGCGGGCGCGGGTGAGCTGGACGTACAGCTCCTCGCGGGTGGTGTCGTCGGTGACCAGGGGGTGGGCGGTGTCGACGGTGCCGCCCTGGGAGCGGGTGATGGTGGAGGCGTAGAGCAGCTGGACGTTGGCGGCGACGTACTCGGCGGGCAGGGTGAGGCGTCCGCGGTGCTCCAGGTGGCGGACCTTGAGGGAGCCGTCCTCGTAGCGGCGCAGGACCTGCCAGGCGTCGCCGTTCTTGACGAAGTCCGCGCCCCGGTTGGTGGTGATCTTGCGGTTGTTGTCGCGGGTGACGATCCAGTCGCCGCGGCCCGCGCGGTTGCCGTCGCGCAGCAGGACGCCGTCGGCCTCGACCTGGCCGGCGGCCACGCGGTCCTCGCGGGCGCGGGCGGACAGGGCGGTGACGTCGGTGCCGGTGCGGGCGCTGATCAGCGTCGTGCGACCGGCGAGCATGTCGCCCTTCCAGCCGTCGTAGGCGGCTTCGACCATGGCGGTGCGCGAGCCGCCGACGACCCGCTGGTTGGCGAAGTAGAAGTCCAGCCCGGTGCTGTCGCCGGTGCGGATCTTGAGGGTGGCGGCGGCCTCCGCCTTGTCGCTGAACCGGTGGAGGGTGGTGAGTTCGACGGCGCCGGCTTCGGCGGCGATCAGCCGCAGCGCGCCGCCCGCCTCGACGGAGCCGAGCTGGCGGTAGTCGCCCAGCAGGCGCACGCTCGCGCCGCGCTCGGCGGCGATGCGAACGAGGCGGTCCAGGTTGAAGGTGCCGGCCATTCCGGCCTCGTCCACCAGGACCACGTCGCCCGGGTTCAGCACGAACCCGGCCCGGCTGGCGGGCACGTCCTGGCCGCTGCCGAGCTGGGCGGCGAAGGTGCCGCCGGTGTGCTCCCAGAGGAACTTGTGCAGGTTCTCGGCGGGCTGGCCCAGGTCGCGGGCGAGGACGGCGGCGGCCGCGGCGGAGGTGGCGAGCGGGACGATGCGCCGGCCGGCCTGGTTGGCAACGTGGACGTACGCCTGCATCGCGGTGGTCTTGCCGGAGCCTGCCGGGCCGAGGCCGAGGGAGAGCAGCCGGGTCTCGGCGGCGAACGCGGTGACCAGAGCGCGCTGGCCCTCGTCCAGGGCGCGGTGGCGGGCCTCGAAACCGTCGATCGCGGCACCGACGAAGGCCCGGTTCAGGCCCTGGTTGACGGGGGTGAGGGCGGCGTCGACCAGGCGGCGCTCGGCGTCCAGGATGGCGGTGCTGGTGTAGCGGGTGGAGGCGTGCCGGACGAACACGGAGTCGCCGTTGGCGCGGCGCAGTTCCTCCGGCTCGGTGAGCAGCGCGGGGGCGTCGACGCGGACGCTGCGCGCCGGGGAGACGGCCTCGGCGACGATCGCCTCGACCAGCTGCTCGTGTTCGGCGGCGTCGGTGGTGGGGTGCTCGGAGCGGGCCAGGCGCTCGGCGTGGGCGCGCAGGTTCCACACCGTCCACACCGCGCGCTCCTCGCCGACGGCGGTGATCACGGCGGCGGCCAGGGCGGGGATCTCGACCGCCTTCGGCTCCTCCGGCCGGGCGGCCGGGGTGCTGTCGGGCACGGGGACGGCCGCCATCACGCGCCGGACGATGTCCTGGCCGTGGGCGGTGGTGACGGTGGAAGTCCAGTCGGCGCGCATCTCCTCAAGGGAGCGGGCGGCCTTCTTGCCCTCTCGGGTGTCGAGGTTGGCCTGGCGGGCGAGCTGGTGGGTCGTGCTGCGGGAGGGGTCGTGCCCGTGCTCGCGCCGGTACTCCCGCAGCAGCTGCTCGTAGCGGGCCTCGATCTCGGTGCGGCGGGAGGAGAAGTGGGTGATCGCCTCGACGGGGACGCCGACGATCTCGCGCACCGGCTGGCGCTTGGCCACCGCGTCCTCGCGGGCCTCGAAGGTCACGCCGAGGCGGGCGGTCAGCTCGGTCTCGAACCGCGAGTTGTAGAACTCGGAGGTGGCGACGGTCATCGCCAGCAGGCCGCGGGCGTCCAGCGAACGCCACTTGCCGTCCGTACCCTGGATCTTGTTGGCGACGACGACGTGGGTGTGCAGGTTGGGGTCGCCGGCCCGGGAGTCGAAGTGGTCGAACGCGACGGCGATCAGGCCCTTGGTGTCGATCTGGGCTTGGCCGGTGCTGCCGGTGCGGGTGTGCGCGGCGTTCTGCTCCAGCAGCTCCAGCGCGGCGTCGCGGGCGGCCTCGTGGGCCTCGCGGACGGCGGCGCGGACCTCCGCCCGCTCGTCCAGCGCCCACAGCACCGCAGCCGACTTCACCGGGGCGAAGACCAGGTCGAACCCGGCGACGGCGGCCCGCTGGCGGCGGGACTCCTCGTGCTGGACCTTCTTGACCTCGGCGCCGGTGGGGGTGCGCCGGGTCTCCTTCTCGATGACGGCCAGGCGCCGCTCGACGCGCTCGGCGAACGGGTCGAGGGGCTCGTACTCGGGGTACTTGCGGCCGAGGGTGGCGGCCTTGATCGCGGCGGCCTGGACGGCCTTGAGCTGGTCGTCGTCCATGTCGGCGCGCACGTTCGCGGCCAGGTGCTCGGCGATGATCCGCTCCGCGTCCGGGTGCTGGCCCAGGCCGAACAGGTGCTTCATCTGCTGCTCGGTCACGGTGGTCCCGTCGAGTCCGAGCAGGGGGGCGCCGCGGCCGAGCCAGACGCCCGCCGGGTTGCCCTTCTGGGTGTAGTACTCCTCGGCGGACTGACCCCGCTGACGCTGCACGTCGCCGCCCGCGACCTGGCGCGTCAGGTAGGTGTAGCCGTTGCCGGCGGTGAGCTTGTGGATGGTCATCAACGCGACCACCCCCAGCTTTCCGATACCCGGGCGAGGGTAGGCGCGGCAGCTATTCGAGCCGCCGTTCCACCTGCCTCACCAATTGCCATACGGGCACTTTAGCCCCGCGCAGCGGACCATGCTCAGAATATCTGCAAGAGGTGTCTGGATGGCTTCGAGCGGAGCAGATGGCGATGCCAGGCACCCTCGAATCATCACCCTGACCTGCAGATTCGATGGAATCGCGGCGACGAAGGGGCGGTTTTCCTGTCATTCATGTCTCAATATTTATCGCTACTTATCGGGGATTCTCAGTCGCGAAGACAAGGGGTTTCCGAGATGGGCTTTTGCAGCTAGAGTCACGGCCAGAAAGGGCCACTCGCTCCTTCTGATCCGACTTACCTCCGACCACTGCGGAGCAACGGATCCGATCCCCATCGACTCCCCGGGATGCCGCCCCTGTGACGAACCGTGAACCTCGTACTGCTCACGCCGACGCGCCGCTCGCGCAACTGCTCCGCTCGCGCCCCGGATATGTGCCGCCGACGGTCGGCGAGCGGGTGGTCGTCGTCGCAGACCTGCTGGCGCCCAGCCGCCATCCGCGCGCCGTAATGAACCTGCTCCGGTTTGTTGGCGACTGGCAGCCGGACCGTGTAGTTGTCATGAGCGCCCGCCAACACGGTTCGACCCACAAGGGCTCCGAATGCGCCACGAGCACCCTCGCTCGCCTGCGCGCTGTCTACTCAGGAGACATCGTCATCCAAGCCGGAGCTGGAGCTGGCAGAGACGCCCTGACAGTCGGCTCGTGTTCGTGCTGGCACCCAGTCATCTCTGATCTAGGTCTTGCGGTCACCGCCGGAATCCACCCGGTCGCACCGGGGTGGCTGAGCCTCAGCGCGACCGGCCCCGGTGTTAGCCGCTATCCGGGCGCGCTCGCCATCCTGCTCGCTCGCGGGTTCGGGCACTCCATCATCTGCAGCGGAACCAGCGGCCTCGCACTGATCGGAGAGATCCCGACCGGCGACTCGACGGCCGACACTCTCTGGGGCTTCGAGATCGGAACGCTTCGCTGCACTGCACCGTCGACAGCCTCGTCATTCCGCCCGGCGATGGGCTTCGGAGTGGTCGACTCAACGACTGGTATCGCCGAGCCCACCGCCGTCGCAATCTCGCGCAGTGGGGCATTCACGTTCGACGGGGTCACCTACGCCGCGTAGCGGCTGTCCTGCACAGCGGCGAGCTGGGCCCGGCAGCATGCGACTTACGCTCGCAGGCCGTCGGTACCAGCCCAACAGTTCCCTGTGGCGGCGTCTGACTACATGACTGCATCTAGGTACACCTGCACCGGCTCGAACAGGCCGTACGGAACGAACTCGGGGATCTGCTCGTGGGTGATCCACGCCAGCGCACCCAGCTCCTCGGTGTCGACCACCGTGGCCGTGCCGTTGACCACCTCGCAGGCGGTGTACGACATCTGCCGACCAGTCTTCGGGTGAACGCGCTCGCCGAGCGGGCGAACGGCCTTCACCGTCAGGCCGACTTCCTCGGCGGTCTCGCGGACAGCAGCTGCTTCCGGCGATTCGCCGGCCTCGACCTCACCGGCCGGGAACTGCCACGACAGCTCACCCTCCTTGACCCGCCGCTGGACCATCAGGACGCGGCCGTCCTGGACCACGATGGCGGCGGCGATGCCCGGCTTGCTAGTCTGCTCAGTCATTCCGGGGCTCCTCTAGGGCAGCCAGGATGGGCGGGAAGATCGTATCGACGGGGATGAACCGGGGCACCGTGTTTCGCGGAACCCACATCACGTCGGCGTTCTCGATCTTGTCCTGGTTCTGGGCCTCGCCCACCAGGTACTCGGCGAGGAAGTACTCGCACCACACACCGGTGGACGGGTGGAGCCGGCCGCCGAGGTCTTGGCGCACGGCGCAGTGGACGCCGGTCTCAGCCAGCGTCTCGCGGACAGCCGCCGAGGCTGGACTGCCACCCGGCTTGATCACCCCGGCCGGGAACTGCCAACGGATGCCGGCGGGCTCGTCGTCCCGGCGGCAGACGAGCAGCACGTCCCCACCGCGGACCACCACCGCGACGGCCACCCGCAAGGCCTGGGCGGTCTGGCTGCCGGTGGACTCGGTGAGCAGCAGCGCGAACCGCTTCTGCGCGGCGGGCGCCGCGGCTTCCAGGGCTTGGTCGAGGAGCTGGTGCATCTCGGTGCGCGGAACGAGTTCCGGGCTCTTGTGCCAGCTGGCCACCGTGCGGACCGCGATGCCCAGCCGGGCGGCGAACGCCTCGTTGGTGTCGCGCAGCGCCTCCTGGAGCCAGCAGGCGGATCTGCCTGTCCAGCTGACCACCACGTCCACCTGCTGCCCCTCCCCGAGCTTCGAGCTGACTGATTGGCTACGCCTTGCTCTTGGCTGCGTGCACCGGGCGCAGCAGCCGCAGCGGGGTACTCCAGTCGTACTGATCACGGCCACCGCCGGCCTTCGGCTTGTGCGGGACGTAGTCGCCGAACAGCACGCCCATGGCCTTCAGTCGCTCGACGTTGGCCGCGTAGGCCGGGTGGGCGGCCTGGGCGGAGTTGACGTACGGCTGGGCGACCACGGGGATGCCCAGGCCATACGACTCGGTGAGGATGCCGAGCAGCAGGGTGTCCGCGTGGCCGTCGGCCCACTTGTTGATCGTGTTGAACGTGGCGGGCGCGACGGCGATGGCGTCGGCCGGCGGCAGTGAGGCAGGTACGTCGGGCGTGCGCCAGGCCGAGCGAATCGGGTAGCCGGTCTGCTGCTCGATGGCGGCCTGGTCAATAAACCCCATGGCGTTCGGGGTGGCCACCACGCCGACTCGCCACCCTTCCTCTTGAGCCGCGGTGATCAGCTGACTCACGTCGTCGGCGATGCCGGAGGCGCAGACGGCGACGTACAGGAAGGGCTGGTTGCTCAAGGTCGGACTCCCAACTCGCGGCTGAACTGGCGTAGCTCGGGCAAGGCGCCGCGACGGTCGCGTACCGTCATGTCGGCCACCAGCTCCCGGATGTCCGGGCGACGCCTGATGTCCTCAGCAGCATGCCGTTCGGCGATGCGCAGGGCGCGGTAGCCCTCGGACAGTTTGCCCTGCTGGTTGAACGCCCTGGCAAGGTCCACCCACAAGGCGGCTTGTCGTTCCGGGGCTGGGATGCGGCGGCGCAGCAGTGGCCTGGCCGCCTCGACGGCGGCGCCGGTGTCGCCCAAGGCCACCGCGGCCGACACCCGGTGCAGCGCCACGTTGGTTGGGCTGAAGTTCGCCCAGGCGTCCGGGTGATCGCGGTCGACGTACCGGGCCACTTCGTCTGCCTGGTCCAGCAGCTCGGTAGTGGTGGAGCGGTCGCCGCCGGTGCTTGCAGCGGTCACCCCACGCAGCAGCATCAGGCCGAACGCGGCGAGGTCTCCGGGTTCGCGCTGGTCGTAGTGGCCGCCGAGCTGGTCGGCGGTGTGCTGGACCATCGTGACGGCCGGTGCGGTGTGGCGTTCGCGGGCCATCAGATGGGTCTGGACCCGGACGCTGGAGGCCAGGACTATCGGGTTGCCGCTGCGTTCGGCCTCGCTCATCGCCCGCCCCACCGCGAGCCAGGCGTTGCCGGTGTCGCCGAGCTTGATCAACATACTGACGGTGGTCTGGTAAGCGGTGGCGGCCATGCTGGCCAGCATCAGGCTGTCGGTCGCGTCCTGCTGAGCACGGCGAAGGTCGGTGAGCAGTGCGGGCAGCAGGGCTTCGAGTTCGGTGTAGCGGCAGCCGTAGAGCAGCCGGCGAGCCTTCGACAGCTCCTGACGAAGAGTGGCCTCGGCGAGCAGCTGCCGGTCGGCGAGGCCACTCGCCGTGGGCAGGAGGGCTTGGACCAGCTCCATGCTGGCGGTGTGAGGGCGGGCAGCTGGGACCGCGAGAGCTGCCACGCTGGCTGCCAGGAAGCCTCGACGCTGCATGTCGTCCGTCCTGAGATCCGTGCTGCTAGGGGAGACAGTCAGGCCCAGGCTTTCCAAGGGAATGTCGAGTTCCGCCGCGACGGCTCGCAAGATCCGTACGTCGTCGGTGCCGACGCCCTTCTCCAGCCGACTCAGCTTCGACTGGTGGTAGCCCAGTTTGGAAGCCACATCGTGTTGCGACCGGGCAGCGATCACCCGGGCGCGACGGATCACCGATCCGATCTGGCGTGCGTCGATGGCCGCTGGGACCGTCTCCGACATGACTCCTCCTGCCACCCTCAGTCTGCCTGGCGAGGGCCGCGCCGGCCGATCTGGATCAAGATGCTATGCACGATCTGCATAGCTCACGCAGAACATGCGACAAGGCGGACCAGCCTGCTACTTCGTGGAGTTCACTTGGCAACAGCCAGGCCATCCCCGAGAGGAGCAGCTCATGCCGCCGAACCGTCGCCCGCCGCCCGTCGGTCGGCTTGCTGCACCGCGAGTGCACCGTCGCCGCACTGTGACGGCATGGTGCGAGGCGGGCGGCAGTTCCAGACTTAGGGCCGGAGCAAGGCCCGCACCTGCACAGACAGTTGCAAGGCCAGTACTGGCTGAAGTCTAGGTCGGCACCGGTCTTCGTAGGCAGTGATCAGCAGGAACGCCGTTCGACTCCTCCGCGGGTCTGCTCGGCATACCGAAAACCGCTTCACTCTCGCAGGTAACCTCGGTGCCAGACGTGTTTGATGCACCGTCAAATCGCCACTCCGGCAAGGGAAAGGGAACAAATGACCGAGGAGACCCAGGGTCAGGTCGAGCGCACGCTTGTCCTGCTCAAGCCCGACGCGGTGGCCCGTGGTCTGTCCGGCCGGGTTCTGCAGCGGTTCGAGGACGCCGCGCTCAAGATCGTCGGCACGAAGATGAAGTGGATGGACGCCGAGTTCACCCGCAGGCACTACGCGGACTTGGAGGAGCGACTCGGTTCCGAGGTCTACAACCTGACTGCGACGTTCATGCAGCAGGGCCCGGTGATCGCCCTGGTGCTGGAGGGCTACGACGCGATCGCCACGGTGCGCAAGATCGTGGGCAGCACCTACCCGGACCAGGCGCCGGCGGGCACCATCCGCGGCGATTTCTCGCACATGAGCCGGGGCGCCAGCGTGGCCGTCGGCAAGGCGGTGGCGAACCTGATCCACGCCTCCGGCAACCGCGAGGAGGCCGCGCAGGAAGTCGACCTCTGGTTCGCCAAGGACGAGCTGTTCGACTACAAGACGCTGGCCGAGACGTACATCTACTGATTCGGCGGCCTCCTGGGCGTCACCCCGGTGACGTCGGCCAAGTTCACCACCACGAGAACGACTGGCACGACCCAAGGAGAAGCACCGATGACGAGCACGACCCGCCTGGCCTCGCCGGCCGAGCTGGAGGCGGCCTTCCAGCAGGAGTTGGCGACGGACCGCTGGGCCGCCGCCGAGACGGCGTACGCCCTGGCGCTGCGCCTGCGCGACGCCGGTGAGTGGGACACCTCGCGTGAGTGGGTGAAGCAGTGCCTCCAGCTGCTGGAGGGCTTCCCCGCCGAGACGGAGGACCAGGTGGCGACCAAGCGCACCACGGTCGGCGGCGTGCCGCTGCCGAACTACCTGCACGCGGGCGTCGTCCGCGAGCGCTTCGGCGAGCTGGCCTGACGTAAGACCTGCTGGTGGTGCGGTCAGGGGAGCAGTGACCGGCCGCACCGCCAGCACACCAACCGAATACAAGATCATCTGCATCGGCCAGGGGGTACCTCAGCGCCGGTGCGGCCCCATCCGCCATGCCCAAATCAGGAGAGGACGACCGCGATGGCCGTCGAGATCGAGATGCGCGCCCGGTTCGACAAGGACACCCACGACGCCCTGGTGGAGCGCCTCGTCCGTGACGGCGAGGACCTGGGCCAGGACAACAAGCTGATCCACTTCTTCGTGCTGCCGGACCAGCTGCTCAAGGTCACCGACAACCAGTCCGCCGACACCGCCAAGATCACGCTCAAGGACAGCAGGATCGGCCAGGGTGCCGCCTTCGGCGAGACCGAGTTCGCCATCGCCAAGGAGGACGTGGCCAAGGCCGTCCAGCTCTTCGGCGCGCTCGGCTTCGAGGACACCCGGCACGAGGCCTTCAACTTCCGCCGCAACTTCCGCTTCGGCGGCGTGGAGATCGCGGTCAAGTGGAGCGAGGCGTGGGGCTACCACGCCGAGTTCGAGGTGCTGCTGCCCGACGGCGCCTCCGACGCCGCCCGCGACGAAGCTGCCGCCCAGATCCTCGACGCCGCCGCCGAGCTGGGCATCGCCGTCATGACCGAGCAGGAGCTGGCCACGTTCACCGCCGAGTTCGAGGCCAAGGAGGCCGCGCGCAAGGCTGCTGCCCAGAACGCCGAGATCCGGTAGGGCCTCCAACCCTCAAGACCACCGAGGGGGTGGGCCGCACCATGAGCACAACCCGCACGGACAGCCTGGTCGAGCTGGCTGCCCGCAAGGAACTGCCGCTCCACCAGTTCACCGACGCCGCCACCGTCGAATGGATCAAGGCCAACCGACCGGACTTCCCGCCGGCCTGGCCGCCGCCGCTGCGCCCCACCACGCAGACCCTCATCGAGCAGGCCGCCATCCCCACCCGATGGCTCGCCGAACCCCAGCTCGCCGACTCCATCCACGGCCACCGGCACGGCCTGCGTACAGCGGTCCTCGCCGCACTGCTGGCCGACTGGTACGGCCTGAACGAATCCGCCACGGCCACCGCGGTCATCGCGGCGGCCGTCCACGACACCCAGCGCCAGCATGACAAGGACGACCAGGGCCACGGCAACCGCGCCGCGATCTGGCTGGCCGCCAACGCCGAGCTGGTCTGGACGCACTTCCGCCGCACACCCAGCCCGAGCGAGGTCATCCAGGCCGCCACCGCCGTCCGGCTGCACGAGCTGCCGTACGAGGCCTTCACCGCCGACGACCGAGCCGACCACGCTCGGGCCCAGCAGATCTGCGACCTGGTGAAGGCCGCCGACGCCCTCGACCGCTTCCGGCTGCCGAAGCGCACCTGGTGGCCGAATGCCGAGTTCGTCCGTGAGCCGGCCTTTGAGCAGCTGCTGCCACTGGCCTACGACCTGGTGGTCGTCTCCGAAGAGGCCTTCCTCTCCGGCGCGTCCAGCGTGGTCGCCGTCCGCTACGCCGTCGCCGAGAAGGGGTTGGTGTAGCCGTGGACTTCCTCGACGCCTACGAGAGCTGGGCCGACGCGCACGCCTTCTTCGGTGCCAGCCTGGTGCCGGCGATGCCCAACGCCGACGACCCGCTCGGCGTGCAGAAGGCCGCCTGGGTGGACCGGCTGTCCCTCGGCACGCCCAACGGCCAGCTGCTCCGCCGCAACGCGCTGTTCGACTCCTTGGCCAGCGGCGGCAAGCTCCACCTGCTGCACGTCACCCACGCCTTGGAGAAGATCAACCAGGACGGCGTGCTCTACCCCTCCGGCGGCTGCCTGGTCGGCAGCATCTACTGCGCGCCGCTCACCGCGACGAGCAGCGGCTTCCGCCCGCACAACCTCGGCTCCTACGTGCTCACCCGCGAAGCGCCGGCCTTCCTGGCGAAGATCGGGCGAGCGGATCACCAGCCCACCCCGCTGATCTTCGAGCTGGATCTGCCGTCGCAGGCGTACCAGGGGCTGGCCGGCGTCGACTACCTCCGCCTCGGCGCGATCCACCTGGCCATCTACACCCAGCTCGAATACCTGCTGTCGAAGACAGAGCGGCACCAACTGCGCGAGACGGTGGTCAGCCGGGTGAAGAACTCGACCGCCTTCCTGGCGTTGGCCGCCGCCATCGCCTACCAGGGTGCCACCGTCGCGCCCGCGGACTTCCTGCGGCAGCTCGACGCCACGATCCCGCGGCTGCCGATCCTCGGCTACCTGTTCTTCGAGGCGCTGTCCGAGTACGTCATGCTGCACTCGACCAGTTCACGTACGCGCCGGCTGGCCGAGCTGGGGGAGCTGAACAACTGGCTCTACAAGGAGCTGCTGTTCGCCGTGCCGGGGATGATCGGCCGGTTCGACCTCGCCAAGTTCCACGTGCCCAACCTCGCCGCCACCTTGGCCAAGGTCGACCGCACACTCGACCCGGGCGCCGCTGCCGCGTTCCTCACCGACCGCATCAGCCACCTGGTCGCCGCGCGCCTGTTCACCCCGGGTCAGGCGCCGGACCGCTGGCGCCACACCAAGTGGGAGTTCGACAGCCTCGCCGCCCAGCTCGGTCCGCTGCTCGGCCACCTGATCCACCGCGAGCTACGGACCTTCGGCCGGTCGCCGGACTTCTACTTCTACTTCGACCAGGTCAAGGCGCTCCAGGCCTGGAACTACTGGAACCACCTCGACATCCCGGTGCCCTTCAACGGCACCATCCCCAAGGGCGAGATCGGCATCAACCCGGCCTACCCGGATCTCCAGTACCGGGTCTGGCGCGCCGACGCCGACGAGGCCGGCAACCTCCACCCGACCGAGCAACTGGACCTCACCCTCACCCCGCGCCTGGTCGACCTCCGCTCCACCCTGATGCGCAACAACCAGTGGACCACGGCCCCCGCGGTCGCCTGACCACTCGGCACCGCCCAGCTGGCCAACGCCAGCCCCTCCACCGCTCACCACGCCTACGAGGAGACGTCTGCCATGCCCACGGACATTTCTGGCAATCCGTCCATCGACCTACTCGGCAAGCAGATCACCGAGCTGCTGGCCCACCCGAACATCGGCCACGGCCTCGCTCGCACGCTGCGCGCCGCCGCCAAGGAGATCGAGGTCGGCCGATACCACCGAGCCACCCAGCGCGCCTTTCCCAACGGCCCCGACGAGCAGCCGACCAAGGTCCAGATCGGCGGCGGCAGCCACCAGCTCGACGGCTTCTTCAACATCGACCTGGTGCCGCCGGCCGACTTCCTCTGGGACGTGCGCGAGGGCATCCCACTGGAGACCGGCACCGTCGAGCTGCTGTTCACCGAACACTTCCTGGAGCACATCGACTACCCGCGCTCCGCCAAGGGCTTCGCCCGCGAGGCCTTCCGCGTGCTCAGCCCCGGCGGACAGATCATCACCGGCGTGCCCGACGCCGCCCACGTGCTCAGCCGCTACCCGGCGGCACCCGTCGAAGCCGAAGAGATGATCGGACGCTGGTACGCCAAGCGCACCTGCCGCGAGGACATCAACACCTACCTCGACCTGATCAACTACGTCTTCCGCGACCAAGACGACGACCCGAGTTACACCCCGCACCTCTGGGCCTACGACGCCGAGAAGCTGAGCCAGCTGTTCACCGAGGCCGGGTTCACCACCATCGAGCCCTGGACCTTCGACGCCATCCTGGCCAACCCGAAGCGCGAGTGGGCCAGCGTCTACGTCATCGCCACCAAGTAGGAGTTCGGCCCAACCAGAGCGGTGGCCCAGCTGCAACCGGGTCACCGCCTCGCCGGGAGGCGTCCGCAATGTCGCAAGTCCCCACCGCGCACAACCACCTGCTGCTGGCCGACACCCCCAACGCGGCCGGCTGGGCAAGGCGTCACACCCGTGACGTGCTGGGCCGCTGGCAGATGCCTCCCGACCTGATCGACACCGCGCTGCTGATCGTCTCGGAGCTGATCGGCAACGCCGTCCAGCACCCGGGCGACGCCAAGCAGCCCGAGCGGCTGACCTCCGCCGAGCTGGCCAAGGTGAAGGTGATCGGCCTCAACCTCCAGCTGCGCGGCCAGGCCATGCTGGTGCAGGTCGCCGACCACGACAAGCGACCGCCCGTGCCGCAGAACGTCGACACCGACGCCGAGGGCGGACGAGGCTTGTTCCTGGTCGAACACATGAGCAGCCAGTGGGGCTACTACCACCCGCCGACCGGCGGCAAGATCGTCTGGGCCGAAGTGCGCCCGAGCAGCCCACCGAAACCGCAGCCGGCGACCGCAGAGCCTCCGCCATCCAACCGCGCAGCCCGTTCCCGACCGTTCAAGCCCATGACCAACGAACAACTCCCCATTGGCGACCCGAACTTGATGGGTCGAGTGTTGGTGGGGCTCCGCAGGATCTGATGGGCAGTCGGCGTCGGCCCTGTACGAGTTCTGGGTCTACGAGGCCATCCGCAGTCAGTAACCTTCACTCGACTCGCCCCGGCTCACTGCCATGATCCGCCCATTCGCTCGCCCAGCCCTGATGAGGACTACCCGAAAACTCTGCACTCCGCGGTCCTGGAGGGACCGGAATCGCTCCGATGCCTCCACCGGCAAGAGCGCAGAGGCACGAGCTCACCGCTCTCAGCCGGACGTGTCGACCCTCTCCGCTCGGGAGGAAGGCAGTCCGCCGTCCTCATACGGAATCGATCCACTCCGAGTGACCGCATCCCTGAGGCGTGCTGCCAGATCCTCCGGAACCTCGACCCGGGCTTGGAGGGCAGGTCCGGGCTTGACCACCAGTCTGATCCCACTGTCCAGGAGAAGCTGCCGACGCCCTGCGGTGTCCCGGGCCTGCCAAGCCGTCGCGTACGTTTCGTCGGAGTCCTCCAGAATCCACTGTGCCGGCCGCTGCGGCAGGGCTTCGAGCTCCTCTCGCCGGTGGAGCAGCGCCCGCATGCGTTCCTTCCACTCGTCCTCGTCCTCGCGACCGACAATCAGGCCTTCGTCCTTCTCCTCGCGAAGGCCCTTGATCGCCCGCTTGACCACAGCCAGATCCTCCGAGTGGTCCTCCCCCGGGATGTACCGGCGCACTGGAACGTGCCTGTCGCCGACCTTCGCGATGAAGGTCTCCTCAATCAGATCCTCCAGCTGCTGGGAGGGCTGGGACGTTCCGCAGTTCGCCCTCCCCTTCGCGCTCCCACTCGGGCAGTGGTAGTAGCTGTAGACCTTTCCACTCGACTTCTTCGGGGCGTTCTTCTGATAGAGCGGCCCGTTGCACGCGTCGCAGAACGCGACACCAAGCAATGCTGACGTGGAAAACGTCCGGGTCTTCTTCGTGGATCTGGCCGCGAGCGCCGGCTCCAGCCTGGCCCACAGCTCTCGGTCGAAGACCGGGTCGGCGATCCTGATCGGCAGCCCGTCCGCACCGCGGGTCTCCTTGCCACGGTGGAGTTTGTACCCGCGCAGCGACGGGGTCCTGAGCAGGTCGGCGACGACGCTGGTGGCCCACTCGATCCCGTCGACGCTCTTCCCCTTCGAGGTCTCGGTCTTCCCCTGAGCCCTCAAATGGCGCACCAGATTCGTCGGCTCGTTGCGGCGGTTCAGCTCCCCGGCGATCTCACGGAACGACCAGCCGGCGATGTACCACTCGGCCATCTCGCGCGCCACCCCGGCCGTGTGCGGCTCCAGGCTGAGGGTCTTTCCGCCGTCCGGGTGATCCACCACCTCATAGCCGTAGGGCGCGTATCCGCCCGGCCAGCGCACCGTCTTCCGCAAGAATCGGTGGGCACCGAGAACTCGGTCCCTCGTCCGCTTGAGCTCCATCTCCGCGAAGAGCGAGGCGAGCATCAGAAAGACCTTGCTCATCATCGCCGACATCGAGTCCTTGCCCTCGTCCCGGAAGTTCAGGACGATGCCGTCGTCCGAGAAGACGAGGATCTTGCAGTTGGCCTCAGCCCAGTGCGCCACGTCCGCGCAGTCCTTCGCCGACCGGAAGACGCGGTCCACCTTCGAGAAGATCATCGCGTCCCACAGGCTTGCCTTCTCCCCCAGCCACGGGCCGAGGTCGGGCCGGTCGAACGGGCGGACCTCGGCCGACACGTCCAGGTCCTGGAAGTAGCCGACGACCTCCCAACCCGACCGATCGGCGTAGCGTTGGCCGGTTTCCTTCTGCACCAGGTGCGAGACCTTCTCGGCCCCTTTGACCACGCTGACGCGTGCACCGACAACGGCTCTGAGCATGTCCGAATCCTCGCAGGTCAGACCCGGTTTCGCGTGTTGGGAAACTTCTGCCTCCCGCGACCGGGACCTCTTCCAACTGGTCGACGACGCCCGCGGCGTGCAGGTCGTCTACCCCGTCAAGGGCGTCGGCGCCGCCCAGCTCGTCGACGAGGCCGCCCTGCTGGAGAAGCACGGCGTCACCGGCGCCGAGTACGCCGACATGGCCGCCCTGCGCGGCGACCCGAGCGACGGCCTGCCGGGCGTGAAGGGCATCGGCGAGAAGACCGCCGCCCAACTCATCCGCGCGTACGGCGACCTGGCCGCCATCCGCGCCGCGGCGGCGGACTCCACCTCCAAGCTCACCCCGGCCCGCCGCAAGAACCTCCTCGAGGGCGCCGCCTACCTCGACGTCGCCCCCGCCGTGGTCCGCGTCGCCACCGACGTGCCCCTGCCGGAGTTCGACCCCGTTCTCCCCCGCGCGCCCCGCGACCCCGCGGCCCTCGAAGCCCTCACCACCCGTTGGGGCCTCGGCAGTTCGGTGTCCCGCCTGCTCGACACCCTCGCCGCCGCCCGCTGACGACGCGGCCGGACGGTGCCCGGGCGGCTGTTGCGCGGTCAGAGGCGCAGCAGGTTGCGGGCGTTCGTCGAGCCGATGCGGTGCTTGACCTCCCCCGGGAGGCCGGTCCGCTCCAGGGCGGCGACCGCGGCGGCGGTCTTCTCGTAGGGGTAGTCCACGGCGAAGAGCACCGCCCCGGGGCCGAGCACGTGCACCAGCGCCTCGACCGCCGCCGGGGACAGCACCCCGCTGGTGGTGGCCAGGACGTTGCTGCCGAAGTACTGCGAGGGACTGCGCAGCAGCGGGGTCGGGGGGTTGAGCGTGGCGTACCGCGAGTCGAACCGGGAGAGCTGGAAGGGCAGGAACTCCCCCGCGTGGCCGAGGATCATCCGGGCCTCCGGGTGGCGGTCGAAGACGCCGGAGAGGACGATCCGCATGGCGTGCCCGCCCGTGGTGGCCTGCCAGCTCCACAGCGCGCCGTCCATCTCCGGGTGGCCGGACAGCACGTGCCAGGAGTCCGCGGGCGGCATGCCCGGGTGCAGGTAGAGCGGCACGTCGAGTTCGGCCAGCGCGGCCCAGACCGCGTCGAAGGCGGGGTCGTCGAGGTACCTGCCCTGGACGTGGTCGTTGACCAGGGCGCCCTTGAAGCCCAGTTCCCGCACCGCGCGCCGGAGTTCGGCGACGGCGGCGGCCGGGTCCTGGAGCGGCAGCGCGGCGAAGGCGGCGAACCGGTCGGGGTGCGCGGTGACGATCGCGGCCAGCGAGTCGTTGGCGTAACCGGCGTTCGCCACCGCGCGGGCCGGGTCCGGGTCGGCCTCGATGCCGGGGACGGTCAGCGAGAGCACCTGCACGGCGATGCCGTTGGCGTCCATGTCCGGCAGCCGCAGCCCGGTGACGTCGGGCAGCCGCCGGACCACGTCGGCGACGAAGGCGGGGTCCAGGCCGGCCGGCACCGGGAACGGGGGGCGGCGCTCGGCGAGGCCGGGGATCGCGACGGCCTCCTCGATCGCGACGTAGCCCGCCCTCACGCCGCACCCGCCGTCGGGACGAGGATCGCGGCGCCGGTCGTCGGCGCCTCGGCCTCGTCCAGCATCAGCGCCGCGACGGTGGCGCGGGAGGCGTGCGGCGGCAGCAGCGGCTTGGGGTACTGCGCCAGCGGGACGTTGCGCCGGGCCGCGCTGACCTCGCCGACCCACAGGTCGGGCGCGTGGAAGACGGTGGCGCCCCCGGCCAGCACGATCGTGTCGGCCGCGCCCTTCTCCGCCAGTTCCCTGCCGACGAACAGCTTCATCACGCCGTGGTAGATCCCGCCGCCGGCGCCGGTCGAGGCTCCCGAGCCGAGCGCTCCGAGCCAGAGGGTGCGGACCGGCAGCCCCGCCACCAGCCGGGCGCCGGCCAGCAGGGTGCCCGGGCCGTCGCCCTTGCCGATGCCGAGCGCGGAGACGAGGACGTCCACGTCGGCCAGCTCCGGGAACTCCTGCGGCCTGGTCACGTCCGCCTGCCGGACCTCGACCCCGCCCCGTGCGGGCGGGGCGTACCGCTGCGGGCTGCGGACCAGGGCGACCACCTCGTGGCCCCGGTCGAGCGCCTGTTCCACGACCAGGCGGCCGACCCGCCCGGTCGCGCCGAGGACTGCGATGCGCATGGCGACTCCATAACTGAACAGGTGTTGGTGAAAGTGAGTGAACACGTGTTGGTGATGGGTGTCAAGGCCGGTCAGGGCGGGTCAGGGCGGGTCCGGGCGGGTCAGGGCGGGTCGGTGGCGCCGAAAGGTAAGGTGATCTCCCGTCGCCGACAGGGAGGATCCGGGACATGGGCGGTGAGGAGGCGCCGCGCCGCCGGCGCAACCCCCGCGGGCAGGGACAGGTGCTCAGGGCCGAGCTGATCGAGGCCGCGGCCCACCTGCTGGCCACCCTCGACCAGCCCGAGACGCTGACCCTGCGGCAGGTCGCCCGCGAGGTCGGGGTCGCGCCCGCCAGCATCTACAGCCACTTCCCCGACCTCGGATCACTGGTCCGGCACGTGCTGCGCCTGCGCTACGCGGAGCTGGCCCGCCTGATGGACGAGGCCGCGGCCCCGGCCGCCGACCCCATCGACGACCTGGTCGGCCGCTGCGCCGCCTACGTGCGCTGGGGCGTCGAGCACCCCGGCGAGTACCGCACGCTCTTCGGCGGCCGGATGCCCGCCGACCTCGCGCTGCTCCAGGACCACGGCGCCGGCGAGGCACTCCTGGGCTCCGTGATCGCCTCGCTCGCGGCCGTCCGGGAGCGCGGCGGCGAGCGGCCCGCCCCCGCCCGGCAGTGGCAGGACGGACTGCTGCTCTGGACCGGGCTGCACGGCCTGGTCGTGCTCTACAACGACCACGGCGAACTGCCCTGGCCGCCGCTGGACGCACTGGTCGCCGACCTGCTCGGCCTGCACGCCGGACGGCCCGCGGAGGAGTTCGCGACGCGCCTCGCGGCGGGCTGAACCCGGGCGGTGAGGGACCGTCACCCCTTGGCGCACCCGCACTGTCGGGGGTTCGGGGTGTAGCCGGCACCACCTTCAAGACGGATGCCTGCATGATGGATCGTCAGGGCGGGGTCGGGCAGGATCGGATCCGTGAACACCACCTCGAACCGCAGGCGCCGGATCGGCGCCGTCGCCGTCCTGGCTCTCGCCGCCTCGGTGGCCGCGACCGGCACCGGACTCGCCTTCACGACCCCGCCGTCCACCGCGCACGCGACCGCCACCACGGCCGCCGCCACGGCCGTCGCCGCGCCCGCACCGTCCTTCCGGGGCACGCTCCCCGCGCCGACCGGCCCCTACGCCGCCGGCGAGGACGTCATCCACCTCACCGACGCGAGCCGTCCCGACCCGTGGGTGCCGTCGTCCGGCCCCCGCCAACTCACCGTCACGATGCTCTACCCGGCCGTCCCCGGGACCGGGGCCCCGGCCCCTTACACGACCCTCGGCGAGGCGGCCGGCGTCCTCCAGCGCCATCAGGCGCTGGCGAGCGCCGGCGTCACCCCGCAGAACCTCGCCGGCATCACCACGCACGCCTTCGACGGCGCGCGGCCGCAGAGCGGCAAGCATCCGCTGGTGGTCCTCTCACCCGCGTACGAGGACCCGCGCTGGACGCTCACCGCGCTCGCCACCGACCTGGCCAGTCACGGCTACGTCGTCGCGCTCGTCGGCCACACCTACGAGGACAGCGGCGAGACGCTGGCGGACGGCCGGACGTCGTCGTGCGTGATCTGCGACAGCCCGGCGGGGCTCGACTTCGACGCCGTCGCCGCCGGCCGCGCGCTGGACGTGTCCTTCGTGATCGACCGGCTCACGCACGGCAACACCGCCTGGCCCCTGGCCCACCTCGTCGACAAGCACGAGATCGGCATGGCCGGGCACTCCCTCGGCGGAGCGGCGGCCGCCGCCACGATGATCGCCGACCCGCGGGTGCGGGCCGGGGTGAACATGGACGGCTCCTTCCACCCGGATCCGGCGCCCGGCCAACTCGACCGGCCGTTCCTCATGCTGGGCACGACCGCCGCCACCGACTGGGAGCACACCTGGGCCGCCCTCGGCGGCTACAAGAGGTGGCTGACGGTCGTCGGCGCCAACCACTTCAGCTTCAGCGACCTGGACCTGCTGCTCCAGGAGGCCGGGTTCCCGGCACCGCCCCTCTCCCCGGAACGCGGGATCGCGATCACCCGCGAGTACGTGACCGCGTTCTTCGACCGGACGCTGAAGGGGATCGACAGCCCGCTGCTGGACGGCCCCTCGCCGGACAACCCGGAGGTGCTCTTCCGGGACTAGGGATCAGGGATCGGGGACCGGGGAGCAGGAGGATGCCGGTGGCTGCGGCCGGTTCGGCGCAGGGGGCGAACCGGCCGCGGCGCCGGTCTAGATGTAGCCCTCGCGCAGGGCGTAGGCGACCGCGTGGGCGCGGTTGCGGAGGTGGAAGCGGGTGGTGACGGTGTGGATGATGTTCTTGATCGTCCGCTCCGAGTAGAGGAGTTTGACGGCGATCTCCCCGGTGTCCATGCCGTCGGCGACCAGGCGCAGCACGTCGACTTCGCGCGGCAGCATGCCGTGGTCGGCGGGGGCGCCGTCCGGGCCGGGGCCGTCGCCGCGCTGGCGGCCCATGCAGCCGATCAGCCGGCCGAGCAGGTCGGGGGGGAGGTCTCCGTGGCCCCGGGCGGCGGTGAGGACGGCTTGGCGCAGGCGCTCCCCCGTCACTTCGCGGCGCCACAGGATCGTGGTGACGCCGAGCGAGACGACGTTGAGCAGTTCCGGCTCCTGGATCCGGTCCAGGACCAGCACCACCCGCGTCCGTTCGGTCTTGACCAGTCGGGACAGGCCGGCCAGGGCCGTCTCGTCGAAGGTGTCGGCGACCAGCAGGGCCACGCCGGTGCCACCCTGGTGGCCGTCGTCCACCAGCGAGACCTCCGGGCACTGCCGGAGGTAGCTCACCACTCCGGCGCGGGAGAGCGGGTCCAGGGCGTGGACGGCCACCGGGATCGGTCGGGTCGTTGTCGTGGTACGGACGTCGTCGGCGTACTGCAGCACGGCGCGGGGTTCCTTTCGTTGCGCTTGACGGTGCGTCCGCCACCCCCCACAGGCGGCGGCTCGCCGTCAGAACCGGGTCGGCCGGCACCGCCCGCACGCGACGCCGTCTTTCCTCCTCCTGCGGCCCGGCTGACACCGCGGGAGTTCCCCGTGTCCGCCGAAGGATCGGCGGACACGTGCACCGGGGAACACGCTATCCGCCGCCGATCAATAAAAGATTGACGGATCCGCACCGGCGCCCGCAGCGGTACTCGGGCGGCGGCCGAACGGGTGCGGTTTGCTTTTCCGGCCCCGCTGGGAGGACGATCCCTGGCACGGCCCTTTCCGCGCGCGAGCGCGGCAGATCGAATAGGCGAGGACGCGTGACCGGAAAGCTCCCGTCGACGATTGTTCGTGCACGTTTGACCCGGCGTCGCGGCTCGGCGGGCCGGACTGCCGCCGTCCGCCGATGACGGACGGCGCGGGGCCCCGCGACGGGACGAGCCCGGATCCGGACGGCCCGGAGCAGCTGCGGCTGTGCCTGCTCGGGCCGGTGCAGGCCTGGTGCGGGGAGCGCGAGTTGGACCTCGGCTCGCCGCAACAGCGGGCGCTGCTCACCGCGTTGGCGCTGCGGGCGCGCCGGATCGTGTCCGTGGACGAGCTGCTCGACGCGCTCTGGGAGGAGCCGCCGGCCCGGGCCGCCACCGTCGTGCGCACCTACGTGTCGCGGCTGCGGCGGGTGCTGGAGCCGGACCGGGCGCACCCGGCGGTGCTGGTGTCCTCGGGCAGCGGCTACGTGCTGCGGGTCCCGGCCGAGTCGGTGGACGTCGAGGTGTTCGAGGACCGGGTCGCGGCGGCGGCCCGGGCCCGCGCGCGGGGGGACGCGGCCGGGGCGCTCGGACTGCTGCGGGAGGCCTGCGAGCTGTGGCACGGCGAGCCGCTGGCCGGGCTGCCGGGGCCGCTCGCCCAGGCGCACCGGGCCCGGCTGGTCGAGCGCCGGCTGCACGCCGTCCAGGCGTGGCTGGAGGCGGAGTTGGCGGCGGGCCGGCACGCGGACGTGATCGGCGAGCTGACCGTGTGGGTCAACCAGTACCCGCTGCTGGAGCCGGTGCGGGAGCTGCTGATGCTGGCGCTGTACCGCAGCGGGCGGCAGGCCGAGGCGCTGGGCGTGTACGCGGACGCCCGGCGGACGCTGCTGGAGCAGCTGGGCGTCGATCCGGGGCCGCGGCTGCGCGAGCTCCAGGTGGGCATCCTGTCGGGCGACCCGAAGCTGGCCGCGCCGCCCGTGCTGCCGGCGCCGGGGCCCGGGGCGGGCGGCGGTCCGGCCGGTTCCTCGCCGGTCCCGCCGGCCCAGCTGCCCGCCGACGTCTCCGACTACACCGGCCGGGACGGGCTCTGCGCGGCCCTGTGCGCGGACCTGGCCCCCGGCGGCCCGGCGATGCCGGTGGTGGGGGTCTCGGGCCTGGGCGGGGTGGGCAAGTCGGCGCTCGCGGTGCACGTCGCGCACGCGGTGGGCGGGCAGTACCCGGACGGCCAGCTGTACGTGAACCTGCGCGGGGCCGGGGCCTTACCGGCCGATCCCGGCGAGGTGCTGGCGGGTTTCCTCGGCGCGCTGGGCGTGGCCGACGCGGCGCTCCCGCAGGGGACGGCGGAGCGGGCCGCGATGTTCCGGTCCCGGGTGGCGGGCCGGCGGGTGCTGATCGTGCTGGACGACGCCCGCGACAGCCGGCAGGTCGGGCCGCTGCTGCCCGGCAGCCGTTCCTGCGCGGTGCTGGTGACCAGCCGGGCCTGGCTGTCGGGGATGCCGATGACCCGGCAGGTCGGCCTGGAGCCGCTGACCTCGGAGGAGTCGGTGCGGCTGCTCGGGGCGATCGCCGGGGAGGCGCGGGTGGCGGCCGAGCCGGCGGCGGCCCGGCGGCTGGCGGAGGCGTGCGGGTTCCTGCCGCTGGCGGTGCGGACCGCGGCCTCCCGGCTGGCGGCCCGTCCGGCCTGGGAGCTGGCGCACATGGCGGACCGGCTGGCCTCGGAGCGGCGGCGGCTGGCCGAGCTGGAGACCGGCGAGCTGGCGGTGGCCGCGTCGTTCCGGCTCAGCTACGACCAGTTGGACCCGGAGACCGCCCGGGCGTTCCGGCTGCTGTCGCTGCCGGACGGCCCGGGCGTGTCCTCGGCGGCGGCCGCGGTGCTGCTGGGGCTGCCGGAGCGGGAGGCCGAGCGGCTGGCCGAGTCGCTGACCGACCTGGGGCTGCTGTCCTGCCCGTACCCCGGCCGCTACCAGTACCACGACCTGCTGCGGCTGTTCGCGCGCGAGCTGGTCCGGGAGGTGGACGGGGAGGCCGCCGGACGGGCCGCCGTGGAGCGGCTGCTGCGGCACTACCTGGCGACGGTGGCGGGCCTGTACCGGGTGGTCCGGCCGGGCTACCCGTTCCCCGACCTGGTGGCGCCGGAGGCCGTCGGGCCGCGGTTCGACGGGCCGGCCGAGGGGCTGCGCTGGGCCCGGCAGGAGATCCCCGCCGTCCTGGCGGTGGCCGGGCAGGCCGCCCGCGAGCCGGACGGCCCGCTGGCGGTGCTCGCGGACCTGGCGCTGGTGCTGATCCAGCTGATCGACCTGGGCATGGCCGTGCCGGAGCTGTGCGACCTGGCCGGGCGGCTGGCCGGGGCCGCCCGGGCCGCCGGCCTGCCGGAGAGCGAGGCGCGGGCCCGCTACACGCTGATGTGGGCGCAGCGGGAGTTCCAGCGCACCCGGCAGGCCCGGGACGAGGCGGTCCGGGTGATCGCGCTGGCCCGGCGGACCGGGCAGGCGGTGCTGCTGCCCGGGGCGCTGGCCGCGCTGGCGCTGACCAGCCTGCCGCACTGCGGCGACGAGGAGGTCGCCGCCTGGTGCGACGAGGCCGTCGCGCTGAGCGCCGAGCTGGGCAACCGGTCCTCGCACGCCTTCGTGGAGGGGATGGCGGCGCTGGCCGACGTCGCGGTGGGCCGGCCGGAGTCGGCCCGGCGGCGGGCCGAGCGCAGCCTGGCGACGTTCCGGGAGCTCGGCGACTTCGTCGGGCAGGTCCACATGCTCTACGCCCGGGCGACGGCGCTGCACGGGATGGGCCGGTTCGAGGCGGCGTGCGCGGACTACCGGGGGGGTCTGGGCGCGTTGCGCGCGCTCGGCTCCTGGGACCGGATGCCGGGCGTGCTGGTGGGGCTGGCCGAGTCCTGCCGGGCCGCCGGGCGGCCGACCGAGGCGCTGGAGGCGGCCGAGGAGGCGCTGGCGATCGCCCGGAAGGTCGGCCTGGAGCACCGTGAGGCCGGTGCGCTGACCGCGATCGGGCACGCGCTGTTCGACCTCGGGGAGCACCACCGCGGCCGGGCCTGCCTGGCCTAGGTCCGGTCCGGTCGATCTTGTCGGATCGGCGCGCGGCGGTGGGCGCCCGGCAAGATCGGCCGGACAGGGCCCAGCGGGCGCGTCCGTCCGGTCGTGCGGTCGGTTCCGCCTCGCGCCACTCCGTTATCCAACGGAAATCTTCCCGGCAGGGTGCGCAACGACCATCACGGATTGATTTCGGACGGAACGGTAAGCGGGCGGATCGACGTTGTGGAGTTCTTTCGCCGGGGCGGGGTTGCCATTCGGCGGACTTCGGCGGCGCGGGAATTGCTTCGCGGGGCGGTCGGCGGTCCGGGGACGAATTCGGCGGGACCGTTCCCGATTCGCCGACAGGGCTCCGACGGCGGGAACCATTTCGCACCGGCGGCCGTTCGGGGCGGGCGCCGACGGCGGGGCGGGCGGGTCGGGTGCGGGACGGGCGGGTCGGGTGCGGGACGGGCGGGTCGGGTGCGGGACGGGCGGGTCGGGTGCGGAGCTGACGGCGGGTCGGTGCGGGGCGGGCGGCGGGCCGGTGCGGGGCGGGCGGCGGGCCGGCCGAGTGGCGGGGTGCGTCCGGCGGGGCCGTGCCGGGGCAGGGTCGGCTGCCCCATCGGGCAGTGTCGGCGGGTGCCGCGGGCCGCCCGGGGGCGGTGCATTGACACCCCAGTTTGGTCTAGTCCACTGTGGTGAAACCAGGTCGTCCACGGTGCCGCCGAGACCCTCCGCCCCCGCCGGCGAGCCCGGCCGGGACGGCACGGCGGGCCGGTCAGGGCACCCTCTCCCCGCTCGACCGCCGGGCGCCGCAACGAATCTGACGATCAGACGGAGATTCCCACACCATGCAACGAGTCTGCCTCGCCCTGCCCACCATGCGGGCCTGTCCCGGCACCATCGTGGACCTCGCCGAGGAGGCGGCCTACGCCGTCGAGACCTTCGGGGTCGAGGTCCACCTCCTCGTCCTGGACACCACCGTGGCCGCCGAGTTCGCCAAGAACGCGGACGCCGTGGCCGCGCTGGTGCCCGCGCCCGGCGTGTTCGTCCACCACCTCGGCAACGAGGCGCAGCACGCGTTCTTCCTCGACGTGGCGCGGCGCTCCGGCGGCACCGACCCCGGGCTGCTGCTCGACCTGATGCTGCCGCAGGACGTCGCGTACGGCTCCTGCGTCAACCGGGTCTTCCTGGGCGCGGCCGCGCTGGGCTGCACCTCGGCGCACCTGCGCAACGACGACTTCGACTACCAGGTGGTCGACGGCGCGAAGATGTTCCCGATCCACCACGAGCTGCTGTCGCTGGGCAAGCCGGCCGGCGAGGCGGCGGCCGGGGTGGCCCGCTCCGAGCTGGACCCGGCGGACGCGGACAAGCCGGTGATGCTGGTCAGCGCCGCCTTCATGGGCGAACTCAACGTGGACATCGGCGAGATCAACGAGCTGGACCCGGAGGTGTACCGGGACCTGGTGCGGCTGTGGACCCCGCGGGTGTGGACCCGCGAGCAGCAGGACGAGATGGTCGAGATCTCCTTCAAGGGCGCCGAGCACGACTCGTTCGACGCGGCCGACTCGGTGCTCGGCGTGCCGGACATCTGGGACGTCTACATGTGCAACGTCGCCATCGACCACCGGGGTTACGAGGTGCTGCCGCTGGTGCCCTCGCTGCGCACCATCGGCGCCGACTACGCGCTGCTGCACGCCCTGGTGCACGCCAAGCTGCCCGCCGTCATCCACAAGCGGCACATCGTCAACTACTACACGCCCGAGCGCCGGATCGGCGCCGGGTTCGTCTCGTACCAGCTGCGCTTCGTGAAGATGCTGCTCTCGATGCTGTACCTGTACCCGGTCTACGGGCAGATGATCGACCTGGGCACCGGGCTGTTGGACGAGCGGCACGAGTTGCGGGTGGAGCCGATCCTCGGGCTGGTGCGCAGCACCGTCGACCTGGAGCGGGACACCAACGAGACCTGCCTGGACGAGGTGGACCGCCTCTACCGCAAGCTGGGCGGCAAGTACGCCGAGCTGGCGGACGTGGTGGCCGGGCAGCGGCAGCAGCTGCTGGACGAGGCCCGGGAGGACGCCGTGCGCTGGGCGGTGCTGATCGAGAACTGGGCGCCGATGGTGGCCGCGGCCCGCGAGCGGGGGCTCGCCGGGTGAGCGGGGAGTTCCTGATCAGGCAGCTGGCCGACGGGGACTGGGACGCCGTGGTCGCGCTGGAGCACGACGCCTACGCGGCCGACGGTCTCTCCGAGGGCCGGGAGGCGCTGCAGTCCCGGGTCGCCTGCTCGCCGAAGACCTGTTACGTGCTGGAGCAGCGCGACACCGGGGCCGTCCGCGGCTACCTGCTGAGCCTGCCGTACCCGCCGCTGCGCTGCCCGGACCTCGCGGTGGCGGAGGGCGGGGCGTTCGACTCGGACAACCTGCACGTGCACGACCTGGTGCTGGCCGAGGAGTTGCGCGGCCGGGAGCTCGCCGCGGAGCTGATGGAGCACGCGCAGGCGCGGGCGGTGGAGGGCGGCTTCACGCAGGTCTCGATGGTCGCGGTGCGCGGCTCCGACATCCTGCTGCGCTTCTACGGCTACCGCGCGCACCGGGAGGTGGCCGTGCCCGCGTCCTACGGGCGGCGGGCGGTCTACATGTCGAGGCCGGTGGGCTGACGGGGCGTCGATGATGTCGGGCCCGACCGGAGTGGCTGCCGGTCGGGCCCGATGTGTTTGCGTAGCAGGGGGGTTCAGGCGGTCCAGGTGCGGTGGCGGACGGTGAAGGGGCGGTCGGTGTCGGCTGCGACCGCGGCCCGGAACGGGCCGGGCACCGGGACGTCGGCCAGCCAGAGCGGGCCGGGGCCGAGCGGGGCCGCGTCGGCCAGCCGCAGCGGGGAGGGGCCGGCCAGCGGGAGGCCGAGTCCCTGGGCGAGCCGGCCGCCGTGCACCTTGACGCAGGCTTCGCGGCGGCACCACAGGCGGGTGAAGCGGTCGGCGCCGTCGGCGGGGGTCGGGGCGTCCAGGACGAGGGCGGCGTCGGCGGCCGGGAAGTGGCGGCGGGCGATCCGCTCGCCGACGCCGGGCCGGGCCAGCTGTTCGACGTCCGCGCCGACCCGGCGTCCGACGGCGAGGGCCAGCAGCGCGAGCGCCCCCGAGCCGGACCAGTTGACCTGGAGCGGTTCGGCGGCCGGGGGGAGGGCGGGGGCGGGCTTGCCGTGCGGGCCGTAGTGCCACACCAGGTCGGCGGGCGCGAGGGCGAGCCGTTCGGCGACCAGCAGCCGGACGGCGCCCCGGGCCACGGCGAACCGCCCGCCCTCGACCGGGTCGTGGGCCCGGTCGGCCCGCTCCCGCTCCCCGGGGTCGAGCAGGCCGTACAGGTGGTGGACGACGTCCGGGGGCTGGTCGGTGGGGATGCTCCAGGCGTCGATGACGTCGGCTTCCGGCCCGGCGGCGTTCACGGCAGGGTGAGGGTGCTGAGCCGGCCCAGGCGCCGGTCGTGGTCGGCGACCAGCAGCGGGCCGTCGCCGGGGAGGCGGTCGGCGAGCAGGCTCCAGACGCCGGTGAACGGCTGTCCGGGGCGGGCCGCCCCGGCGCCTTCGGGGCTGCCGGCCAGGTCCGCGGCGAGCAGCAGCCCGGCGCCGGGCCCGAGCCGGCGGTGCTCCTCGCGGACCGCGCGCAGTGCCTGCGCGCCGTCCGGCTGGGCCTGCTGGCGGACCCGCATCCCCTCCCCCGGGGCCTCCTCGCAGACCAGCACGACGGCGCGGTGCTCGGCGGGCAGTTCGACGGGCGCGGCGGGCCGGTGGTGCAGGGCGCTCTGCTCGGCGAGCACGACCACGGCCCGCCGGCAGCCGCCGGTGCGGTGGTGGGCGGCGGCGATCCGCAGCGCGGCGAAGGCGGTGGCGCTGCCCTGGTCGCAGACGGCGAAGGCGGTCGGCTGCCCGGGGCAGTGGCGGCTGAGCCGGAGCGAGGCGGGGGCGGCGGGCCGGACGTCCGGGGAGGAGAAGGCGAGGATCAGCAGGTCCGCGGGTTCGCCCCCGGGCAGGGCCCGTTCGAGCAGGCCGGCGGCCATCTCGGCGTAGTCGTGCCCGGCGCCCTCGGCCAGCAGGTCCTCGCGCAGCGGCAGGCCGTACGGGCGGACCAGGTCGGCGGTGAAGGTGCGCAGGTCGGGGTGGAGCGAGGCGGCGGAGCGGCCGTCGATTCCGGCGGCGACCGCCCTGGTCACGCGCAGGCCGCGGGTCTCGGCGGGCATCGGGTCAGTCCTCGTCGGCGTGGTGTCCGACGACGTAGTCGGTGAGGCTGTCGACGGTGCGGACGTCGTCGATGACGAGGTGTTCGACGTCGACCTGGATGGCGAGCGTCTCCTCGATGTCCAGGACCAGTTCGACGATGCCGGAGGAGGTGAGGCCGTAGTCGTCGAAGAAGCAGGCGTTCTCCGGGATGTCGGCGAGTTCGACGCCCAGGATGCGGGGCAGGACCTCCTCGATGCCGCGCCGGATGCGCTCGCGCACCTCGGGGTCGGCCGTCGGTTCGCTCGCGGGCAGGGTGGTTTCTGACATGGGTGGACCGTCCAGGGGTGGGTGGGAGGCGGCGCGTCAGTGCCGCAGGACCATGGCCGCGAAGGTGGCGCCGATGCCGGCGGCGGCGATCAGGTAGTGGTCGCCGGGCCGGAGCGCTCCGCCGGTGGTGGCGGTGCGGAGGTTGACGAAGGCGTCGGCGGCGAAACTGTGGCCGACCGCGGCCACGTTCTCCAGGACCACCTGCTCGACAGGGTAGCCGAGTTGGCGGCAGGTCATCCGCCAGGAGGCCTGGTTGACGTTGTGCGGGAGCAGCAGCGCGATGTCGGAGAGGTCCAGACCTGCCTGGTCGAGCGCGGCCTCGACCGCCTCGGCCAGGGCGGGCTGGTACTCCCGCTGGTAGCGGACCATCAGGTCCGGGTCCTCGGCGGGTCGGCCGTAGAACTCGGGGCGCTGGCGGACCGCGTAGGAGAGCACCCGGTTGCGGTCGCCGTCGGGGCTGACCAGGCAGGCGGTCGCGGCCTCGGCGAAGATCGTGGTCTCGGGCAGCAGTTGGGCGTCCCGGGTGAAGGTCTTCTCCCCGGCCAGCACCAGGGCCAGCGCCGACGGGTCGCCGTCGTCGGCCAGCAGCCGCCCGGCCAGGTCGATGGCCAGCAGGGAGGCGGCGCAGGCCTGTTGGGTGACGGTGAACGCGTCGGCGTGGGTGAGGCCGAAGCGTTCCTGGAGCTGGTGCAGGGGGTTGAGCGGGTAGGGCACGGCGACCGGCGTGTTGCGGGCGTGCAGCAGGTACCGGATCCGGTGTTCGTTGCCGCGCAGTTCGGGCAGGGCCCGGACGGCGGCGTCCAGCAGGTCGAGCAGCGTCCCGTCCGGGTCCAGGCGCACCTGGTCCAGGCCGTGGAAGCGGCGGAAGAGTCGGAGTTGACGTGGGGTAAGGCCGATCCTGGCGCCCACGTCCTCGATCGGTTCGAGTCGCGGGGGGAGGTGGACGGCCACTGCCTCCAGTGCGGTCACCCCGGTTAGTATTCCCACGCTCCGTGGGTCGCACAAGCGATCACCGATCCGGAGCCTTCTCCCTCACCCCGTTGCCGTCGAGCCGGTGGAGCCTTCCGATGACTGATTCCCAGCCTTCCTTCGTGTACCCAGAAACCGCCTCCGGGCTGCCTTCCGGGCCGCCCGCCGCCCTGGACCCGGGGTTGCTGGCCGCGCTGGCGGAGGCCGCCGACGCTCTGCCCGATTGGGCAGAGTCGCTCGCCCCCGCGGACCGACTCGACGGCGATCTCGCCCTGGACGAGAGCGAGTTCGCGGTGCTGGACGTGCTGCTGCGGGAGCGCTTCGGCGCCGACCTGGGCGCGCTGCGGGCCGGCCTGGACGTGGCCGGACTGGCCGCGCTGACCGTCGGCGACCTGGCGGAGCTGGTGCGCCGGTGAGCCGCTTCCTGCTGGTGGTGCCCCCGCTGGCCGGGCACGTCAACCCGGCGGCCGGGATCGCGGCGGAGCTGGCCGCGCGCGGCCACCAGGTCGCCTGGACCGGCACCGAGACGATGCTGCGGCCGCTGCTCGGCCCGGACGCCCGGATCTTCGGCACCGGCAACCGGATGTTCCGGGCGATGGGCGGCCACGGCCTGGCCTCGCTGCGCTCGCTCTGGGAGGGCTTCGTCGTCCCGTACGCCAGGTTCACCCTGAAGCCGCTGGACGCGGTGGTGCGGGAGTTCCGGCCGGACGCGCTGCTGGTGGACCAGCACACCCCGGCGGGCGCGCTGGTCGCGCACCGGTACGGGCTGCCGTGGGCGACGCTGGCGCCGGGGGCGATGGAGCTGGGCCGCCCGTACCGGCACCTGCCGCGGGTCGAGGCGTGGACGGCGGGGCTGCTGGCCGGGCTGTGGGAGCGGGCCGGGCTGCCCGCCGGGGAGTTCACCGACCCGCGCCTGTCGCCGCACCTGGTGCTGGCCACCTCCGGGCGGGCGCTGCTCGGCGAGCTGCCGCCGCTGCCGCAACTCGCCGCGGTGGGGCCGGTGCTGACGGCGCGGGCGGCGGATCCGGCGTTCCCGTGGGAGCGGCTGGCGGCCGGGCGGCGCACCGTGCTGGTCACCATGGGGACGATGTCGGACACGGTCGGCGCGGACTTCCTGCACCGCACCGTCGGGGCGCTGGCGCGGCTCGGCGGGGACGGCGTGCAGGCGGTGGTCGCGGCGTCCCGCGGGGCGCTGCCGGCTGCCCTTCCGGACTCCGTCACGGTGGTCGATCGGGCACCCGTGCTGGAGTTGCTGTCCACGGGCCGCTTGGACGCGGTGCTCTGCCATGGTGGGATGAACACCGTGGTCGAGTCGCTGGCGCACGGTGTCCCCGTGCTGGCGGCGCCGATCCGCAACGACCAGCCGTTCGTGGCGCAGCGGGTCGTGGAGGCCGGGGCCGGCCTCCGGGTCCCGTTCGCCCGGGTCAGTCCGCCGGTGATCGCCGAGCGGCTCCGGCGGGTGCTCGACGAGCCCTCCCACCGGGCGGCCGCCGAGTCGATCGGTCGTCAACTGCTGTCCGGCGGCGGGGCGTTGACCGCCGCCGACCGGATGGAAGCGCTGGTCGCCCCCTGATACCGCCTCGCGCCGCCAACCCCCTTCGCCTGCAAGGGGGTTGGCCGCGCGAGCCCCCGCACCCCATCCCAGCCCGGGAGTTCTGGTTGATCGAGACCAAGGGACTTCGCAAGTCCTACCCGTCCGGAAAGCACGGCCGCACCGTCGTCGACGCCGTCCGCGGCATCGACCTGGACGTCCAGGCCGGTGAGATCTTCGGCTTCCTCGGCCCCAACGGCGCCGGGAAGACCACCACCCTGCGCATGCTCGCCACGCTCATCCGCCCGGACGGCGGCGAAGCCCTGATCGCCGGCGCCGACCTGCTGGCCGACCCGGCCGGGGTCCGCCGCCGGATCGGCTACGTCGCCCAGGGCGGCGGCACCGCCGACGCGGTCACCGGGCGGGAGGAGCTGGTCATGCAGGCCCGGATGTACGGCGCCCGCAAGGCCGAGGCCCTGCAGCAGGCCGCGGACGCCCTGAAGGCGTTCGACCTGACCGAGTTCGCCGACCGCCACTGCAGCACCTACTCCGGCGGCCAGCGCCGCCGGGTGGACATCGCCCTCGGGGTGATCCACTCCCCGAAGGTGCTGTTCCTCGACGAGCCGACGGTCGGCCTCGACCCGGCCAGCCGCGGCCAGGTGTGGGCCGAGATCAAGCGGCTGCGCACCGAGGGCATGACGGTGGTGGTGACCACCCACTACCTGGACGAGGCCGACGCGCTCTGCGACCGGGTCGCCATCGTCGACCACGGGCAGGTCGTGGTCGAGGGCACGCCCGAGGCGCTCAAGCGCGAGATCTCCGGCGACGTGGTGCTGCTCGGCCTCACCGCCGGGGACGCCGGACCCGCGGCCGACGCCCTGCGCGGGCAGCCCTCCCTGCACCGGCTGGAGCCGGGCGAGGACGGCCTGCGGCTCTACCTGGACGACGGCGCGGCGGCGATCCCGCAACTGCTGAGCGTCCTGAACGGGGCGGGCATCGTCCCCGGGACGGTGCAGCTCCAGCGGCCGAGCCTGGACGACGTGTTCCTGGCCCGCACCGGCCGCTCCATCGAACAGTCCTGACGAGAAACCCCTGGGGTCCCTTCCGTGAAGCTCGCCCGTGACACCTGGCTGGTCTTCCAGCGGCAAGTGCTGCTGATGTGGCGCACACCGATCTGGATCGTGATCGGCATCACCCAGCCGGTCTTCTACCTGCTGCTGTTCGCCCCGCTGCTGAAGCAGGTGCTGGGGCCGATGGGCGCCACCAGCTACGCCGAGGCGTACCAGATCTACGTCCCCGGCCTGCTGGCGGTGCTCTGCATCTTCGGCGGCCTCTTCACCGGCTTCAGCCTGCTCGGCGAGCTGAAGGCCGGCATCATCGAGCGCTCCCGGGTGACCCCGGTCAGCCGGCTCGCCCTGCTGCTCGGGCGGGCGCTGCGCGAGACGCTCGGCCTGCTCGTCCAGGCGGTCATCATCACCCTGGTCGCGCTGCCGTTCGGCCTGCGGGTCGACCCGGCGAGCCTGCTGCTGGCGTACGTGCTGCTCGGTCTGCTGGCGCTGATGACCTCGGCCATCTCGTACGGCATCGCCCTGGCGCTGCCCAACGACGCCGCGATGGCGCCGGTGGTGAACACCATCGCCCAGCCGATCGGCCTGCTCTCCGGGACGCTGCTGCCGATGGCGCTGGCGCCGATGTGGCTGCAGCGGGCGGCGGAGTGGAACCCCTTCTACTGGGCGGTCGAGGGCATGCGGGCGCTGTTCTCCGGGCACCCCGGGGACAGCGTGGTCTGGCAGGGGCTGCTGATCGTCGCGGTGCTGACGACCGCGGCGGTGTTCTACTCGGCCCGGCTGTTCTCGGCCCGGATCCGGTAGCCGTACCGGGGGGAGCGGGGGGAGGGGCTGCGGCCGCTCCCCCCGCCTTTTGTCGTGCGCTCGGGCCTTTCGCTGTGCGCTCGGGCCTTTCGCTGTGCGCTCGGGCCTTTTGCTGTGCGCTCGGGCCTTTGTCGTGCGCTCGGGCCTTGTCGTGCGTTCAGCTCGCGGCGGCCCGGACGAAGTCGGCCAGCCGGGCCGCTCCGGCCGCGATCCGGTCCTCGTCCAGGGCGCTGATCGACAGCCGCAGCCGGCGCTCGCCGCCGCCGGCCGGGTAGAACGGGGCCATCGGGGTCCAGAGCACCCCGTGGTCGCGGGCGCAGCGTTCCATCGCCGCCTCGTCGGCGGTGAACGGCACCTGGAGCACGGCGAAGAAGCCGCCCTCCGGCTCGTTCCAGGACACCCCGAGCCGGTCGCGTTCGGCCGCCGGGAAGTGCCGCTCCAACTCCCGCAGCAGAACGGCCAGGTTGGCCGCGTAGTGGGCGCGCGCCGGGGCGTTGGCGGCGCGCAGGCGGCAGGCGTGGCGCAGCAGCATGCCGCCGATCACGGCCTGGCTGAGCGCCGGGGTGTTGACCGTCGTCATGCTCTTCAGCTTGGCCAGCTCGTCGGCGAGCAGCGTCGTCCGGCCGTCCGGGGCGAGCACCCGCTGGTCGGCGACCACGTAGCCGAGCCGGGCGCCCGGGAAGCAGGTCTTGGCGAAGGAGCCGAGGTGGACCACCCGGGCGCGGTCCCCGTCCAGGGCCTTCAGGGTGGGGCGTCCGCCCGGCTCGCGGGTGAAGAAGCCGTACGGGTTGTCCTCGATCACCAGCAGGTCCTCTTCGGCCGCCACCTCCAGCAGCCCGGCCCGCGCCCCGACCGGCATGCTGGTGCCGGACGGGTTGGCGAAGTCCGGGACGACGTAGAGCGCGCGCGGGCGGCCGCCGGCCGCCCGGACGGCGCGGGCCGCCGCGCGCACGGCCTCCGGGTCCGGTCCGCCGGCGGGGCCCTCCGGGACGGGGACGGTCGCCAGGTCGAGCAGCCGGGCCGCGCCGGTGACGCCGACGTAGCAGGGCGAGCTGACCAGCAGCACGTCCTCGGGCGTGGCGCACAGGGCGCGCAGCACCAGCAGCATGCCCTCCTGGGCGCCGACCGTGAGCACCAGCGCCTCGGGGTCGGCGTGGATGCCCTCGTCGTTGGCGAGGGTGCGGGCGACCAGGTCGGCGACGATGCCCTTGGTCGGGCCGTACTGGAACAGCGCGGTGCGCACCGCGCTGCGGCTCAGGCCGCGCTCGGCGAGGTGGGCGAGGTAGGTGTCCAGGTAGGTGTGGACGTCCTCGGGTTCGAAGAAGCCCTCGTGCGGGCGGCCGGGGGCGAAGGAGAGCGCGTCCGGGTAGCGCTCGGTGACCTCGTTGAGGAAGGTCATCGCGTCCAGCAGCGGGTCGGCGAGGCTGGCGTGCAGGTCGCCCAGCGGGAGCGTGGCGGTGGCGGTCGTGGCGGCGGTCGTCATCGGAGGGCCTCGCGGAGTCGGGCGGCGGTGGCGGTCGTGGTGGCGGTCGTCATCGGAGGGCCTCGCGGAGTCGGGCGGCGGCGTGGTGCTGGGCGTCGCGGCCGCCGTCGAGGACGCCGGACATGGCGAAGAAGCCGTGCGGCATGCCGTCGTAGCGGCGCAGTTCGACGGGCACTCCGGCGGCGCGCAGGGCTTCGGCGTACTGCTCGCCCTCGTCGCGCAGCGGGTCGTACTCGGCGGTGAGCACGGTGGCGGGCGGCAGGCCGGCCAGCGAGGGGGCGCGCAGCGGGGAGGCCAGCGGGTCGGCGCCGTCGGCCGGGTCGGCCAGGTAGTGGCCCCAGTACCAGGCCACCGAGCGGCGGTTGAACAGCAGCGGGTCGTCGTGCTCGCGGACGGACGGGGTGTCCGCGGCGTGGTCGGTGTTCGGGTAGACCAGCAGCTGGTGGCGGATCGCTGGGCCGCCGCGTTCGCGGGCCAGCAGGGTGAGGGCGGCGGCCAGGTTGCCGCCCGCGCTGTCGCCCGCGACGGCCAACCGGGCCGGGTCGGCGCCCAGTTCGGCGGCGTGCCCGGCGATCCACTCGGCGGCGGCGGCCACGTCGTGCACGGCGGCCGGGAAGGGGTGCTCGGGGGCGAGCCGGTAGCCCGCCGCGACGGTGACGCAGCCGACGGCGTTGGTCAGGCGGCGGCAGATCGCGTCGCCGGTGTCGAGCGAACCGAGGGTCCAGCCGCCGCCGAACAGGTAGAGCAGGACGGGCAGCGGGGCGGTGGCTTCGACGTCGACGTCGACGTCGGCTTCGGCTTCGGCTTCGGCTTCGGCTTCGGCTTCGGCGGCCGGGCGGTAGACCCGCAGTGGCAGCGGGCCGCCGGGGCCCGGGACGGTGAACTCCTCGACGGAGCCGACCGGTTCCGGGTTCCCGGCGGCGGCCCGGATGTCGGCGAGGTCGGCGGCGCGGGCCTCGGCGAGGGTGCGGGTGTAGAGCGGGGGCGTACCGGCTTCGGCGCGCTGTCGGCGCAGGGCCTCGGCCTGGGGGTGCAGTGGCAAGGGAACGTTCCTGGGATCGGGCCGCCGGTCGGCGGCGGCGGGTGGTGACGGTGGATCAGGGGCGCCGGGACCGGGGCGGTGGCCGCCGGTCGGGCCCTACCGGACCACCGCGGTGGGGTCGAGGTCGGCCAGGCGGGGGCGGCCCAGCAGGGCCAGGGTGTCGTCGAGTTCGGCCTTCAGGAGGTCGAGGACGCGAACGACGCCGTTCTCGCCGTCGGCGGCCAGGCCCCACAGGATCGGGCGGCCGATCAGGACGGCCCGGGCGCCGAGGGCGACCGCCAGGGCAACATCCGTGCCCGTCCGTACCCCGCCGTCCAGGAGGACGGGCAGATCCGGCGGTGTCGCGGCGACCACTTCGGGCAGCGCCGAGAGGGTCGGCAGGGCACCGTCGAGCTGGCGGCCGCCGTGGTTGGAGACCACGACGGCGTCGACGCCGTGTTCGGCGGCGAGTCGGGCGTCCTCGGCGGTCAGGATGCCCTTGAGGACGATCGGCAGGCTGCTGCGTTCGCGCAGCCAGGCGAGGTCCGCCCAGGTCAGGGTGGGGTCGAACTGCTCCTTGGCGTGGTCGGCGATGCCCGAGCTGCCCGCGTCGGCCCGGTGGCTGGCGGCCATCAGGGACGGGTCGAGGTTGACGGCGCGGATGTGCGCGGGGACGGCGAAGCCGTTGCGGGCGTCGCGCAGGCGGCGGCCGATCCGGGGGGCGTCGACGGTGAGCACCAGGGCGCGGAAGCCGGCGGCTTCGGCGCGTTCGACCAGGGCGGCGAGGGCGTCGCGGCGGCGCAGCCAGTAGAGCTGCAGCCAGAGCGGGCCGGTGGCGGCTTCGGCGATGGATTCCAGGGTGCGGCTGGCGAAGATACCGGCGACCATGAGCGCTCCGGCGCGGCCGGCGGCGCGGGCGGTGGCGGTCTCGCCCTCGGGGTGGAACAGCTGGTGGTAGGCGACCGGGGCGATGCCGATCGGGGTGCTCAGCGGGCTGCCGAGCAGGGTGAGGCGCTGGTCGGTGGTGGAGACGTCGACCATGGTGCGCGGGCGCAGGCGGGCCTGTTCGAACTGGGCGCGGTTGGCGGCGAGGGTGCGTTCGGCGCCGCTGCCGCCCTGCACGAAGTCCCAGGTTTCGGCGGGGAGTCGGGCGCGGGCCGCGCGTTCGAAGTCCGCCGGTTCCAGTGCTTCCAAGAGTCTGCCTTTCCGGGCAGGCCGCGTGCGGGCCCGCTCCGGCCCGGCAGCGTAGGAGGCCACCCGCCCAATGGTCTAGACCTTGATTCGGCTCGAACGCCTGTGCAATCGTCAGGAAGCCGAACCGACCCCGTTCGTCGTGGACGGCGTCCTTCCAACCTCCCCTTCGTGGAGTGGCGTTGACCGGATCTTCCTCTCCCCCCGCCCAGCCCTGCGGTGCCCCGCACGACTGGGTGGACCGCTACCTGCTGGCCGGCCCCGACGACCAGGAGTGCCTGCGCTTCGGCACTCCCGTGGACCGCGCCACCCTGCGCGCCCTGGTCGCCGAGCAGGCCGGACGGCTGACCGCCGCCGGCCTGGCGCGCGGCGGCACCGCCGCGCTGCGGCTGGCGCCCTCGCTCGGCTACACCGCCGCGCTGCTGGCCTGCTGGCAACTGGGCGCCCAGGCCGTCCTGCTGGACCACCGGCTCACCGACCACGAGGTGGCGCTCGCCGTCGAACGGCTGGCGCCCCAGGTGCTGGTGGAGTCGGCGCACGGCCCCGCGGCGGCGATGCGCGGCTTCGCCGAGACCGACCCGGTGCCGGTGGCCCGGTCGGACGGCCGCCCGGCCGCGACCGGCCACGCCCTGGTGCAGCTGAGCTCGGGCTCGACCGGCCCGGCCAAGGTGATCGCCCGCACCGCCGCCGACCTGCTGCGCGAACTCGACTGCTACGCGCGGCTGGCGGCGTTCCCGAAGGCCGGGGAGCGGGTCGTCCTGCTCTCCTCGATGGTGCACGTCCTCGGCCTGGTCGGCGGGCTGCTCAACAGCCTGCACGCCCGGGTGCCGCTGACCGTGCCCGTCCGGATGACCACCGCGGGCATCCTGGCCGCGGTCGGCGAGGACGACCGGCCGACCACCGTGATCGGCGTCCCGTTCCACGCCGAGCTGCTGGCCGGTGCGGCCGCTCCCCCGCCGCTGCCGCAGCTGCGCCGGATGATCGTGGCGGGCGAGCTGGTCCGCCCCGGGCTGCCCGCCGCCTTCACCGCCCGGTACGGGGTGCCGCTGGGCACCATGTACGGGATGACCGAGCGCGGGGTGATCGCCACCGACCTGGACGGCACCCTGCACCCCGAGGCCGCGCCCGTCCACGGCACGGAGCTGCACGAGGACGGCGGCGAACTGCACATCGCGATGGCCGCCTCCCCGTACCCCGGCCTCGACGACCCGACCCGCTGGTCGGACGGCCGGCTGCACACCCGCGACGCCGGCCGGGTCGACCCGGTGACCGGCCGGGTCACCGTGCTCGGCCGGCGCGACTCCCAGGTCTCGATCGGCGGCCTCAAGGTCGACCTCAACGAGGTCGAGCACACCCTCGCCGCGCTGCCGGAGGTCCGCGAGGCCGTGGTGGTCTTCGCGGACGGCGCCATCGAGGCGTACCTGGCCACCGAGCGCGCCGACACCGACGGGGCCGCCGGGCACGCCGACGCCGACCGGGCGGACGCCGTCCGGGAGGCGCTGATCCGCGAGCTGGCCCCCTTCAAGCGGCCCCGGCAGCTCACCTTCCTCCCGGCGCTGCCCCGCACCGCCACCGGCAAGCTCGTCCGCGACACCGCCGCGCTGCGCGCCACCGCGGCCGCCGCCCCCTGATCCACCGCACCGCCCGCACCGAACCCCGACCCAGCACGAGGAGCACACCATGCAGGAGCGCATCCGCGAGTTCGTCCTCTCGACGCTCGCCGAGATGAACTACGACACCGACGGGGTCACCGGCGACACCGACCTCGGCCCGGCCGGCCTCGACCTCGAGTCGCTGGCGCTCGCCGAGCTGTCGGTCCAGGTCGAGGACGAGTTCGGGATCAAGTTCGACCTGGACGAGCTGGAGACCACCGCGCTGATGACCCTCGACCAGTTCACCGCCGACGTGGCCCGCCGGGTCGCCGCCGGCACCGCCACCGCGGCCACCGCCGGCAGCGCCGCGTGAGCACGCCCGTGCTGCCGGGCCGGGCCGAGGTCGTGCAGATGCTCGCGGCCTTCGGCGGGCGCCCCGAGAACAGCGTGCCCGAGACCCTCGGATCGCTCGAACTCACCTGGCTGACCGCCGAGTTCGAGCAGCGCTACGGCATCGAGCTGGAACTCTCGGACGAGCAGTTCGCGGCCGTCCGCACGGTGGACGACGCCGTCGCGGTGCTGCGCGCGGCCGTCCTCGCCGCCGCCCCGGCCGGGGCCGACGGGGCCGCCCGGTCATGAGTCCCAGCGCACCGCCGGCCGACCGGCCGGTGTTCACCGGCCTCGGGGTGCTCAGCGCCTTCGGCCCCGGTCTCGCCCCGCTGGCGGCCGCCGCCGCCCGGGGCGGGACCGGCTTCGCCGAGGTGACCCGCTTCGACGTCGGCCGGCGCGGCACCCGGCGGGCGGCCCTGCTGCCCGACCCGCCGCCGCTCGCCGACGCGGTGCTCGGCGCCGTCGCCGACGCCTGCCGGCAGGCCGAACTGCCTTCCGGTGCACCGCTGTTGCTCGCCCTGCACAGCGACCTGAACACCCGCGGGACGGCCGGGGAGGTGTCGGCCGGCGCCGTCGCCCTCGGCCTGGCCGGAGTGGCCCGGGTCTACACCGGCGCCTGCGTGGCGGCCGCCACCGCGGTGGCCGACGCGGCCGCCCTGGTCGGCTCCGGCCGCCACCCGCGGGTGGTGGTCGCGGCCGGGCACCTGGTGGAGCCGGGCGTCTTCGCGGCCTTCGACGCGGGCCGGGCCCTGGCCCGGGACGGCGAGCTGCGGCCGTTCAGCACCGGGCGCACCGGCACCCTGCTCGGGGACGCCGCGGTGGCCGTGGTGGTCGAGGCGGCGGACGCCGCCGCCGGGCGCGGCGCCCGTCCGCTGGCCCGGCTGGCGGGCTGGGGCCGCTCCGGGGACGCGCACCACGTGTGCCGTCCGCGGCCCGACGGCGCGGGCGTGGCCCGGGCCGTCCGGTCCGCGCTGGCCCGGGCCGGGGTCGACCCGTCCGGGGTGGACTACGTCAACGCCAACGGCACCGGTTCGCCGATGTCGGACCTGGCGGAGGCGCGGGCGCTGCGCGAGGTGTTCGGCGGCGGTCTGGACAGGCTGCCGGTGAGCTCCAGCAAGTCCGTGCACGGCCACGCCCTGGAGGCTTCCGCGCTGCTCGAACTCGCGGTCACCGTCGGGGCGTTGGGCGACGGTCGGCTCCCGGTCAACGCGGGCTGGCTGGGTCCGGACCCGGAGGTCGGGCTGGACCTGGTGCTGGGCCCCCGCGCGGACGCCCGTCCCCGCTGCGCGCTGAGCCTCAACTCGGCGTTCGGCGGCGCCAACACCGCACTCCTGGTGGCCGCCGCGTGAACCCGCTGCGCACCCTCGCCACCGTCCACTGGCCGCCCGGCGAGCCGCCGCCCCCGCTGCCCGGTTTCTCGGCCTCGACCTTCAACCCGCTGGTCGCGGCCGTCGCCGAGCGCTGCCTGGCGGCGGGCTACGGCGAGCCCGGGGAGCCGCGCCGCACCGGGCTGCTGCTCGCCAGCGCCGGGGGCGACCGCGCCACCGCGCTGGCCATCGACACCGGCGCCGCGGGGCGCCGGATGCCGCCGCTGCTGTTCTTCCAGTCCAATCCGAACGCCGTCCTCGGGCACGTCGCCGCCCGCTGGGGCCTGACCGGCCCGGTCGTCGCGATCAGCCCGCCGGAGGCCGCCGCGCCCGGTGAAGTCCCGCCGGACGCACTGGAGTTGGCCGCGCTGCTGCTGGCCGACGGCGACGCCGACCAGGTCCTGGTGATCGCCGCGGAGCAGGCCGAACCGGCCGGGCGGCCCACCGAACCGTCCGTGCGGCCCGCCGAACCGGCTGCCGGGGAACCCGGCCCGGCCTGCGGCACCGACCGGGCCACCGCCGTCCTGGTCACCGCCCCCTGAGCCGCGCGCCCCCTGAGCCTTTCCGACCCCCGTCCGTACGCGTCCCCGGACGCCGCACCGCACCCGCACGGCCAGCGCCGTGGTCCGTGGGAGGGATCCACACCGTGAGCATCCGCAGTATCCGCAGCCTCCTGGCGAACGACCCGGACGTCGGCGCCGGAAACGTGCTGACCAGCAGGATCGCCCTGGGCATCGGTCTCGACGACCCGCTGCTGACCTTCGACACCGCAGTGGACGGCCACCCCGCCGGGGCGGCGCTCACCCTGCGCGAGGCCGACCGCGCCGTCCGGGCCCGGGCCGCCGCGCTGCACGCCCTCGGCGTCGGCCCGCGGGACGTGGTGGCGGTGTACGCGAGCGCCGCCGCCGACCAGGTGCTGTCGTTCCTGGCGCTGGCCCGGCTCGGCGCGATCCCGGCGCTGCTCAACCCCGGGGTGGAGGGTGAGCGCGCGGCCCGCTACATCGCCCGGCTCGGCGCCGTCGGCCTGCTCGCCGACCCCGCGCACCGGGCCGAACTGGCCGGGCACGACCCGGCGGCCCCGGTGCTCGCCGACGCCGCCGGCCTCGGCTCCGCCGACCCGGACGCGGCGCCCGCCCCGTACCGGCACCACGCGGACGACCCGGTGGCGATCACCCACTCCTCCGGCACCACCGGGATGCCCAAGGCCGTGGTGCACTCGCACGCCAGCCTGTACGCGTCGATCCGGCACCGGGCCGCGCTGCCCCGTCCGCAGGGCATCGACCGGGTGCTCAGCGCGCTGCCCGCCGCGCACGCCGCGACCCTGATCGCGCTCAACCTGGCGCTCAGCTTCGACTCCCGGCTGCACCTGATCTCGCAGCAGACCGGCCCGGCCGTGCTGGACGCGATCGAGCGCTGGCAGCCGCAGAGCGTCTTCGGCTTCGCCACCACCTGGGCCGACCTGGCCCGGCAGGACCTCTCCGCCCGTGACCTGTCCTCGGTCGGCCTGTGGTGGAACACCGGCGACTGCGCGCACGAGGCGCACATCCGCCGCCTGGTCGCCCAGGGCTCGCGGGAGACCGCCACCCGGCAGGGCCGGGTCCGCACCGCCGGGTCGGTGTTCGTCGACGGCCTGGGCTCCTCCGAGATGGGCCACTCGCACTTCCACATCACCCACGCGCCGGGCACCGAGAAGTACGGCCGCTGCGTGGGCCGCCCGCACACCTTCGTCGACTGCGAGGTGGTCGGCCCGGACGGCGAGCCGCTCGGCCCCGGCGAGGTCGGCGAACTCGCCACCGCCTCACCGACGCTGGCGCTCGGCTACTGGAACGACTCGGTCACCACCCACCGCACCCGGCTGCGCGGCCGCTTCCTCACCGGCGACCTGATGTACCGCGACGAGGACGGCTACTACTACCACGTGGACCGGCTGGTGGACGCGGTCGACCTCGGCGGCGGTCGGCGGCTGTACACCGCGATGTCCGAGGAACGGGTGCTGGCCCGCGTCCCCGACGTGCTGGACTGCACCGTGGTCGCCTTCCGCGACGGCGACCGGGCGGTCACCGACGTGCTGCTGCTGCTCGCCGACGGCGCCGACCCGGCCGCCGACCGCACCGCCGAGGTGCTGGCCGCGCTCGACGGGCCCACCGCCGCGACCGTCCGCTCGGTCCTGGTGGTCGGCGACGAGGACCTGCCGCTCGGCCCGACCGGCAAGGTCCGCAAGGTCCTGCTGCGCGAGCGCCACCTCGCCGCGATGACCTCGGCGGCCGCCCGATGACCCGGGTCGGACGGCCGGGCGCCGTCGTCACCGGCATCGGGATGGTCACCTCGCTGGGCCGCAAGCCCGGCGAGGTGTTCGAGGCGCTGACCTCCGGGCTCAGCGGCATCACCGCCGTCCCCGAGGGCCACGTCGCGCACGGCTGGCTGCCCGCCGCCGGGATCGCCCCGCACGTCGACGGCCGCGAGGTGCTGCCGCCGACCGAGACCCGCTGCGTCGACCGCTTCGCGCTGCTGGCCCTGGCCGCCGCGGACGACGCGCTGGCCGACGCCGCCCTGGTGGTCGGCCGCGACGCCGACGCCCGCCGCACCGCCGTGGTGCTGGGCACCGGCGGCGGCGGCCTGGAGACCTACGAGCAGCAGGCGGGCCGCCGCCAGGAGCGCGGCCGCCCCGGCGTCAGCCCGTACCTGCTGCCCGGGATGCTCTCCAACATGGCGACCGCCCGGGTGGCGATCAAGCACGGCATCCGGGGCTTCAGCACCGCGATCGTGACGGCCTGCGCGGCCGGCGCCCAGGCGGTGGCCGAGGGACTGCGGCTGATCCGGGCCGGCGACGCGGACGTGGTGGTGTGCGGCGGGACGGACGCCTCGCTGCACCCGACGATCATCTCCGCCTTCGCCAACGCCCGTGCGCTGTCCCAGGGTTGGGAGGATCCGGCGCAGGCGTCCCGACCGTTCGACGCCCGCCGCAACGGCTTCGTGCTGGGCGACGGCAGCGCCGTCCTGGTCCTGGAGAGCGCCGAGCACGCGGCGGCCCGCGGCGCGAGCGGGTACGCCGAGCTGATCGGCTGGGGCTCCAGCACCGACGCCCACCACCCGACCATGCCCCGCCCCGACGGCGCGGGCGCCGCCGACGCGATGCGCGCCGCCCTCGCCAACGCCGGGCTGGACCCGTCCGACATCGGGTACGTCAACGCGCACGGCACCGGCACCAAGCTCGGCGACATCGCCGAATCGGCCGCGCTGAACGCGGTGTTCGGCGCGCACCGGCCCGCCGTCAGCTCCACCAAGGGCGCCACCGGCCACCTGCTGGGCGCGGCCGGCGCGGTGGAGGCCGCCGTCACCGCGCTGGCCGTGGCCCGCGGCCTGCTCCCGCCGACCCTCAACCTGGACGAGCCCGACCCGGCCTGCGACCTGGACCACGTCCGCGGCGCCGCCCGGCCGGTCCGGCTGCGGGCCGCGCTCAGCAACGCGTTCGCGTTCGGCGGCCACAACACCAGCCTGGTCTTCGGGCCGACGCCGACCGGCACCGCCAAGTAGGCCCCCGCGGCCCGCTCCCTCCGCCTCCGACTCCCCCTCAGGAGCCCCGTCTTGTCGATCCAGACGATCACCCACGTCGAGTACCACTGCGCGGACGCCGCGCGGACCGCCACCGAACTCCAGCGCGGCTTCGGCTTCCGGCGCGACGCCGAGCAGCCGGTGTGGAAGCCCGGGGTGCGGTCCGTCCACCTGCACCAGGGCAGCATCCGGCTGCGGCTGCACTCCAGCGAGAACACCGACCACCCGGTGGCCCGCTACGTCGAACGGCACGGCGAGGGCGTCGCCGTGCTCGCGCTCGGCTGCACCGACCCGCAGGACGCCCTGGAACGGGCCGAACGGCACGGCGCCGAGGTGCTGGACCGGGACGGCGCCCTGGTCGCCGGGTTCGGCGACACCGCGCTGCGGTTCGTCCCGCTGCCGGACGGCGCCCCGGGCCCGGTCGGCGGCGAACTGCTGGACGCCCTCGACCACGTCGCGATCTGCGTGCCCGCCGGGCAGCTCGCCGCGTCCGTCCGGTTCTGCGAGGCCGCGCTCGGCATGCAGCTGATCTTCGGCGAGTACATCGAGGTCGGCGAGCAGGCGATGGACTCCAGCGTGGTGCAGAGCCCCTCCGGGGACGTCACCTTCACCCTGATCGAGCCGGACACCGGCCGCCGGCCCGGCCAGATCGACACCTTCCTCGCCGACCACGACGGCGCGGGCGTCCAGCACCTGGCGCTGCGCACCGGCGACATCGCCACCGCCGTCCGCACCGCCCGCGCGCACGGCGTCGAGTTCCTCACCACCCCCGGCACCTACTACGACGGCCTGGCCGAGCGGCTCGGCGGCACCGCGATCCCGGTGGGGACGCTGCGCGAGCTGGACGTGCTGGTCGACCAGGACCACGGCGGCCAGCTGTTCCAGATCTTCGCCCGCTCGACCCACCCCCGGCGGACCTTCTTCCTGGAGCTGATCGAGCGCCAGGGCGCGGGCACCTTCGGCACCGCCAACATCAAGGCCCTGTACGAGGCCGTCGAGCGCCAGCGCGCCACCGCCTCCGCCTGACCCCGCCCCCGACCACCCCTCCGAGGAGGCACGCCCCGTGACCACCGTGACCGAGTTCGAGCTGACCGCGGCCGAGACCGCCCTGCTGCCCACCCCCGAGGAGGTGGCCGGCTACCGCGAGCACGGCTGGTACCTCTCCGGGAAGCTGTTCACCGACCGGGAGATCGACGCCCTCCAGGCCGCCACCGACGCCTACTACGAGGGCCACCGCGACCGCACCCTCGCCGTCCGGCCGCCGAACCTGGCCGCCTGGGAGCCCGCGCACGGGCCGGTCCAGCGGCACAACGACTACGTGCACCACGAGAGCGACGCGATCGCCGCGATCCTGCGCAAGCCGCTGGTCGGCGCCGTGGCCGCGGTGCTCGCCGGGGCCGAGGAGATCCGGATCTTCCAGTCGACCCTGATCCTCAAGCCGCCGGTGCCCGGCGAGCCCTCCAACCAGGTGCCGTGGCACTTCGACAAGCACTACTGGCACACCTCCACCTCGGAGGACATGCTGACCGCCTTCATCCCGTTCCACGACTGCGGGGTGGAGAACGGCACCATCACCATGGTCGACGGCAGCAACCGCTGGCAGGAGCTCCCCTCCCGGGAGGACGCCACCCGGCACTTCGCCCGGCGCGACCGCTCCGAACTGGAGTCGATCCTCGCCGCCAACGCCGCCCACAACGGCGCCGAGGTCCGCAAGGTCCCGGTGGTCATCCCGAAGGGGCACGTCAGCTTCCACCACTGCCGCACCTACCACGGCAGCGGCGCCAACCTGGCCGACTTCCCGCGCCGGGCGGTCTCGCTGCACCTCCAGGACGGCGCCAACGAGTACCGGCACGCCACCCGCCCGGACGGCACCGCCGCCTCCTACAACCACGACGTGCTGGTCCGCCGCACCGCCGACGGCCGCCCCGACTACGCCGACCCCGAGATCTGCCCGGTGATCTGGCGGGGATCCCGGTGACCCAGCACGACCCGGCCGCCCCGGACACCGCCGTCGGCCCGGACACGCCCGCGGCCCCGGGCACGCCCGCCGACCTGGGTACCCCCGCCGGGCGCTACCGGATGCTGCGGCTGATCCGCGGCTTCGAGGAGCTCGCCCTCGGCCTGGTGAGGTCCAAGGAGATCACCGGCGGCATCCACCCCTACATCGGGCAGGAGGCGGTGGCGGTCGGCGTCTGCGCCGCGCTGCGCCCGCAGGACCGGATCACCTCCACCCACCGGGGCCACGGCCACGTGCTCGCCAAGGGCGCGGCCCCGGACCGGCTGCTGGCCGAACTCCTGGGCCGCACGGGCGGGTTGAACCGGGGCCGGGGCGGCTCGATGCACGCCGCGGACTTCTCGCTCGGCATCCTGGGCGCCAACGGCATGGTCGGCGCGGGCGGCGCGATCGCGGTCGGCGCCGCCTGGGCCGCCCGGCAGGCCGGCGAGGACCGGGTCGCCGTCGCGTTCTTCGGCGACGGCGCGCTCAACCAGGGCGTCCTGCTGGAGTCCTTCAACCTGGCCGCGATGTGGCGGCTGCCGGTGCTGTTCGTCTGCGAGAACAACGGCTACGCCACCACGCTGCCGGCCGCCACCGCGGTCGCCGGCAGCGCCACCGGCCGGGCCGCCGCCTTCGGGATCCCCGCCGCCGAGGTGGACGGGATGGACACCGAGGCCGTCCGCGCGGCGGCCGCCGAGGCCGTCGAGCGGGCGGCGGGCGGCGGCGGCCCCGGCTTCCTCGAGTGCCGCACCTACCGCTTCGAGGGCCACCACACCATGGAACGGCTGATGAGACTGCGCTACCGCACCCCCGAGGAGGTCGCCGACTGGCGCACCCTCGACCCGCTGCCGCGCGCCGCCGCCCTCCTGCCGCCCGGCCTGGCCGGGCAGCTGGACACCTCGGTCGTCCACCAGCTGGACGCCGCACGGGAGTTCGCGCTCGGCTCCGAACACCCTTCGCCGGAAGGCGCGTTGGACCACCTGTACGCGGACGGGCTGCGCCCCAGGGCGGGGGCGTCGGCATGAGGCTCTCCTACACCAAGGCGCTCAACCGGGCGCTCACCGACGCGCTCGCCGCCGACCCGGCGGTCTGCGTGTTCGGCGAGGACATCGGCGCCGGCCTGGCCGGCCCCACCCTCAACCTGCTGGACCGGTTCGGCCCCGGCCGGATCGTCGACACCCCGCTCTCCGAGCAGGCGTTCACCTCGATGGCGATCGGCGCCGCACTGACCGGGCGGCGGCCGGTGATCGAGTTCCAGATCTCCTCGCTGCTGTTCCTGGTCTTCGAGCAACTCGTCAACCAGGCCCACAAGTTCTCGCTGATGACCGGCGGCCAGGCCAGTGTCCCGCTGACCTGCCTGGTACCGGGCTCCGGCTCCCGGGACGGCTGGGCCGGGCAGCACTCCGACCACCCGTACGGCCTGTTCGCGCACGCCGGGGTGAAGACCGTCGTCCCGGCCACCCCCACCGACGCCTACGGGCTGCTGCGCTCGGCGATCGCCGACCCGGACCCGGTGGTGGTGTTCGCCCCGGCCGCCGCCCTGCCGGTGCGGGAGACCGTCACCTGGGAGCTGGCGCCGATCCCGCTCGGCTCGGCCCGGATCCACCGCGAAGGCACCGACGTCACCGTGGTCGCCGTCGGCCACCTGGTGCACGACGCGCTGGCCGTCGCCGAGGAACTCGCCCCCGAGGTCTCGGTCGAGGTGTTCGACCCGCGCACCCTGCACCCCTTCGACTGGACCGCGCTGGCCGCCTCGCTGGAGCGCACCGGTCGGCTGGTCGTCATCGACGACTCCAACCGCAGCTGCGGCATCGGCGCCGAGATCCTCGCCACCGCCGCCGAGGAGATGCGCCTGCTCGCCCCGCCCCGGCGGATCACCCGGCCGGACGGCACCGTACTGCCGTTCGCCCCCGCGCTGGACCGCGCCCTGCAACCGCACCGCGACCAACTCCGGTACGCCATACGCCAGGTGACGAAGCATCAGCTCCACCTCCCGCCGCGCGACGAGGACCCGGCCCGGTGAACCGGCCCGCCGAGACCGGCGCCCTCACCCCCGCGCTGCGCTCCGCCCTGGCCGCGGCCACCGACGACCGGATCTTCTACGACCTGGCCGGGATCGCCGACCGCTACACCGCGCTGCGGGACGAACTGCCGGGCGTCGCCGTCCGGTTCGCCATGAAGGCCTGCCCGGTGGACGAGGTGCTGGCCCACCTGGCCGCGCTCGGCGCCGGCTTCGACGCCGCCAGCCCGCACGAGATCGCCCAGGCGCTGCGCACCGGCGTCCCGGTCGACCGGGTGCACTACGGCAACACCGTCAAGTCGGACCGGGGCATCGCCGAGGCGTACCGCCTGGGCATCCGGGACTTCGCCACCGACAGCCTCCCGGACGTCGCCGCGATCGCCGAACACGCCCCCGGCTCACGGGTGTTCTGCCGGCTCGCCACCAGTGGCGAGGGCGCGCTCTGGGGCCTGAGCCGCAAGTTCGGCTGCTCGGCGGCGGACGCCGTCCGGGTGCTGACCGCCGCCCGGGACGCCGGGCTGTCCCCCGCCGGGCTCTCGGTGCACGTCGGCTCGCAGCAGCTGACCGCCAAGGCGTGGACGGCGGCCTTCGAGCTGCTCGGCGACGTCATGGCCGAGCTCGGCCGCCTCGGCATCCGGCTCGACCACGTCAACCTCGGCGGCGGCCTACCCGCCCTCGGCTACACCGACCGGCACGGCACCGCCCTCGACCCGCCGCTCGACGAGATCTTCCGGGCCGTCCGGCAGGGCGTCGACGAGCTGCGCCACCTGCACGGCGGCGAGCTGGACTTCGTCCTGGAACCCGGCCGCCACCTGGTCGCCGACCAGGGCGCGATCCGGGCCCACGTCTACCGGCTGACCTCCCGCCGGCAGCCGGACGGCGGGCAGGAGAACTGGCTCTACCTGAGCTGCGGGAAGTTCAACGGGCTGTACGAGATGGACCAGGTGCAGTACCGGCTGCTCTTCCCGACCCACCCGGAGCAGGCCGGCGCCCCGGGCCCGGAGCGCGTGCCCGCCGTGGTGGCGGGCCCGACCTGCGACAGCGACGACACCTTCCCGCACGGGGAGGTGTCCGGCCTGGTGCCGGTGCCCCGGGCGGTGGCCTCCGGCGACCCGGTGTGGATCCTCTCCACCGGCGCGTACGCGGTCAGCTACCTCACCCAGGGCTTCAACGGCTTCGACCCGCTGCCGTACACGGTGCTCCCGGCCGGTGACGCTCAGCCGGCGGGACGGCAGAGCAGGATCTGCTTGGGCGAGTCGGCGGTGAACGGGGAGGAGTCGTAGTCCCCGTAGCGGTGCCGGACGTCGAGGCCGGCCAGGCGGCACAGCGCGAGCAGCTCCTCGGGAAGAAGCAGCGCATGCTGACCTTCTTGGTCCGGACGGTGGCGCCCTCGCGCAGGTAGTCGAGGGTGAAGTGGAGCACCTGGGTGGCGGCGTCGTAGCCGGTGGCCGCGCGCACCTCCAGCTCGGTGCCGTCCAGGTCGGTGACCGACTTGTGCCGGTAGGGCGCGTCGGGGCGGCGGGCCAGCTTGGCCGGGGAGGGGTTGAAGACGTCCAGCACCAGCGTGCCGTCCGGGCGCAGCGCGTCCCGGGCCGAGGTGAGGAAGGCGAGCACCGAGTCCAGGTCGTGCAGGTGCTGCATGGCGTTGGTGGCGGAGAAGACCAGGGCGTAGCGGCGGTCGGTGCGGATCGCCCGGCAGTCCTGTTCGAGCCACTGGACGGGCAGGTGCTCGTCGGCGGAGCGGCGGCGGGCCCGGGCCAGCATCGAGGGCGTCACGTCGAGGCCGGTGACGTCGACGCCGGCCCGGGCGATCGGCAGGGTGATCCGGCCGGTGCCGCAGGCGACCTCCAGCACCGGGCCGCCGGCCCGGACGGCCTGGTCGAGGAAGAACGGGATGTCGTGGGTGCGGGTGGCGAACTCCCGGTCGTAGAAGTCGGCGTCGTCGTAGACGGCCAGGTCCTGGAGGGGTTTCATCGGGCGGCCTCCACGGTCGAAACAGTCGGAGCGGACGGAGCAGTCGGGGCGGCCGGAGCGGACGGAGCGGTCGGGGCGAACGGGGCGGCCAGGCTGGTCAGCACGGAGCCGGGCCAGGTGCTCGCGCCGAACGCGGTGGCGGGGACGGCGAGCAGGCCGTGCTCGGCCAGCAGGGCCGGGGCCGGGATGCCGACCGGGAAGAAGTAGTTGCCCGGGCTGGTGCGGGCGGCGGCCGGAACGGCCGCGCGGACCTCGGCCGGGAGGCGGGCGAAGAGCCGTTCGGCGCGGTCGGCCAGCGCGGCGGCGACCTGCCGCGGGGTGTCCGGGTGGTCGGCCAGCAGGCTTTCGGCGAGCCGGAGTTGCTGCTGCGCGGGCGGGTCGCCCCGGAAGGCTTCGGCCGCGGCGGTGTCGTCCGGACCGAGCAGGACGATGCCGAAGCTGCGGGGGTGCAGCCAGCCCTTGGTGACCGAGTGCAGCAGGACGGCCCGGCCGGTCTCCAGCAGCCGCCGGGTGCCGGGGGCGAACGGGGTGTCCAGGTCGTAGACGGCGTCGATCAGCAGGCGGCGGTGCGCGGAGCGCTCCAGCCAGCCGGTCAGCGCGGCGCACTCGGCGTCGGTGAGGTGGCGGCCGAGCGGCTTGCTGGGGTTGGCCAGCAGCAGGTACTCGGGGCGTTCGCCGTCCGGCGGGTCCGACGGCAGGTCGGGGGCGGGCAGGGTCGGGTAGCTGCCGGGGTCGAGGCCGGCGGCGCGGGCCAGGTCGAAGTAGACCGGGTACACGTCGGCGGGCAGCCAGAGCCGGGCGCCGGTGGCGCGCAGGTGCCGGAACAGCAGTGCGAGGCCGTGCCGGACGCCGCGGCCGACCATGGCGCGGCGCGACCACGCCTCGGGCAGGTCGTAGCGGCGCAGCCAGGCGCGGGCCAGGTCGCACCGGTACACCGGGCCGTCGCCGTCGCCGGTCGGCGGTGCGGGGCGCAGCGGGGCGAGGGCCCGGTAGACGTTGGTCTCGGCGGCGTCCAGCAGGGACGGGTCGGCGGCGAGCTGCTGCTGCCGGTACGCCTGGAACTCGTCGAACCTCATGCCGGTGCGCCTTCCTCAGCGGGGCGGGCCGTCGCCGGGCGGCCCGTCACCGGGAGGGCCGTCACCGGGAGGGCCGTCACCGGGAGGGCCCCGGGCCGGAGGATCTCGCTGGCCCGGTCCTCCAGGGAGGCGTAGCAGCGGCCGTCGGCCAGGACGTTCCAGCTGCGGGCGACGCCGTGGGTGCGTTCCCAGAGCAGGCTGGGTTCGGTGTAGGCGGCGATCCGCAGCGGGCGGCCGTCCCAGCTGCCGTCGAAGACCGGGGCGCCCCAGGGCAGGCTGCTGGTCTCGGTGAAGCCGTGCCGTTCGGCGAAGCCGGTGACGACGGAGAGCGAGACCTGGTGGTCGCGGCTCCAGCGGTTGGCGGCGTGGTCGTGGTAGAGCGATTCGGTGCTGGTGGAGACGTAGAGCTCCTTGAAGCAGACCTCCTCCACGCCGTGGGCGACGGCCCAGGACAGGTAGGCGCCGACGCCCTCCTGGTCGGCGACGCCGCCGTGCTGGAGCACGCAGATCAGCCGCAGCCGCAGTCCGGGCCAGCGGTCGCGGCCCGCGCGCCAGGTGTCGGCGACCTCGGCGACCGGGGTGCGCAGCGTCATCAGCCGCTCGCTGGCGTCGTCGTCCTGGTGGTGCCGGGAGACGGCCAGCACGCTCAGTCCGGCGGCGGCCAACCCGGCCAGCCGGTCGGCCCGTTCGGCGGGGGCGAGCTTGGCCAGGGTGTGCGCGTTGCTGATCAGGACGGTCTTGGGGAAGGCGGCGGCGCAGGCGGCGACCAGGCGCAGCTGCTGGTCGAACGGGAGCAGGGTGGGTTCGCCGCCGCCGGTGATCACGGCCCGTTCGGCGCCCGCCGTGCGGCCGTGTTCCAGCCAGGCGGTGACGGTGTCCCACGGGACCCGGGCGGGCGGCTGGTCGCTGGAGATGGAGGCGGCGGAGAAGCAGAACGCGCACTTGGCCTGGCAGGCGGCGGCCACCGGCAGGACCGAGACCGAGCGCGGCCGCAGGTCGGCGTAGGCGGCCAGGTCGGGGTTGAGCCGCAGCGAGGCGGCCATCGCGTCCTCGACGGTGGTCGGGCGCAGGGTGATCCGCCCGTCCGGCTCGGCGGCGGGCTCGTGGACGGCCGCCAGCCGGATCCGGTCCCGGTGCAGTTCCGCGCCGAGGCCGGTGGCGGTGTTGGGCCGCAGCTCGGCGGGGTCGACCTCGGTCTCCAGCACCAGCAGCCGGTCGCCCGGTATCGCCAGCCGCTCCAGCAGGCGGCCCGCCTTGGCGGTGCCGATGCCCAGTTCCGCGCGGGTCAGCAGGTGGAACCGGTCCGGGAAGGTGCTCTCCGGGATGCCGGCCTTGCCGTAGGCGAGCGCGTACTTGTCGAATCCCCGGGCGAAGTTCGACAGCACGATGACGTGGAAGCGCTGGTCGGTGCGGTTCATCCCGCCATCATGCCTCCGACCGCGCCGCCCGGGGAACGGCGTTTTTCCTGCCTGCGCGGCCGCCGGGCCCGCCGCGTCCGCCGAGCCTGCCGCGGGCGCCGTTGCGGGCGCCCGCGGCGGGTGCCGGGTTCCGGCCGGACGTCAGGAGACGTTGACGTTGACGTCGTCCAGCACGAACGAGGTCTGCTTGGTGTAGTCCTCGGTGCCGGTGAACTTCAGCGTCACGCTCCGGCCCGCGTAGGCGGCCAGGTTGACGGTGCGCCGCTGGTAGCCGGCGGCCGCGTCGGTGTTGTTGTAGCCGGCCACGGTGGTGCCGTTGGCGGTGACGGTGAGGGTGTCGAAGACCGTGGTGGCGGAGGAGGCGCTGTCGATGTGCAGCCAGAAGCTGAGGTTGTAACTGCTGCAGCCCGCGGGGAGGGTGACGGTCTGGGCGAGGGTGTCGGTGTTGGCGGCGCCGTAGCCGTCGAGCCAGGCGTCGTAGCTGCCGCTGTGGGCGGGCTCGCTGGAGCTGGAGTTGATGGTGCTGCTGCCGCCGCTGTTGGTCTCGGTCCAGCCGGAGGTGGAGCCGGTCTCGAAGCCGGGGTTGGTGATCAGCTGGGCGGCGGTGCAGCCGGTGCCGCCGCCGGCCGGGTTGACCGTCCAGGTGAAGGCGGCGGTGGCGGACGGGCCGGTGGAGTCGGTGGCCTTGGCGGTGACGCTGTAGCTGCCCGCGGTGGTCGGGGTGCCGCTGATCAGGCCGGTGGTGGCGTTGACGGTCAGTCCGGCGGGCAGGCCGGTGGCCGAGTAGGCGAGGGTGCCGCCGGCGGTGTCGGTGGCGGCGAGCTGCAGGCTGGTGGCGGTGCCGGCGGTGGCGGTGCGGGTGCCGGGGTTGGTGAGCGAGACGCTGCCGGTGGTGCCGCCGCCGCTGCCCTGGGCGAGCCAAGCGGTGGCGTTCAGGGCGAGGGCGGCGTCGGTGCCGGCCGGGTCGTCCCAGCCGTTGTAGAGGGTGTTGCCGGACTGGCCGGTGCCGTCGTCGATCGGCGAGGAGTCGCCCCAGATGGCGACCCGGCCGCTGCCGAAGGCGGAGGTGGCGAAGGCGGCGCCGGTGCTGCCGCTGTAGCCGGTGCGGTAGAGCAGGCCCTTGACGTCGGGGTTGTCGGCGGGCTTGAGGGTGAAGGTGGTGCCGTTGCGGATGATCGAGCCGGTGACCTTCCCGAACGGGCCGTTGAGCACCGGGTCGGTGCTGTCGGTGATGGCGCGCGGGTTGTCGGTGGTGATGTTCAGCAGGTCGACGGAGAAGCCGAACGGGTCGGTGCTGTCGACGCTGTTGGTGGTGAGCAGGTCGTTGATGACGGCCGGGGAGTCCCAGCCGTCGTTGTTGCGGTCGCTCTGGGTGTGGTCGGAGATCAGGAACAGGCCGCCGCCGTTCTGGACGAACTTCATCACGGCGGTCTTCTCGGCGTCGCTGAGCCGGATGTTGGGCTCGGGCAGCACGAACTCGTCGAAGTTGGCGAGGTCGAGCGCGCCGCCGGTGCCGTAGGTGATGGTGTTGCCGGCCGGGAGGATCTTGAGGCTGTAGTTTCCGGTCTTCTGCAGGGCGACGCCCCAGGCGGAGATGGCGCCGGTCCAGGAGGTCTCGGTGCCGGGGTTGGCGTTCTGGGCGAGCGGGTCGGGCTGGCTGGTGGAGATGATCCAGTCCGCGTTGCCGGCGGTCTCGCCCTTGGTGTTGTCGAACAGCACCCGCTTGGGGGTGGCGGCGGCCGCGGTGGCGGTGGTCGCCGCGGCCGCGCCGGGCGACGGGACGGTCGCGGCCATGGCGGCGAGCACCAGGCCGGTCGCGGCGAGGGCGGCCGGACGGGCGGCCTTCGAAGCCCTGATCATCTGTTGATCTCCTCGTACCGTGGTTGGGGGCGTCACTGGGGTGCACTACGCGCGTAGGCACCACACGTGCAGGTGCCGGTGCACCCGGGTGCTACGCGCGTAGGTGCGCGGGACACCGTCCCATGGTGGGGTAATCGGAGCTTGAACGGAACACGTCGAGTCGGCGCGGTGTCAGCTGACGCGGAATCAACACGTCCCGGAGCGACGGGGCGCGGACGGCGGAGTGCCCGCCGCGGGTGCTCAGGCACACCTGCGACGGGCACTCCTGGGGCGGCCGGTCCACCAACCGTCCGCCCCGGCTAGGCCCTGTCCGGTCGGTCTTGTCGGATCGGCGCGCGGCGGTGGGCGCCCGGCTGGGAGTGCCGGCCCGACGCCCTCGTACTGGATGTACTTGGGTGTTGGGCCGGTGCTTCCAGGCGGGATGCCCGGCGTCGTGCGCCCGGCAAGATCGGCCGGACAGGGGCTCGGGGAGCGGCCGGGTCAGCCGGCCGCGGTGAGGCGGAAGGACTGGGCCGGGCCGCCGGTGCAGGCCCACTGCTGGAGGCGGGCGCCGTCGGCGGTGGAGACGTCGGTGACGTCCAGGCACTTGCCGCTGTTGCGGTTGACCAGCGTCCAGCTGCCGTCGGCCTGCCGGACCGGCTTGAACTGCTGGTTCGCGCCGCCGGACCACTGCCAGGTCTGGAGCTCGGCCCCGTCGGCGGTGGCCGCCCCGGTGACGTCCAGCACCTGGGCGGCCGCGGCGGCGTTGCGGTTGGTGACCCGGTAGTAGCCGCTGTCGGTGGGGGTGAACTGCCACTGCTGGTTGGCGCCGGTGCCGCAGGCCCACTGCTGGACGGCGGTGCCGTTGGCGGTGCCCCAGCCGGTGGCGTCCACGCACTTGCCGGAGTTGGCGTTGGCCAGCGCGTACCAGGCCGCGCTGTCGACCGTGCCGCCCGTGCCGCCGCCGCCGGTGGGCGCGCCGGGCCAGCTGAAGGTGGCGACCGCGCCGGCCGGGAGGTCGTAGACCAGGGAGCGGCCGCCGTCGCTGATCGAGAAGTGCTGGGAGCCGCCGGTGGCGTTGAGCACCACGGCGCCGCGCGAGCCGTCCGGGTTCAGGAAGGCGACGTCCTGCAGGCCGCCGCTGCCCTGGCTGGTGGAGCCGATCCGGTGGGCGCCCGGCCGGACGAACTTGGAGACGTGCCCGAGCACGTAGTACTCGGCGTTCTTGCGGTACGTGCCGCCGCTGACCTCCAGCACGCCGTTGCAGGTGGTGGAGCAGTTGCCGTACTGCGGGCCGCCGTTGGCGTCCAGCGCGACGTTCCACAGCACGGCGGTGCGGCCGCCGCTGCGCAGGTTGCGGATGACCAGGTTCTCGGTCTGCCACTTCAGGGTGTTGGCGAAGGTCTGCGCGGGGGTCGCCGAGTCGGTGCCGGTGCACTCGGTGAAGAACACCGCCTTTCCGGTGGCCGCCACCTGCTGCTCGGCCTCCGGCTGCCCGCCGTAGCAGTGGAACGCGGCGCCCTTGAGCCGGGCCACCGAGGCGTCCTGGGAGAGCACGCCCAGCGGGAAGGCGGTGTCGTCCCAGTTGTGGTCGTACGCGTAGAGCTCGGTGGGCAGACCGGCCGCGGTCAGCTTCGCGTCCAACACCTTGACGAAGTCGGCCTGCTGGGCGGACGTCATCCCGGTGGAGGGGTAAGTGGTCTGGAACTTCGGCTCGTTGGCCACCGTCAGGTCGCTGATCGGGGCACCGGCCGCGCCGTACGCCTGGACCGCCTTGACCAGGTAGTCGGCGAAGTCGCCGTAGTTCTCCGGCTTCAGGCTGCCGCCGTTCAGCGAGTTCGAGGTCTTCATCCAGGCGGGCGGCGACCACGGGGTGCCCATGATCCGGATGTTCGGGTTGACCGCGCGGGCCTGGGTGATCGCGGGCAGGATCTCCTGCTGGTCGCGGGCGATCGAGAACGCTCCCCTGGTGTCCTCGTACGAGTAGAACGGCAGGTGGGAGACGAAGTCGGAGGCGCCGAGCGGCTGGCGCAGGTAGTTCAGGCCGATGCCGCCGCCCGCGGTGGAGAACAGGTCGTTCATCAGGGCGGCCCGGGTGGTGGCCGACAGGCCCGCCACCAGGTGCGCGGAGGACTCGGTGAACGCGGCGCCGAAGCCGACCAGCGGCTGCTGCACGTCGGCCGCGTTGATCGAGATGTCCTGGGCCTGCGGGGAGGTGGCGGAGAACGCGACGGGCGCGGCCTGGGCCAGCCGGCTGCTGCCGTCGGCGGTGGTGATCCAGACCTGGGCGGTGGTGTCGGCGGCCCGGGCGGCCGTCCCGCCGACGGTGGCCAGGCCGGCGGCGGCCAGGGCGAGCGCCACGGCGGCGCGGGCGGAGCGGTGCGGTCCGTGCATGGGGCGGCTCCTCGGGTGGGGGTCCTGCGGTGGGGGCGGGGGTGCGGGGGGCGGTGCGCGCGGAGGGTCGGGGGCTGCGCGCGCACCGCCGGGCGGGGGCGGTTCAGCGGTAGAGGCGGACGTCCGCGAGGCTCCACCAGTTGGGGGCGGTGGCGGTGCCGGTGATCCGCAGGTAGCGGGCGCGGGTGTCGCGCGGCAGGTCGACGGTGGTCAGCTGGCCGGTGCCGGGCCCGTCCGCCAGAGGGTGCCAGCGGGTGCCGTCGTTGCTCGCCTCGATCTTCCAACTCCGGGCGTAGTCACCGAGGTTGTCGCCGCTGTCCAGGGCGATCCGGTCGAAGGCGGTGCGCCGCCCGAGGTCGAGCTGCAGGTACTGGCCGGGGGTCTGGGCCGTTCCGCCGGACCACCGGGTGGAGCCGTCCGCGTCGATCGCCGCGCGGGCGTCGGCGGCGGCCGGCCGGGCGGTGGCGGTGGCGCCGGTGAGCGGGACTTCGCGCCGGTCCGGCTTCGGCGCACCGGACTTGGGCCAGCGGAAGGTGGCCAGCGCGCCGCCGGGCAGCGTGTACGCGAAGCTCTGCCCGCCGACCGCGACCGCGAAGTCGCGCGGCGCGTCGTTCTCGTTGTGCACCACCAGCACGGTCGAACCGTCCGGGTCGGTGAACGCGACGTCGGTCAGCTGCCCGTTCCAGCCCGGCGTGCCGAAGCTGGTGCTGGCGATCCGGACGGCGCCGGGGCGGACGAACTTCGACAGGTGGCCGATCGTGTAGTACTCGGCGCCGGTGGTCACGCTGTGGTCGTCGTGCACGGTCAGCAGCGCGGTGCAGGTGCCGCAGCCGCCGTTGTGCGGGCCGTCGTGCTCGTCCAGCGCGATGTTCCAGTTGAGCACGGACCTGGCCCAGTTGCGGGTCGCGCCGACGGTCAGGTTCCGGGCGTGCCAGGTGAGCGTGCCCCGGAAGGTCTGCTCGGCGGTGTCGGTGGGCCCGTGCGAGCCGGAGCACTCGGTGAACCAGATGCCCTTGTCGGGGTGCGCGTCGTGCAGCGCGCTCTGCGCGGACGGGTCGCCCGAGTAGCAGTGGTAGGCCGTCCCGGCCAGCCACTTGGCGGCGTCGCTGTCCAGCAGCCGGTACGGGTAGTCGGTCTCCGGGTCCTCGCCGGGCGGGGTGTTCTTCACGTCGTCGGGGTGGGTGGCCCAGTTGTGGTCGTAGCCGAGGATCCTCGTGCGCGGGCTGGCCTTCTTCAGCAGCGGCCCGAGCGCCTCGACCACCTTCTCCTCCTGCTCGGCCGTCAGGTCGGTGCCCGGGTACGCGTTGGGCTTGCGGTTCTGCGGCTCGTTCTGCACCGTCAGGTAGTCGACCGGGACGCCGGCCGCCGCGTACGCCTGGACGAACTTCACCAGGTAGCGGGCGTACGCGTCGTACACCGCCGGGTCGTCCTTGAGCTTCCCCTCCAGCAGCGAGTCGCCGGTCTTCATCCAGGCGGGCGGGCTCCACGGGGTCGCCACCACCGTCAGCTCCGGGTCGAGCTGCCGGGCCCGGCGCAGCAGCGGGAGGATCTGCTGCTCGTCGTGGGCGATCGAGAAGTGCGTCAGCGCGAAGTCGCTCTGTCCGGCCGGGACGTCGTCGTAGGTGTAGTGCGCGGCGGCGGCCGTGAAGTCGGAGGAGCCGATCGGCTGGCGCACCATGCTGATGCCGATGCCCTGCGCGGGGTCGAAGAGCCGGCGCAGCGCGGCGTCCCGGTCGGCCGGGGGCAGGCCGCTCAGGACGGCGGCGGAGGAGTCGGTGATCGAGGCGCCGAAGCCGTCCATCCGCTGGAAGGTCTGCCCCGGGTCGACGGTGATGGTGGTGCGGGCGAAGGCGCCCCGCTGGAACGCCACCGACGGGCGCTGGTGCAGCAGTTCGGCGCCGTCCGGGGTGGTGACCCAGACCTCGACGCCGGCGGTGGGCCGGTGCGGGGATGCGGGGGCCGCGCCCATCAGGCCGAGGGCCAGTGCGGTGGCCGTGGCGGTGCCGAGCACGCGTCGGTACATCGGGTTCCTCTCCCCTTGCCTTCATGAAACAAAATGAAACGTTTCTGACATATCTGCGTGCGTTCAGGAAACGGCACCGGCTTTCCCGCTGTCAAGATTCCTGCACCCCTTGCAAGTTGGGAGCTGTATGATCGCTTCCATGAAACGAAACGATGAAACACATGGGTAGGCCGAAGTCGACGCGGGTCACCGTCCGGGACATCGCGGCCGCCGCCGGGGTCTCCCCCGCCACCGTCTCCCGCGTCCTGACCGGGCAGGCCGTCGTCGCCGAGGAGACCAGGGCCGCCGTCCGCACCGCGATGGAACGCCTCGGCTCCCCCGAACCCGCCGCCCCCCGGCGGACCGCCCGGCCCGGCGCCGTCTTCGTCCGCTGCCCCTACCTGCTCACCGACTACTTCGGCACCATCGTCACCGCCGTCGCCGAGGCCCTCGACCGGCACGGCCGGGAACTCATCCTCAGCGCGGGCAGCTCCGCCCAGCACAACGGGGCCCTCACCGGGCTGGCCCGCCGCCGCGACCTGGCCGGGGCCCTGCTCGTCCTCCCCGTCGAGGACAGCCCGGCCCTCGAACGACTGCGCCGCCAGGACATCCCGTTCGTCGTCATCGACCCCCGCACCCCCGTCCCCCGGGACATCGCCGCCGTCTCCGCCTCCCACTTCACCGGCGCCCGCAACCTCACCGCCCACCTGGTCGCCCTCGGCCACCGCCGGATCGGCTTCATCAACGGCCCCGAGGACTGGCTCGCCTCCACCTCCCGCCACGCCGGCCACACCGCCGCCCTCGCCGAGGCCGGCGTCCTCATCCCCCCGGACCTCGTCACCCACATCGAACCCACCAGCGACTGGGGTCACACCGCCGCCGCCCGCCTCCTCGACCTCCCCCGACCCCCCACCGCCCTGGTCGCCTTCAACGACAAGGCCGCCGTCGGAGCCCTCCGCGCCGCCCACGAACGCGGCCTCCGCGTCCCCACCGACCTCTCCATCGCCGGCTTCGACGACGACTACCTCAGCCGCACCTCCATCCCCACCCTCACCACCGTCCGCCAACCCCTCGAAGAACTCGGCGGCCTCGCCGTCAGCCTCCTCCTCCGCCTCATCGAAGGCACCGCCCTCGAAGCCCTCCACGTCGAACTCGCCACCGAACTCATCGTCCGCGACTCCACCGGCCCGGTCCCGGACGGCCGGAACAGGCGGAACGGAACGACCTGACACCCGCACGGGCCCCGACTCGACACCCGCCTGACGGTCCGTCAGGAAGCTGCGGTGTTTGGACAGCGGCGCACGGGTCACCCGATGCCGGGAGCGAACCGAAGCGGGACGGCCCCGGGCGGGTGGTCCCGGGTCAGGAGGCAGAGGATGTCCGGTGGTCTGATCGTGGCGATCGTCGTGGTCGCCCTGGTGGTGGTGCTCGGCGCGTTCGCCTTCCACCGCTACCAGCAGCAGCGTCCCAGCCTGAGCCGCCGGTTCGGGCCCGAGTACGAACGCACCGTGGCCCGGCACGACGGCGACACCGCCGCGGCCGAACGCGAGCTCGCCCAGCGGGTGGAGCGGCACCGGGAACTGACCCTCACGCCGCTGAGCGCGGCCGAACGGGCCCGGGCCGAGGAGCAGTGGGCGCAGGTGAAGGCGCGCTTCGTCGACGATCCCCGGCAGGCGCTGGCCAACGCGGAGGCCCTGCTGGCCCGGGTGGCCCGCGACCGCGGCTACCCCGACTCGGACGTGGACGCGCAGATCGACACCATCTCGGTCGACCACGGCGAGCACGTCGAGTCCTACCGGACGCTGCGCGCGCTCTCCCGGCCGGACGCCACCGGGCGGCCCTCGGCCACCGAGGAGCAGCGCGCGGCCCTGCTCCGGGCCCGGGAGCTGTTCACCGCGCTGGTCGGTGCCGGAGGCGAGTCGGAGCGCGTCCCCGCCCGCGGCACGGCGAAGACCGCGACGCCGCCCGCCCGGCGGGTGCCGGCCCAGCACGAGCGCCACGCCTGAGCCCCGACCGGGCTCCCGCCGTTCCGCCACCGCCCCACCGTTCCCCGAGGAGGACAGCATGACCACCGAGAACCCCAGCACCGACCGCGCCAACGGCACCGGCACCGGTTCCGGCGCCGCCCGCGGCCGCTTCGTCTCCGTTCCCGGCACCGGCACCGACACCGACACCACGCGGGGCCTCGACCCGGCGCCCGGCACCGCTCCCGACCCCCGCCCCGACCGCGCGGGCACCGATCCCCGCACCGACCGCACCGAGCGCGCGGGCACCGACCGCACCGACCGCACGAGCACCGACCGCAGCGACCGCACGGGCATCGAGCGCGCGGGCGGCACCGCGCACCCCGCCGACCTGACGAAGGCCGCCGAGCCCGCCCGTCCGCGCTCCACCGCCGGGAACCCGGCCGCGGCGAACGAGACCGACCTGCTCCTGCCGCCGGAACTCGCCTCCCGGCTGACCGGTCGGCTCGACCGCGCCGTGGGCAGCTTCGTGGACGACCCGGACCTGGCCGTGCAGGAGGCGGACGAGGCCCTGGACGAGACGGTGCGGGTGCTGACCGACCGCCTGCAGGAACGCCGCACGGAGCTGCGCGACGCCTGGCGGACCGACGGCGACCGGGACACCGCGGACGCCGCCTCCCGCACCGAGGACCTGCGCCTCTCCCTGCGCGCCTACCGCGACCTGCTGCACCACCTGCTCGCGGCCTGACCGGTCCGGTCCGGCCCGGCCCCGCCGACGCCGAAGGGCCCGGAAGCTCCTCTACGGAGCTTCCGGGCCCTTCGGCGTCGGATCGGCCCCCCGTTCCCGTGCCCCGACCGGGGCCGCCGCCCCTGGGCCGGCAGTTCGGCGCGGCGCGGTCAGCGCGGGGCGAAGAGGCGGCGCAGGGCGGTGGTCAGGGGAGCCGGGGCGGGGGTGGGTAGGCGCGCGGCGAGGTGGGTGTCGGGGCGAAGAGGCGGCGCAGGGCGGTGGTCAGGGGAGCCGGGGCGGGGGTGGGTAGGCGCGCGGCGAGGTGGGTGTCGGGGCGGACCAGGAGGGCCTCGCCGTCCCGGGGGGCGTAGGCCCGGCGGAAGGTGCCGCGGGGGTCGCCGAGCCAGGGCGCCCGCAGGTCGTCGGGGCGGGCGGCCGCGTCGGCGGCGAGGACCACGTGCACGTCGAGCCGGTCGTGGGCGGCGGCGCGGGCCGCGTCGGCGGCGGCGTTCAGGTCGGCGGCCCGGGTGCGGGGGCCGGCGTGCAGGAGCAGCACCGGTCGGGGCCCGTGCAGCAGTTCGTGGAGGCGGGCGGGGTAGCCGGTGAGGGGGCGTTGCAGACCGGTGCAGTCGGGGGCCCGGCCGCCGTCGCAGGAGGGGTCGGTGACGGGGCTGTCGGGGTAGGCGATCAGGAGCTGGGCCTCGCGCAGCAGGTTCGCGGTGAGGTCGCCGGGGGTCGAGCGGGCGTGCCGGACGGTGCGTCCGACCACCTCCTCCCCCACCGGGCGGCGTTCCGCGTGGTAGCTGTCGAGCAGGGTGTCGGCGGCGGGGCCGTGCACGGTGAGGGCGAGTTTCCAGGCCAGGTTGTGCGCGTCCTGGATGCCGGTGTTCATGCCCTGCGCGCCGGTGGGCGGGTGGATGTGGGCGGCGTCCCCGGCGAGCAGGACCCGGCCGGCCCGGTAGCGGGCGGCGAGCCGGTGGCTGATCCGGAAGGTGGAGGACCAGCGGAGCGCGTGCGCGGTGACGGGTCCCGGGGCGAGCCGGTCCAGGACCGCCTGCAGGTGTGGGAGGCCGGGTGCGGCGCCGTCGGGGGCGGTCGTCCTGGAGGAGATCCGGTAGCGGCGGTGCCCGGGCAGCGGAACGGCGACCAGCACGTCGCCGGGGTCGGCCCCGGTGGCGCGGACGACGTGGCCGGGCGGCAGGTCCCAGTCGAGTTCGACGTCCCCGAGCATGTACTGCTCGGGGAAGGCGTCGCCGTCGAAGGCGATCCCGGCGGCCTTGCGGACGGTGCTGTGCGCGCCGTCGCAGCCGACCACGTACCGGGCGGCCAGGGTGCGCCCGTCGTCGAGCACCGCGCGGACGTGGTCCTCGTCCTGGCGGAGGCCGGTGAGCGCGACGCCGCGCTCGACCTCGGTGCCGAGGCCGGCCAGGTGCTCGGCGAGCAGGCGTTCGGTGGTGTACTGCGGGAGCGCGGCGAACCGGTAGGGCACGTCGGCGGGCAGGTCGAGGGCGGTGCGCGGGCCGGGGGCGCGGTCGGTGAAGGTGAGTTGGCCGTGCAGCGGGAGCGCGGCGTCGAGGGCGCGGCCGACCAGACCCATCGCCTCCCAGACCTCGAAGGTCCGGGGCTGGACGCCGACGGCCTTCGGGTACGGCGGGGGCTCGGTGACCCGGTCGAGGATCCGGCAGTGCACACCGTGTCGGCGCAGTTCGGCGGCGGCGGTCAGGCCGACCGGCCCGGCGCCGACCACCAGGACGTCGACGGTCTCCTCGTGCATGGCCCGCTCCTCACGGCGTCGGCCCCTCCTCCAGGCTGCGCCGCGGCCCCCGGGCCCGGCCACTCGGGAGCGGCCGGGCCCGGCGGGGGTTCACCCCACGGAGGAGTACGCGATGATGCCGCGCCGCATGCCGTCGACCGCCTTGCGGGCGGTCTTGCGCAGGTCCGCGTTGTCACCGGCGGCGTCCTGGATCTGGCCGAGGACGTCGATGAGTTGCTTGGTCCAGCGGACGAAGTCGCCGGCGGGCATGTCGGCGTCGCGCAGGACGGCGTCGAGGTCGTGGCCGAGGGCCCAGCGGTAGGCGGTCCAGGCGAAGCCGAGGTCGGGTTCGCGCTGGCCGACGCCTTCGGCGGTGGAGATCTTGTGCTGTTCCTCCAGGTCGTCGAGCCTGCTCCAGATCCGGACCATCCTGCCGAGCGCCTCCTTGGCGCCGCCCTCGGGGACGCGCGGGGCGGTGGCGTCGTCGGACTGGCGGGCCTCGTAGACCAGCGCCGAGGCGCAGGCGGCGAGTTCGGCGGCGGCGAGGCCGTTCCAGACGCCCTCGCGGATGCACTCGGCGGCGAGCAGGTCGAGTTCGCCGTAGAGCCGGGCGAGGCGCTTGCCGTCGTCGGTGACGGTGTCCGCCCGGAGGTAGCCGAGGTCGGCGAGCAGGCCGCAGACCCGGTCGAAGGTGCGGGCGATGGTGTGGGTGCGCGAGCGCATCCGGCGTTCGAGGAGTTCGGTGTCGCGGTGCAGGCGGTGGTAGCGCTCGGACCAGCGGGCGTGGTCCTCGCGTTCGTCGCAGCCGTGGCAGGGGTGCTGGCGCAGGGCGGTGCGCAGCCGGCTGATCTCGGGGTCGTCGGCGGCGGCGGCGCGGCCCTTGCGGTGGCGCTCGGGTTCGAGGTGGCCGGCCTTGGTGCGCAGCGCGGAGGCGAGGTCGCGGCGGGACTGCGGGCTGCGCGGGTTGAAGGACTTGGGGATCCGCATCCGGTCCACGGCGGCGACGGGGTGCGGGAAGTCGATCATCGCCAGGCGCTTGACCTGCCGTTCGGCGGTGAGCACGACCGGGCGCGGGCCGTCCTGGAAGTCGGGGTGCCGGTGGTGCCCGCCGCGGCCGCTGCGGCTGTCCGGCGGCAGGCCGGGGTCGAGGACGAGCGCGAGGCCGGCGAACTTGCCGGTCGGGACGTGGATGATGTCGCCGGGCCTGAGCTGCTCGATCGCCTCGACGGCGGCGTTGCGGCGCTGCGAGGTGCCCTCGCGGGCGAGCGCGTTCTCGCGGTCCTTGAGGTCGCGGCGCAGCTGCATGTACTCGTCGAAGTCGCCGAGGTGGCAGGTCATCGACTCGCGGTAGCCCTCCAGGCCCTCCTCGTTGCGCTGCACCTGGCGGGCGATGCCGACCACCGAGCGGTCGGCCTGGAACTGCGCGAAGGAGGTCTCCAGCAGTTCGCGGGAGCGGTGCCGCCCGAACTGGCCGACCAGGTTGACGGCCATGTTGTACGAGGGGCGGAAGGAGGACTTGAGCGGGTAGGTGCGGGTGCCGGCCAGGCCTGCCAGCGCCTCCGGGTCGAGGCCGCGCTGCCAGAGCACGACGGCGTGGCCCTCGACGTCGATGCCGCGGCGGCCGGCCCGGCCGGTGAGCTGGGTGTACTCGCCGGGGGTGATGTCGGCGTGGGTCTCGCCGTTCCACTTGACCAGCTTCTCCATGACCACCGAGCGGGCGGGCATGTTGATGCCGAGGGCGAGCGTCTCGGTGGCGAAGACCGCCTTGACCAGTCCCTGGACGAACAGCTCCTCGACGACCTCCTTGAACCGGGGCAGCATGCCGGCGTGGTGGGCGGCGATGCCGCGCTCCAGGCCGTCCAGCCACTCGTAGTAGCCGAGGACGTGCAGGTCCTCGTCGGGGATGTCGCGGCAGCGCTCCTCGACGAACTGGCGGACCTTGAAGCGGTCGGCGTCCCGGTTCAGCCGCAGGCCGGAGTTGAGGCACTGCTGGACGGCGGCCTCGCAGCCGGCCCGGCTGAAGATGAAGGTGATGGCGGGCAGCAGGCCCTCGGCGTCCAGCCGGTCGATCACGTCGACCCGGTTCGGCGTCCAGACCCGGCCGGGGCGGCCGGTGGGCATCGAGCGGCCCCGGCCGCGGGCGAACCGGTCCCGGCCGCGGTCGGCCTCGGAGCGGGCCAGCCGGACGAGTTCGGGGTTGACGGCCTTGGCGGGGTTCTTCAGGCTGCCCTTGGGGCGGCCGTCCCGGTCGGGGCTGGCGAACAGGTCGTACATCCGGTTGCCGGCCATCACGTGCTGCCAGAGCGGGACGGGGCGGTGCTCGGAGACGATCACCTCGGTGCCGCCGCGGACGGTGTCCAGCCAGTCGCCGAACTCCTCGGCGTTGGAGACCGTCGCGGAGAGCGACACCAGCGTCACCGACTCGGGGAGGTGGATGATGACCTCCTCCCAGACGGCGCCGCGGAACCGGTCGGCGAGGTAGTGCACCTCGTCCATCACCACGTAGCCGAGGCCGTCGAGGGCGTTGGAGCCCGCGTACAGCATGTTGCGCAGGACCTCGGTGGTCATCACGACGATCGGCGCGTCCCCGTTGACCGAGTTGTCGCCGGTCAGCAGGCCGACCTTGGCCTGGCCGTAGCGCTTGACCAGGTCGCCGTACTTCTGGTTCGACAGCGCCTTGATCGGCGTGGTGTAGAAGCACTTGCGGCCGCCGGCCAGCGCCAGGTGGACGGCGAACTCGCCGACGATGGTCTTGCCGGAGCCGGTCGGCGCGGCGACCAGGACGCCCTTGCCGTCCTCCAGGGTGCGGCAGGCGCGGACCTGGAAGTCGTCGAGCGGGAAGTCGTACAGCTGCTGGAACCCGTGGAAGGCGGTGGCCTGTTCCTTGGCGCGCGCACGGGAGGCCGCGTAGCGCTCGGCGGGGCTGAGCTCCTCCTCGGCGGCGGGGTCGAGCTGCTCTTCGGGCATGGGCTTGCCGGGCACTGGCGTCACCTGTTCTTCCCGTGGGTGTGGCTGGACGAGAACGCAGACGGCGACGCCTGCGGCTGCGGGGCCGTGGCCCGGAGGGGCGACGGGGCGCAGCGGGTGCGTGGAGTGTGGTGATCGAGCATCTCAGCCTGAGATTACCCGTCTGGAGTGACATCAACATCAGACTTTTCCGGCACTTCGCGGAGCCGTCACCGGGAGCGTCCCGGCGCGGGCCGGGCGGTTCCCCGGGGGCGGGGGCCGGAACCGCGTCCGGGCGAACTGTTCACGTTCTGATTTGCAAATGTCTTCAAGTGGTCGGCAGTTCGGTGCTTTCCGGCCCCGTTTCGATCAGATCCGAAAGATTGCGCTCAACACCCGGCCGCAGTGCGGTCCCGTTCCTACAGTCGTGCCGATCGACCCGGCCGGTCGGCCACGGCGGCGCGCAACCGCGCACGACGGCACACGACAGCAGGAGGACAGGCGATGGCGAATCTCGAGACCTCGCTCAAGGAAGCCATGACCATCGAGGGCGCCCTGGGGGTGGCCCTGGTGGACTACGGGAGCGGCATGGCGCTCGGCACCCTCGGGGACGGCGGCGAACTCGACATGAATGTCGCCGCGGCCGCCAACACGGACCTGGTCCGTGCCAAGATGCGGGCCATGGAGATGCTCAACCTCCACGACGACGGCATCGAGGACATCCTGGTCACCCTCACCGGCCAGTACCACCTGATCCGGCCGCTCACCACCGCCGGCGGGCGCGGCCTGTTCCTGTACCTCGCGCTGAACCGCACCCGGTCCAACCTCGCCATGGCCCGGCACCAGTTGAAGCGGATCGAGGCGTCGCTGGAGGTCTGAGCGCGGGAGGGGCGGCCTGCGTGCCGCCGGAGAGGGGAGGAAGCATGCCCGTACCGCTGTACCAGGCCAAGGCCGAGTTCTTCCGGATGCTCGGCCACCCGGTGCGAATCCGGGTCCTCGAACTGCTCCAGGCCGGCCCGACGCCGGTGCGGGAGCTGCTGGCCGAGCTGGACGTCGAACCGTCCAGCCTCTCCCAGCAGCTCGCCGTCCTGCGCCGCTCCGGCCTGGTCACCTCGACCCGCGAGGGTTCGACGGTGGTGTACGCCCTGGCCGGCGCGGACGTCGCCGAGCTGCTCCGGACGGCCCGGCGGATCCTGACCGAGCTGCTCGCCGACCAGGGCATGCTGCTGGCGGAGCTGCGCGCCGCGCGCTAGTGCCGACCGACGCGGCCCCGACCCCGGCCCGTCAGCGGGTGAGCAGGCGGGCCAGGCCGTCGGCCAGCCGCCGGTACTCCTCGGGGCGGTTGTAGAGCTGGGCGCTGATCCGGAGGATGCCGCCGCCGGGCCAGGGGCGGACCGCGACCCGGGTGTCGAGGGTGCGGTGGACGGCGGTCATCAGGGCTTTCGCGGCGTGCTCCTGCTCGGCGGTGCCGGGCGGGAGCCGGACGGCGCGCATGCCGAGGCCGGGCAGGGCCGGGAGGGGCCGCAGGCCGGCCCGTTCGACCAGCAGCCGCTGTCCGTGCGCGGCCAGCCGGTCGTTGTGGTCGCGCAGCCGGTCGGCGCCGATCCGGTGGATCAGGGCGAGGCCGGCGGGGGCGGCCAGCCACGGGGTGTAGTCGAAGGTGCCGCGCCACTCGACCCGGCGGGGGAAGCCGCGGTCGTGCTCCCAGGAGAGGGTCAGCGGGCGGACCTCGGGCCGCCAGGGCCGGTCGACGGCGAGGACGGCGGCGGCGCGCGGGGCGAAGGCCCACTTGTGCAGGTTGCCGGCCCAGAAGTCGGCGCCGCCGGCCGCGCCGCCGAGGTCGACGGGCAGCGCGCCGGGGGCGTGCGCGGCGTCGACCACGGTGGTCACGCCGCGTTCGCGCAGCGCGGCGAGCAGGGCGGGGGTGGCGACGGCCCGGGCGGTGGGCGAGCTGACCAGGTCGAGGACGGCGACCCTGGTGTGCGGGGTGACGGCGGCCAGGACGCGTTCGGCGACGGCGTCCTCGTCGGGGGCGTGCGGGGAGATCCGGACCCGGCGCACCACGGCGCCGGCCTCGGCGGCGCGGCGTTCGCAGGCGCGGGTGACCGCGCCGTAGCCGTGGTCGGTGACCAGGACCTGTTCGCGGGCGCCGAGCGGGACGGAGTCCAGGGCGACGGCGACGGCTTCGGTGACGTTGGTGGTCAGGGCGAGCCGGTCGGGGTGGCCGCCGAGGGCGGCGGCGATCTCGGCGCGGGCCCGGGCGATCCGGTCGGGGGCGTCCTGGAAGAAGCCGTCGGGGTCGCGTTCGAGGGCGGCGCGCAGTTCGGCCTGCCGGCGCTGGACCGGGACGGGGACGGCGCCGTAGGAGCCGTGGTTGAGGTGGGCGGTGCCGGGGTCGAGGGTGAACAGGGTGGTGCTGCCGGGCAGTGGCGCGGGCGGGTCGGCGGCCGGAGCGGTCCGCGGGTTCCCCGGATTCTTCATGTGCACCCTCCAAATGCTGTGTGACATTTCACACTGCATACTTCTAGCCGACCGGGGCCGGGCACGGCAACCATCGGCGGGTGACTCACACCGACCCCTACCTCGCGCTGAGCGCCGCCACCGGCCGCTTCAGCTACGGCGCCCCGCGCGCCGTCACCCTGTCCGCCGACGCCGGCCGCGCCCTGTTCCTGCGCTCGACCGGCGCCACCGACCCGGTCGAACGGCTCTGGCGGTACGACCTGGCCACCGGCCGGGAGCGACTGGTCGCCGACCCGGCGGCGATCGCCCCGGGGCGCACCGGCGCGGCCGCCGAACTGCCGCCGCTGGAGCGCCGGTTGCGCGAGCGGATCCGGCTGTGGGCGCCCGGCATCGGCTCGTTCGCGGCCACCGCCGACCTGTCCCGGGCCGTCTTCGCGCTGGACGGCCGGGTCTTCCGGTGCGACACCGAGACCGGCACCAGCACCGAACTCCCGGTCGCCGGGCCCGCGTTCGACCCCCGGCCGAACGCCGACGGCTCGGTGGTGGCGTACGTGGCCGGCGGGGCGCTGCACCTGACGCCGGGCGGGCGGGTCAGCCCGGCGGACGGCGCGCTGTGGGGCGTGGCCGAGTTCGCCGCGCAGGAGGAGCTGGGCCGCACCCGGGGCCACTGGTGGGCGCCGGACGGCAGCGCCCTGCTGGCCGCCCGGGTGGACGAATCCGCCCTGCCGCTGCGGCACTTCGCCGACCCGGCGCACCCGGAGGCGGCCCCCGAGTCCTTCGCCTACCCGCAGGCCGGCGGCCCGAACGCGGACGTCCAGCTGTGGGTGCTGCGCCCGGGCGGCGCCCCGACGCGACTGCGTTGGGACACCGGCGAGTTCCCGTACCTGACGGCGGCGGGCTGGGAGGGCGGCGGCGAAATCCTGCTGACCGTCGCGGACCGGCTGCAGCAGCGCGTGCTGCTGCTGAGCGCCGACCCGGCGACCGGCGAAACCCGCGAACTGAGCCGCACCGAGGACGAGTTCTGGGTCGACCCGCTGCCCGGCACCCCGCTGCGGCTGGCCGACGGCCGGGTACTGACCTCCGCCGACACCCCGGCCGCCCGCGGGGTGGCGCTGGACGGCAAGATCCTCACCGACGAGCGCCTCCAGGTGCGCCGGGTGGTCGGCCCGCGGCCCGACGGGCGGCTGCTGGTCGAGGCGGGCGACGGCGACCCGGCCGACCAGCACGTGTTCCTGCTCGACCCGGGCACCGGGGCGCTGGAGAAGCTGACCGCGGGCGCGGGCGTGCACGCGGTGGCCGCCCACGCCGGGGACGTGCTGCTGCTCACCTCGGCCTCGCTGGACGGCGTCCGCCGCGAGCTGCGAACCGCCGCGAGCAGCACGGACTTCCCCGACCTGACGGCCGAACTCCCCTACCGTCCGCGCCCGTCGCTGTCCCGGGTGACCGAACTCGGCCTGCCCGCCGCGGTGCTGTACCCGCGCGGGCACGTGCCGGGCCGCCGGCTGCCGGTGCTGCTGGACGTGTACGGCGGCCCGGGCTTCCAGGTGATCGCCAACGAGCCGCGCCGCTGGCAGTTCAAGCAGTGGTGGGCCGACCGGGGCTTCGCCGTGGTGACGGTGGACAACCGGGGCACCCCGTTCGTCTCGCCGGACTTCACCCGGGCGGTCTTCCGCCGCTTCTCGCAGGTCGCGCTGGACGACCAGGTGGCCGCGCTGCGGGCGCTCGGCGCCGCGCACCCGGACCTGGACCTGTCCCGGGTCGGGGTGCGCGGCTGGTCGTACGGCGGGTACTTCGCGGCGCTGGCGGTGCTGCGCCGCCCGGACGTGTTCCACGCGGCCAGCGCGGGCGCCCCGCCGACCGACTTCCGGCAGTACGACACCGCGTACACCGAGCGCTACCTGGGCCTGCCGCAGGACAACCCGGAGGGGTACGCGGCGGACTGCCTGCTCGGCGACGCGCCGGGGCTGCGCCGGCCGCTGCTGCTCGTCCACGGCCTGGCGGACGACAACGTGCACCCCTCGCACACCCTGCGGCTGTCCGAGGCGCTGACCCGGGCGGGGCGGGCGCACACCGTGCTGCCGCTGCCGGGGGTGAGCCACATGCTGCCGGACGGGGCGCTGGAGCGGGTCGCGGTGCAGGAACTGGCCTTCTTCCGCGAAAAGTTGGGCCCGGGCCGGGAGGCGGGCGCACCCCCTTCCCCGTAGTGGATGACATGTGAAATATTACCGGCCATCCGTTTACCCACCCTTGAGAGAGGACCGGGTCACTTGCGCAGACTTCCCACAGCCCTCATGGCTGCGCTGACCACCGGTGCGATAGCACTGACCGCCACCCCCGCGTTCGCCCGGCCCCACGGACCCGCCGCCGAGTTGACGGCCCAGCAGGCCGCGGACGGCCGGGAGGCGCCGCCCTCCCCGCTGCCGCCGCAGGAGAAGGCCCGGCAGGCCCTGCAGACGCAGGCCCTGGCCCAGGTCAACCAGGGCGGGGTCGCCAAGAACGGCAGGTCCGCGCCGGCCAAGGTGAAGATCGGCAACGACTACGTCCAACTGGCCAGGCAGCGCACCGACAAGGTGTTCGTGATCCTGGCCCAGTTCGGCGACCGGGTCGACGACACCACCCAGTACAACGGGCAGCCCCGCTACGGCGGCACCCCCGGCCCGCGGCACAACGCCGTCCCGCAGCCGGACGGGAGCGACACCCACACCTACTGGGAGCACGACTTCAGCCGCGACTACTACCGGAAGATGTTCTTCGACGACACGCCCGGCGCGAACTCGATGCGCAACTTCTACCGCACCCAGTCCTCGGGCCGGTACGACCTCCAGGGCACCGTCTCCGACTGGGTGACGCTGCCGTGGAACGAGGCCCGCTACGGCTCCAACAAGGGCCCGCAGGGCGGCGGCGGCTGGACCCAGGCCCAGGAGTTCGTCCGGGACGCCACCACGGCGTGGTACGAGGGCGAGCTCGCCAAGGGCCGCACCGCGGCCGACGTCGGGGCGGAACTCGCCCAGTACGACACCCAGGACCGCTACGACTACGACAAGGACGGGAACTTCGACGAGCCGGACGGCTACCTCGACAACGTGATCGTGGTGCACGCCGGCGTCGACGAGACCTGGGGCGGCGGCGCCCAGGGCGCCGACGCCCTGTGGGCGCACCGCAGTTGGACCTTCCCCGACCCGACCGGACAGACCGGCCCGGCGGGCAACCGGATCGGCGGCGCCCCGGTCGGCGACACCGGCCTGTACGTCTACGACTACGTCCAGGCGGGCGAGAACAGCGGCGTGGGCCTGTTCTCGCACGAGTTCGGCCACAACCTCGGCCTGCCCGACCTGTACCCGACCACCGGCGGCGACAACTCGGTCGGCTTCTGGTCGCTGATGTCCTCCGCCTCCTACCTGGGCCGGGGCCGGAACACCACCGGCGAGTACCCGGGCGACCTGGACGCCTGGAGCAAGCTGCAACTGGGCTGGCTCGACTACGACGAGGCCCGGGCGGCGACCCGCTCCAGCCACGCCCTGGGCGTCAGCGGCTACCACACCGACCAGGCGCAGGCCGTCCTGGTGCACCTGCCGCCGGGCAGCACCACCACCACGCTGGCCGACCCGTACGAGGGCGGCCGGCAGTGGTGGAGCGACACCGGCGACAACCTGGACGCCGCGCTCTCCCGCACCGTCGACCTGACCGGCGCCACCGGCTCGGCCGCGCTGGACGCGGCCGCCTGGTGGGACACCGAGCAGGACTACGACTTCTTCACGATCGAGGGCTCGGCCGACGGCGGCCGGACCTGGACGCCGCTGCACGGTACCGCCGACGGGCAGCCGATCGGCGACACCCCCGCGCTGACCCCAGGCCTGAGCGGCAGCTCCGGCGGCTGGCGGCAGCTGCACGTCCCGCTCGACGCCTACCTCGGCAAGAGCGTGCAGGTGCGCTTCCACGTCACCTCCGACACCAACACCCACGGCAAGGGCGTGCTGGTCGACGCGGTGCGGCTGACCGCCGACGGCGCGGTGCTGCTGAGCGACGGCGCGGAGGGCGGCGGGGCCGCGGGCTGGGCGCAGGTCGGCTTCACGGTGGTCCGGGGCAGGGACGCCGTCCAGCAGCACCCGCGGGCGTACCTGGTGGAGAACCGCCGCTACGCCGGCTACGGCGCCTTCCTGAGGACCGGCCCGTACAACTTCGGCTACTCGGGCGTGCCGGGCAAGGCCGACGTGATCGACACCTACCCGTACCAGGAGGGCGTCCTGGTCTGGCTGTGGGACACCGGCTACGGCGACAACAACACCGCCGACCACCCGGGCGGCGGCCTGATCCTGCCGGTGGACGCGCACCCGAAGGCGCTGCGGTTCGCGGACGGGACGGTCACCAACGGGCGGTCGCAGCCGTACGACGCGGTCTTCTCGCTGAAGCCGACCACCGGGTTCACCCTGCACAGGGCGGGCGCGGCGACCAAGGTGCCGTCCGAGCCCGCGGTGCCCGCGTTCGACGACCACTCCGGGGTGTACACCGATCCGGCGCTCCCGCAGCTCGGGGTGAAGGTGCCGGACACCGGCACCCGGATCGAGGTGGTCCGGGAGACCCAGGGCGGCCGGCTCACCACGGTCCGGGTCGGCCCGGCCGCCTGACCGGGGCCCGGTCCGCGGGACACCGCAGGCCGGCGGCTTGTAAAGAGTTCTTTCTAAAGCTAGCTTTAGAACATGAGCGAACAGCCGCCGGCCATCCGGCTCACCGACCCGCGCGCCCTGCGCGCCTACGCCCATCCCACCCGGATGGCACTGGTCGGCCTGCTCCGCCTGCACGGGCCGCTGACCGCGACCCGGGCGGCGGAGCTGCTCGGCACCGAATCGGTGGCGAGCTGCTCCTTCCACCTGCGCCAGCTCGCCAAGTACGGGCTGGTGGAGGAGGCCGGCGGCGGACGCGGCCGGGAGAAGCCCTGGCGGGCGACCGCCGCCTTCACCAGCTGGGACGCCTCCCCCGCCGACCCGGAGCAGGCCGCCGCCACCGAGGCCCTGCAACGGGCCGTGCTGGACGGCTACTTCGCCCGCGCCACCGGCTGGCTGCTGCACCGCGGCACCGACGCCCCCGAGTGGCGCGAGGCCGCCTCCTTCGGCGACAGCGCCGTCCTGGTCACCGCCGCGGAACTCGCCGAACTCACCGCGCGCATCGAGGAGTTGACCCGCCCCTACACGGAGCGGCTGGGCCGCCCCGGCCCGCCCCCCGAGGGCGCCCGGGCCGTCCAGCTGATCCAGCTCGCCGTCCCCACCGACACCCCGGAGGGCACGGCGCCGTGAGCCTCCTCGACACCCGCCCGGCCGCCGCCGTCCGCCGCCGGATACCCGCGCTGCTCCACGAACCGGCCTTCCGCCGCTACTGGACCGGCCAGACCGTCTCCTCGCTCGGCGACCAGATCACCCTGCTGGTCGTCCCGCTGATCGCGGTCTCCACCCTGCACGCCACCGCCGCCCAGATGGGCTACCTGACCGCCGCCGGCTACCTGCCCTACCTGCTGCTCTCGCTGCACGCGGGCGGCTGGGCCGACCGCTACGGGCGCCGCCGCCGCATGATGATCGCCACCGACCTGGGCCGCGCCGCCGTCCTGCTGACCGTCCCGCTCGCCCACGCGGCCGGGGTGCTGACGCTGACCCAGCTGTACGCGGTGGTGCTCACCGTCGGCGCGCTGTCGGTGTTCTTCAACGTCTGCAACCCGCCGCTGTTCGTCGCCCTGGTGCCCGCCGAGCAGTACCTCAGCGGCAACGCGCTGATCAACGGCAGCCGGGCCGCCACCTACGTGGCCGGCCCCGGCCTCGGCGGCCTGCTGGTCCAACTCCTGGCCGCCCCGCTGGCGCTGGTGGTCGACGCGGCCTCCTTCCTGGTCTCCGCGCTGTTCCTGCGGAAGATCGACCCGGCCGAACCGCCGCGCGCCGAGAAGGAGCACAGCGGCGCCGCGGAGGGCCTGCGCTGGATCCGGCAGGACGCGGTGGTCCGGGCCTCGCTGCTCGGCACCGCCACCGTCAACCTGTTCACCTTCGTCATCGGCGCGCTGTTCGTCCTCTACGCCACCCGGGAACTCCACTTCAGCGCCGGCCTGCTGGGCGCGGTGATGGGCGCCGCCGCCGTCGGCACCCTGCTCGGCGCGGCCCTCACCGGACGGCTCGCCGCCCGGATCGGCATCGGGCCCGCGTTCCTGCTCGGCCTGGTGCTCTTCCCCGCCCCGCTGCTGCTGGTCCCGCTCGCGGGCGGCTCGGTCGCCGCCTCCGCGGCCCTGCTGTTCGGCGCCGAGTTCCTCTCCGGCGTGGGCGTGATGATCCTGGACATCTCGGCCGGCACCATCTTCGCCGCCTGCATCCCCGACGCCCTGCGCTCCCGGGTCTTCGGCGCCTACCAGGCCGTCAACTACGGCGTCCGCCCGCTGGGTTCGCTGCTCGGCGGCCTGCTCGGCAGCACCATCGGCCTGCGCCCGGCACTGTGGACCGCCGCCGTCGGCGCGGTCTGCTCCGGCCTGTGGGTGCTGTTCTCGCCGATCCCGCGGATGCGCGAACTCCCCGTCCGGACGCCGGAGGAGGAGCCGGAGAGCTGAACCTCCCGCGCCACGCCGTCTTCACCGGGACGCTTCAAAATCCGCGAACCATAGCGCATTCGTGCATATGCCCGAGGGATATGGCGGAAAGTCTCGCCCTCCCGTGGCAGCGCCGGTAGCGTTGCGTCCCGGTCAGACTACCGCAGGTGAAGGCGGTGACGGCGACGCACCGTGCCCCGCACGGTGGGGAGGGAACGCGGTACGTGCCCGGGATCGAGGAGTGCCTTGCGGAAGCCATGGGGATCACCGGCGCGCTGGGGGTCAGCCTGGTCGACTGGACCAACGGCCTGGCCATAGGCACCGCCGGTCTCGGCCCCGACGGCGACCACGAGGTCGGCGCCGCGGACGCCACCGAGCTCGCCCGGGCCGTCACCCAGACCCCGTCGTTCGCCGACCCGGACAGCGGCGCCCCGCCCGCCGAGGACGTCATCGTCACCTCGGCGGGCAACTACCACCTGCTGCGCTTCGTCCCCGCGGCCTTCGACGCCAACGTCTTCCTCTACCTGCGGCTGGACCGGGACCTCGCCAACCTGGCGATGGCCCGGCTCCGGCTGGCCGCCATCGCCGACCGGCTGGTGCTCTCCTGATGCGGCCCACCGACACCCTCGCTCCCGCACCGGCCCTCGCCCCCGCACCGGCCCCGGAGCCGCCACCGGCCGTGCCGCCCATGCCGACGGTGCCGCCGCTGCTGGTCGCCTCGCCGGTCTCGGTGCACCGACTGGTGCCCGCCGCCGGGCAGTTCGGCCCCGCCGCCGAGGTCCCCGGCCCGTACCTGACCGCGCTGCCCCCGGCCGCCGCGCCCACGACGCCCCCGGCGCCCCGGCCGCGGGCCCACGCCGCGCCGCTGCCGCGCCGCCGGCGCTCCAGCTGCGCGCCCGCCACCACCTTCGAGGCCGCGCTGACCGACCTCGCCGCGGAGGGCTCCACCGGCGCCCTGCACGGCCCGGACGGCGCGGTGCACCTGTCCGGCGGCCTGGTGGTGCACGCCGAGGCGCCGGGCGCGGCGACCGTCGGCCACCTGCTGACCGGGGCCGGGCGGATCACCGTGCGGGAGTGGGAGGACAGCCTGCTGCTGGGGGCCGGACGGCTCGCCGAGTACCTGCTGGGCAGCGGCCTGGCCGGGGCGGGCGAGCTCGAACTCGCCCGGCTGGCCGCCACCCTGGACGGCGCGCAGGACGCGCTGGCCCAGCACGGCGGCGAGCTGCGCTTCGACCCGGCCGCGCGGCCGGTGTTCGCCCTGGCCCGCCCGCTCTCGGTGCTGGAGCTGCGCGGCGCGATCGGCCGCCGCCGCTCGCTGCTGGACGGCTGCTGGCCGTCCGCCGAGCTGGACCGGGCGCCGCTGCTGGCCACCGGCGCCGCCCCGACCCGCCGCACCGCGGTGCCGCACCGCCGCCGGCAGTCGCTGCTGGCCGCGGCCGACGGCACCCGCACCGCGCCCGAGCTGGCCCGGCTGCTGGGGCGCTCCACCTACGGCACGCTGCTGGACGTCCGGCAGCTGGCCGCCGCGGGGCTGCTCGCCGTCCCGCGGCCGGCCGCCGTCCCCGACCCGCCCCCGGCCGCGGTGTCCCCGGCCGCCGTGCCGCCGGCCGCGCCACCGGACGTGCTGCTGCCGCCCGGTCCGCGCTCCTACGACTCCGCGGACCCGGAGGTGGGCCTGCTGCTCCGACTACGCGCTGCCCTGGAGGCCCTGTGACCGCCCCGCCCGCCCGCCCCGTCCCGCCGACCGAGTCATGAAGCGGACCTTTCGACAACTGACCGCGAGGAGGATCCCCGTGCTGCCGGAGGCCGAGGTGCAGGCCGAGCTCCAGGGCCTGCGGGCGCGGGTCCCGCACCTGACCGGTTCGCTGGTGGCGACCATCGACGGCCTGGTGGTGGCGCACGACGCGGCCGCGCTGGAGCCGGAGGGCGTGGCAGCGCTGACCGCGGCGGCGCTGGGCGTCGGCTCCCGGCTGACCGAGGCGACCGGGCAGGGCGCCTTCCGGGAGCTGATCGCCCGCGGCGAGCGCGGCTACACCGCGACGTACGCGGCCGGCGCGTACACGGTGCTGACCCTGCTGGCCGGTCCGCAGGCCAACGTGGGCCGGCTGCACCTGGAGGCCCGCCGGGCCGGGGCGCGGATAGCCGCGCTGGCCGACACCGACCTCGACCGGACGCCCTCCTGACCCCTGACGCTCATCTCACCCTGCGGTACACCCGTCGCTCCAAAGAACTGACGGGCCGTCAATTCCTTTCACGGAAGAGGTACTTGGAAAAATGGCTGCTGTGGAAACCGCACTCAAGGACATCATGGGCTCGATCGAGGGCACCATCGGCGTCGCCCTGGTCGACTACAACAGCGGGATGGCGCTGGGCACCGTCGGCGGCGGGTCGGACCTGGACCTGAACGTCGCGGCCGCGGGCAACACCGACGTGGTGCGGGCCAAGCTGCGCGCGATGGAGCTGCTCAACCTGAACGAGGCGATCGAGGACATCCTGATCAGCCTGTCCACCCAGTACCACCTGATCCGGCCGCTGACCTCGCGCACCGGCAAGGGCCTGTTCCTGTACCTGGCGCTGGACCGGAACCGGGCCAACCTGGCGATGGCCCGGCACCAGTTGAAGAAGGTCGAGGCCGAGCTGGAGGTGTGACGCGCCCTCAGCGTCCTCAGCGTCCTCAGCGCCCTCCGCGCTCTCAGCGCTCTCAGCGCTCTCCGCGCCGCAGGGTGAGCAGGCCCCCGGTCGGGACGCGGACGGACAGCTCCGTCCCGCCGACCGGGGTCCGGGCCCGGGCGACCGTGCCGCCCAGGCAGTCCTGCACCAGCAGGTCGACGGGGCCGGGCGGGCGGTCGAAGTCGATCCGCACCAGGGTGTCCTGGTCGGCGTTGGCGACCAGCAGCAGCTCCCACTCGCCGTCGGCCCGCAGCGGCAGCGGCGCGTACCGGCCGAAGGCGAGCCGGGCGCCGTTGCGGGCCTCGATCAGCGGGTAGGCCAACTCGGGCCGGTGCGGGCGCAGTTCGCCGCGCTGGAGCAGCTCGCGGTGCTCCTTCATGACGCTCAGCCAGAACGCCAGGGCGGTCAGCTGGTCGGCGTGCTGGGCGGCGAGGTCGACGGAGACCTGGGCGGTGGCGAACAGCACCGACTGGAGCAGGACGGCGATCCGTTCGGGGCGCTCCTGCGGGTGCCAGGTCAGCGGGTCGGCGTGCACGGCGAGCGGCCCGGCGGTGAGCCGCAGGTCGGCGGTGCGGACCCGGTTCTCGACCGCGCCCAGCGGGCAGTCGGTGGCCCGGACCATGGTGGCGTAGGGCCACAGGCCGGGGCCGACGTAGTCCTGGCGGTGCTCGACCAGCACGTCGGGGCGGGCGGCCCGCAGCCGGGCGTCGAGTGCGGCCAGCAGTCTCCGCACGCCCTCCGCGACGGTGGCGCAGTCCGCTTCCGGGGAGCCGGTGCGGGGCGCGGCGCCGGGTACCGGTCCGCGGGCGAAGGTGTCGACGAAGTCGAGCTTGAGGCCGTCGACGCCGTGCCGTTCGACGGCGGCGGCGAGCCGTTCGACCTGGTGGGCGCGGACGGTGGCGCTGCGCGGGTCGAGCAGGAAGGTCTCCAGTTGCGGCAGGTGGGCGAGGGTGTGCCCGGCCAGCCGCTCCGCGGCGGCGCTGCGGTCGCCGACGAACGGGACGGCGTGCCAGAGCAGGTAGGCGAGGCCGAGGTCCTGGATCCGGCGGACGTGTCCGGCGAAGTCGGGGAAGTCGTGCGGGGCGGGCTGCCAGTCGCCGGTGGTGGCGTAGGAGCGGGTGCGTTCGTCGGTCTGCCAGCCGTCGTCGACGATCAGCGTGCGGAAGCCGAGCGGGGCGGCGAGTTCGGCGAGCCGTTCGACGTCGGCGGCGGTCATCGCCAGGTGCAGTGCGTACCAGGTGCAGAACACCGGCTCGAAGGCGGCGTCGGGGACGGTCCGGGCGGGGGCGAGGGCGGCCCACCAGGCGGCGCACTCCCGTACGGTGTCGGCGAAGTGGCGTCCGCTCAGGTCGAGGCGCAGGGCGAGGTGCGGGCCGTCCTGTTCGACCCACCAGCTGTAGCGGCCGGTCTCCTCGACGGCGCCCTCGCCGATGGTGACGGGGCGGACGGGTTCGCCGACCGCGAAGGTGCACAGGGCGGCGTCGCCGGGGCCGACCAGGCTGCCGACGGGGGCGCCCTTGGGCAGCGAGGCTTCCCGGGGAGGGGCCCAACTCGGGGGCAGCCAGCGGGTGTTGGTGTCGGGCGTCCAGTAGCCGGTGGCGCCGGTGCAGGGCAGCTGCCACTCGATCCGCAGTCGGGTGTCCGGGGCGTCGGCGGCCGCCTCGACCAGCAGCACGCCGGGGGACGGCAGTTCGGTGACGGTGACGGCCGGGGCGGTGCCGCTGCCGACGGCGGTGACCCGCAGGACGAGCGGCCCGGCGCCGACGGTGCGGGAGGTCTCGGTGCGGCCGGACGGCGGTGCGGAGCCGTCCCAGGACAGCGCGGCGTTTCCTTCCACGGGGCGGTGGTTCCTTTCACGGGGCACGGGGGTGGGCCCGCCCCGGCCGGCCGCGGAAGCGGTCGGCCGACCGGTCGGGGCGGGGGCTCGGGTGCGGCGGGGGCTCGGGTGCGGCGGGCCGCGGCGGGGCTACGCCTCGGGGAAGTGGCAGGCGGCCTGGCGTCCCGGGGTGGTGAGGGTGAGCAGGGGCGCTTCGGTCCGGCAGACGGCCCGGGCCTTGGGGCAGCGGGGGTGGAAGGTGCAGCCGCCGGGCGGGTTGGCGGGGCTGGGCGGGTCGCCGAGCAGGACGATGCGCTCGCGGGTGCGTTCGGCGACCGGGTCGGGCAGCGGGACGGCGGAGAGCAGCGCCTTGGTGTAGGGGTGCGCGGGGTGGTCGTAGACCTGCTGCTTGTCGCCGATCTCGACGATCCGGCCGAGGTACATGACGGCGACCCGGTGGCTGATGTGCTTGACCACGGCGAGGTCGTGCGCGATGAACACGTAGGCGACGCCGAGTTCGCGCTGGAGGCGTTCCATCAGGCCGACGATCTGGGCCTGGATGGAGACGTCGAGCGCGGAGACGGGTTCGTCGGCGACGACGAGTTCGGGGCGGGTGGCGAGGGCGCGGGCGATGCCGATCCGCTGGGCCTGGCCGCCGGAGAACTGGTGCGGGTAGCGCTCCAGGTGTTCGGGGGCGAGGCCGACCAGCTGGACCAGGTCGCGGACCTCGGACCGGATCTTCGCCTTGGTCGCGCCCTGGGCGCGCAGCGGGGCGGCGATGATCTGCTGGACGGTCTGCCGCGGGTTGAGCGAGGCGAACGGGTCCTGGAAGATCATCTGGAACCGGCTGCGCAGCGGCCGCAGCCGGTGCTGCGGGGCCGTGGTGATGTCCTGGCCGCGGAAGCCGATCCGGCCGGCGGTCGGGTCGAGCAGGCGGACCAGCATCCGTCCGGTGGTGGACTTGCCGCAGCCGGACTCGCCGACCAGGCCGAGCGTCTCGCCGGGGCGGACGTCGAAGCTGACGCCGTCGACGGCGCGGACGCCGGGGCGGCGGCGCAGGGTGCCGCGCGGGCCGGGGAAGGTCATGCCGAGGTCGCGGACGGTGAGCAGCGCTTCGGGCGCGCCGGGGTCCGCGGCGTCGGCGACAGGGGCGGTCTCGGTGGTCATGCGGTCACCTCGTCGTGGACGCACGCGCTGCGGTGGCCGGCGGCGACGGTGCGCAGCGGTGGGCGGTCGCCGGTGCAGCGCTGGTCGGGCTCGGCCGCGTAGCGGGCGCAGCGCGGGTGGAAGGCGCAGCCGGGGGGCGGGGCGAGCAGGGAGGGCGGGCTGCCGGGGATGGAGCGCAGGGGGGTGCCGTCCTCGGCGTCGAGGCGGGGCAGCGAGTCGAGCAGGCCGCGGGTGTAGGGGTGTCTGGGGGTGGTGAAGAGGGTGTCGGCGGGGGCCTGTTCGGCGGCGGATCCGCCGTACATGACGAGGACGTCGTCGGCGACCCGGGCGATCACGCCGAGGTCGTGGGTGATCAGGACGATGCCGAGGCCGCGTTCGGCCTGCAGGCGCATCAGGAGTTCGAGGACCTGGGCCTGGACGGTGACGTCCAGTGCCGTGGTCGGTTCGTCGGCGATGACCAGGTCGGGTTCGCAGGACAGCGCGAGGGCGATCATGGCGCGTTGGCGCATGCCGCCGGAGAACTGGTGCGGGTGTTCGCCGGCCCGGCGGGCGGGTTCGGGGATGCCGACGTCGCCGAGGACGTCGACGGCGCGGACGAGGGCGGCCCGGCGGCTGCCGCCGAAGTGGGCGCGGTGGGCTTCGGCGATCTGGTCGCCGACGGTGAAGTAGGGGTGCAGGGCGGTGAGGGCGTCCTGGAAGACCATCGCCATCCGGCGGCCGCGCAGGGCGCGCAGCCGTTCCTCGGGGGCGCCGATGAGTTCGGTGCCGTCGAGCCTGGCGGAGCCGGTGACGGTGGCGCCGCGGTGCAGTCCCATGACGGCGAGCGAGGTGACGGACTTGCCGGAGCCGGATTCGCCGACGATGCCGAGGGTGCGGCCGCGTTCGACGGTGAAGTCGACGCCCTTGACGGCCCGGACGGTGCCTTCCTCGGTGGCAAACTCGACGGCGAGGTCGCGTACTTCGAGCAGTGGACGGGTGGTCATGACAGCCTCGCCCTCGGGTCGATCCAGGCGTAGACGAGGTCCACGACCAGGTTGGAGCTGATGATGAAGAAGGAGGCGAGCAGCGTGATGCCCATGATCACCGGCTGGTCGGCCTTGTTGAGCGAGTCGGCGAAGAGCTTGCCGACGCCGGGGAGGCTGAACAGCGACTCGGTGATGAGGGCGCCGGCCAGCAGCCCGCCGAGGTCCATGCCGAGCATGGTGGCGACGGGGGTGAGGGCGGGGCGCAGGCCGTGCTTGCCGACCACGCGGCGTTCGGGCAGTCCCTTGGCGCGGGCGGTGCGGACGTACGGTTCGGCCATCGTCTCGATGACGGAGTTGCGGGTCATCCGGGCGTAGAGGGCGGCGTTGAGCAGGGCGAGGGTGGTCCAGGGCAGGATCAGGTTGGTGACCCAGCCGGCGGGGTCCTCGCCGAACGCGATGTAGCGGGGGTAGGGCAGCAGTCCGGCGACGGTGACGACCAGGTAGAGCAGGATCATCGCGGTGAAGTAGACCGGCAGGGCGGCGATGCCGATGGTGCCGACCATCAGGGTGCGGTCGAGCCAGCTGCCGCGGCGCAGCGCGGAGAGCACGCCGGCGCCGATGCCGAGGAGCAGCCAGAGGGCGGCGGCGCCGAGGGCGAGCGAGACGCTGGTGGGGAGCCGGTCCATCATCAGGTCCCAGACGGGCTGGGCGGATTGGAAGGAGTAGCCGAAGCAGGGGAAGCCGCACTGGACGGCGTACTGGCCGGTGCCGTAGGAGCGGCCGGCGAAGATCGCGGTGACGTAGTGCCAGAACTGGACGACCAGCGGGTCCGCGAGGCCGAGTTGCTGCCGGACGAGGGCGATCCGGTCGGCGGAGCAGTCCTTGCCGCAGAACTGGGCGGCGGGGTCGCTGGGCAGCAGGTAGAAGACGGCGAAGGTGAGGGCGCAGACCGCGAGCAGGGTGGCGGCCATGGCGAGCAGGCGGCGGAGCAGGAATCCGGTCACGTCCGGCTGCCCTTCGGGTCGAGGGCGTCCCGCAGGGCGTCGCCGACCAGGGTGAAGGCCAGGACCACCAGGAACAGGCAGGCGCTGGGCAGGATGAAGAACATCGGGTCGACCTTGTAGTAGAGCACCGCGTCGGAGATCATCTGGCCCCAGGAGGGCGTGGGCGGGCGGATGCCGACGCCGAGGAAGGTCAGGGCCGCCTCGGTGCCGATCAGGCCGGGGATGGCGAGGGTGACGTAGACGATGACGGTGCCGGTGAGGTTGGGCAGGATCTCGCCGAACAGGACGCGGCGGTGGGTGGTGCCGCTGGCGCGGGCGGCCTCGACGTACTCGCGGTGTTTGAGCGAGAGGGTCTGGCCGCGCACGACGCGGGCGATGTAGGGCCAGGAGAAGACCGACATGACGCCGATGAGCAGCACCACCCGGTTGACGTCCCGGGCCACCGAGAGCAGCGCGATCATGAAGATCAGGCTGGGGAAGGACATCATGATGTCCATGAACCGGCTGATCACGGCGTCGGTGCGGCCGCCGAAGTAGCCGGCGGTGATGCCCAGGACGGTGCCGATCAGGGTGATCAGCAGGGCGGAGACGCAGGCGACCAGCAGGCTGATCTGGGCGCCGTACAGGAGTCGGGCGAAGACGTCGCGGCCGAGCAGCGGTTCGACGCCGAGCCAGTGCCGGGCGCTGACGCCGCCGAGCGGGCCGCGGGGCAGGCCGCCGAGGTAGGGGTCGACGGCGCCCTTGTCGACGGTGTCGGGGCCGGTGCCGCTGACGGCGGTGAGCAGCGGGGCGAGCAGGGCGGCCAGCACGAAGAAGGCGATGATGGCGGCGCCGGCCTGGGCGGTGCGCCGGCGGCGCACCCGGTGCAGGGCGAGGGTCCAGGGGGAGGCGGGGGCGGCGGGGGCCTCGGGGGTGTCCGGGGCTCCCGCGGCCCCGGCCGGGGCCGGGGCGGGCGGGGTGGTCATCCGGGTCGGCTCCCCTGCTACTTGACGGACTTGAGGCCGATGACCGCGTAGTCGATCTGGCCGGACCAGATCGGCGAGCCGAAGGCGCCGGCGATGTTGGAGCCGACCAGCAGCGGCTTCTTCTGCCAGACCAGCGGGACGGCGGGCGAGGCGTCCATGATCCTGGCGTCCAGGTCGAGCCAGGCGGCGTTGGCCTTCTGCAGGTCGTCCATGGCGGCGATCCGGTCGAGTTCGGCGTTGACCCCGGGGTCGTTGAACCGGGTCATGTTGCCGTTGTTGCCCTTGTCCTTGACCAGGCGGCCGTCGTAGATCATCGGCAGGAAGGTGGCGGCCGACGGGTAGTCGGGGCACCAGCCGAGCTGGGTGAGGCCGGGCTGCTTGTCCTTGTCGCCGACGATGGAGTTGACGGCGGTGGGGTCGACGGTGGTGATGGTGACGTTGACGCCGGCCCGCTTGAGGGCGGCCTGGAGGGCTTCGGCCTGCTGCTTGCCGCCGGTGGAGGTGACCAGTTCGGTGTCGAAGCCGTTGGGGAGGCCGGCGTCGGCGAGCAGCTGCTTGGCCTTGTCGGGGTCGCCGGCGGGCTTGATCATGAAGTGGTCGACGGGGGCGCCGCTGGTGAGGGCGGGCGGCAGGTAGGTGGTGGCGATCTCGTTGAATGCGGGGCCGCCCATCGCGGCGGTGAAGGACTCCTTGTCGACCGCGTACTGCATGGCCCGGCGCACCTGGGCGTTGTCGAACGGCGCCTTGGTGGTGTTCATCTCGAGCATGGTGGTGCAGCCGCCGCTCTCGCTGATCAGGCGGCTCTTGACCTCGGGGTTGGTGAGCACCTCGGAGATCTTCGCGGGGGTCAGGTCGACGTAGGAGACGGCGTTCTTGTCGTCGCCCTGGTCGGCGATCAGCCGGTCGGCGATGCCGGTGCCCTTGAGGGTCTGGTCGACGACGATCCTGTCGGGGTACGCCTTGCGCACCGGGTCGGTGGCGGCGTCCCACTCGGTGTTGCGGACCAGCACCATGCGCTTGCCGCGGTCGTAGCTCTCGATCTTGTACGGGCCGGAGGAGACCGGGTGGTTGGAGTAGTTGGCGCCGGTCTCCTTGGCCTTGGGGACGGGCGAGAAGGTCGGCAGCGAGACGGTGTAGCCGAACTCGGCGACCGGGCGCTTGAGGTGGAAGACGATGGTCTTCGCGTCCGGGACCTCGATCGCCTCCGGGCCCAGCCGCTGGCCGCCGAGCGGGCCCTGGTAGCCGGCGGGGGCGTTCAGGTAGCGCACCGCGTAGTCGGGGCCGCCGGGGAGTTCGGGGGAGAACGAGCGCTCGACGTTGTACTTGATGTCGTCGGCGACGATCGGGGTGCCGTCCTCGTACTTGAGGCCGTCCTTCAGGTGGAAGGTCCAGGTCCTGGCGTTGTCGCTGGGGGTGCCGAGATCGGTGGCCAGGTCGGCCTCGAGCTTGAGGCCGTCGGCGCCGGGGGCGGCCTTGAAGGTGGTGAGGGTGCGGTAGAGCATCCGGACGCCCACGTCCATGACCGGCATGGTCCAGTTGCGGGCCGGGTCGAGCTGGTCGAAGTCCTGGTTCGACAGGATGGTGAGGGTGCCGCCCTTCACCGGCGTCCCGCCGATGATGCCGTTGCCCTGGGTGGTCACGCCCGCCTGGTCGCCGCCGCCTCCGCTGTTGCTGCTGCTGCACGCACCGAGGCCGAGGGCGAGGGATGCCGCGATGGCCGCCGCGAGGGCGACGTGGGAACGCCTGTTCATGTGCAACTCCGGGAATGGGGGCCGGTCTGCCGTTCAACGGGGGATCTGTGCCGCCCGGGGTCTGGCCCGCTCTGAGGTGTGACCCGTAACATAGTAATGTGAAATTGCACTGCGCAATGAGGCGGCCGGACCGTTACCGAGCCGTGTCATTGCCACCCGCGGAGCAGGGCAAGTCCCCACTCCGCCAGCCGAGTTGCCCCCTTCACCTCCCTCCCCCACCCCCTACCCAGCTCGGAGGAGCCCCCGACGATGACCGACCAGCCCGCCCTGAACACCGGCAGCCACGACCTCCCCGTCACCCCCGCCCTGGCCGCCTACATGGCCGGCCAGTGGGCCGCCACCCCGCTGCCCGCCGAGGAGCGCGTCCCCGGCTACCCGTACTTCCCGGCCCGCCGCGCCAAGCTCGCCGCCGCCTTCCCCGGCGAGCGGCTGCTCGTCCCCGCCGGGCAGTTGAAGGTCCGCAGCAACGACTGCGACCACCGCTTCCGCCCGCACAGCGCCTACGCCCACCTCACCGGTCTGACCGGCGAGGAGCAGGTCGGCCACGTCCTGGTGATCGAACCCGACGGCGAACCCGTCCTCCACCTGCGCCCCCGCTCCGACCGCGCCGCCGGCTCCGCCGAGTTCTACCGCGACCGCCGCTACGGCGAGTTCTGGGTCGGCCGCCGCGCCGACCTCGGCGAAGCCGCCCGCCTCACCGGCCTGCGCACCGCCCACCTCGACGACCTGCCCAAGCTCCTCACCGGCTCCACCCCCACCCGGGTGCTCTCCGGCGTCGACCCGGCGCTCGACGCCCTGACCGGCCGCCCGTCCGCCGCCCACACCCTGGCCGACGGCCAACTCGCCTCCGCGCTCGCCGAGTTGCGCCTGATCAAGGACCCCTGGGAGGTCGAACAGCTCCAGCTCTCCGTCGACCACACCACCGCCGGCTTCGCCGACGTCGTCCGCGCCCTGCCCGCCGCGCTCCGCCACCACCGCGGCGAACGCCGGCTCGAGGGCGCCTTCAACGCCCGCGCCCGCGCCGAGGGCAACGGCACCGGCTACGAGACCATCGTCGCCTCCGGCGCCCACGCCTGCGTCCTGCACTGGATCCGCAACGACGGCCGGCTGAACCCCTCCGACCTGCTGCTGCTCGACGCCGGCGTGGAGACCGACACCCTCTACACCGCCGACATCACCCGCACCCTCCCGCTCTCCGGCACCTTCACCCCCGCCCAACGCGACCTCTACGACCTCGTCCTGGCCGCCCAGGACGCCGCCATCGCCACCCTCCGCCCCGGCGCCTCCTTCCGCGACTTCCACCGGGCCGGCATGCGCGTCATCGCCGAGGGCCTCGCCTCCTGGGGCCTGCTCCCCGTCTCCGCCGAGGAAGCCCTGCACGAGGACTCCGGCCTCTACCGCCGCTACACCCTCTGCGGCAGCGGCCACATGCTCGGCCTCGACGTGCACGACTGCGCGAAGGCTCGCGCCGAGACCTACCTGGACGGCGTCCTGGAGGAAGGCATGGTCCTCACCGTCGAACCCGGCCTCTACCTCCAGCCCGACGACCTCACCCTCCCCGCCGAACTCCGCGGCATCGGCATCCGCATCGAGGACGACCTCGTCATCACCCCCGACGGCGCCCGCCTGATGTCCGCCGCCCTCCCCCGCGAAGCCCCCGCCCTCGAATCCTGGATGGCCACCCTGCTGAGCTGACCGCCCCCGCCCCGGACGCGCACCGACAGGGGCGCGGGGGCCGCGCGGCCGGATCGCCGCACGGCCCCCGCGCCCCGGCTCCCCCTCACCCCTCGCGCAGCGCGTCCTGCCACAACTCCCGCGTCACGTCCGCCGCCCGGCCCGCCCGGGCCTTGCGGTGGGCCGTCCCCGCCCACAGGTGCATCGCCGCCAGGTCCTCCCGGCGCCCCGCGGCAGCCCTGAGCGGCTGGGTGAGGTGGTGCACCTCCGGGTACGCCGCCGGCGCGTGACCGTCGTGCCGGTCGATGAACGCGTTGCGCAGCCCGCGCGCCGGCCGCCCGGTGAAGGCCCGGGTGACGGTGGTGCCCTCCAGTTCGACCAGGGCCCTGCGGTGCGCGGCGGACGCCCCCGACTCCTCGGTGCGCAGGTACGCGGTGCCGAGCTGCACGGCCACCGCCCCGGCCCGGAGCGCCGCGGCGATCGCCGCCCCGTCCCCGAGCCCGCCCGCGGCGATCAGCGGCAGCGGCGTCACCTCCCGCACCGCGGCCAGCAGTTCGAGCAGCGGCAGCGTCCCCGGCCGGTCCTCGATGCGGTGCGTACCGCGGTGCCCGCCCGCCTCCGGGCCCTGGACGGTGAGCGCGTCGAAGCCCAGCGCGGTCGCCGCCCGGGCCTCCTCCGGACTCGTGACCGTCCCCACCTGCCGGATCCCCGCCGCCCGGACGGCGGCCGCCTCGGCCGGCTCGGGCAGCCCGAAGGTGTACGACACCCACTCCACCGGCTCCCGCAGCAGCGCCTCGATCTTGGCGTCCCAGTCGTCCCGGTCCGGCGCGATCGAGACCGGCAGCTCCACACCCCACTGCAACGCCTCGGGCAGCAGCCGCTCCCGGTACGCCGCCACCGGCCCCGGCACCGCGGCCGGCCCCGGCACGAACAAGTTCACGCCGACCGGACCGCCCGTCAACTCCCGCAGCGCCCCGATCTGTTGAAGCATCCCCACCGCACTCCGGTAACCCGCCGCCAGGAACCCGAACCCCCCGGCCCCACCCACCGCCGCCACCAACTCCGGCGTCCCCGCCCCACCCGCCATCGGCGCAGCCACCAACGGCACCGCCCAGCCGAACTCCATCCCGCACTCCCTCACCACACCACCGACCCCCGCCCGACCACACCCTACGCCGCCCGCCCGGCCCTTCACTCGCACCTCACTCGCACGCCCGTCACGCCGCCGCCCCCGGTTGCACGCTGGAACGCCGCTCCGCCGGTAGCGTGACGGGCGTCACACCCGGTGGCCGTCACATCGGGGGTGGCGGCGGGGTCAGAGCTTCGTCAGCGCCCGCCACGCAAGCACGCACGACAAGGAGCCACCACCGTGGACGCACGTCTCAACTACTTCGGCAACCAGCTCGGCGCGAAGTTCCTGAAGTACATCAACTCGGCCGGCCACGCCCTGGGCCTGTCCTCGCTGCCGGCGGCGACCCAGGAGCTGGTGAAGATCCGCGCCAGCCAGATCAACGGCTGCGGTTTCTGCACCGACATGCACACCAAGGACGCCGCGCACGCCGGGGAGACCCAGCTGCGGCTCAACCTGGTCGCCGCCTGGCGCGAGGCCACCGTCTTCACCGAGGCCGAGCGGGCCGCGCTGGAGCTCACCGAGCAGGGCACCCGGATCGCGGACGCCGCGGGCGGGGTCTCCGACGCGGCCTGGGCGGCGGCGGCCGAGCACTACGACGAGGAGCAGCTGACCGCCCTGGTCAGCCTGATCGCCCTGATCAACACGTACAACCGGATCAACGTGATCGTCCGCCAGCCCGCGGGCGACTACGTCCCCGGCCAGTACGCCTGACCCACCCCGCCCCGGGGGGCGGGCGTCCGCCCCGGACACCCGCCCCCGGCCGGCCCCGCCCCCCTCCGCGCTGTCGGACGGCGCTGCCACAATCCCCGGCATGACCCGGTGCGACTACTTCTCCGCCCCCGACGACGCCACCGCCGTCGCCGTCCTCGACGCCCCCGGCGGGCCGGACGGGGCGGGTCTCGACACGGTGCCGCTGAAGGGCGTCGACCCGGTGGTGGTGATCGCCCGCCTGGAGGCCGTCCTGACCGGCTGCACCTACGAGGAGGCCCACGCCCGGCCCCGCTCGGGCCGGCTGCTCTCCGACCCGCAGCACGACGAGGCGTTCGTCGTCAGCCTGACCGGCACCCTGGCCGAGGCCCTCGCCGCCCTCCCGCCCGACCGCCTCCTCCCCGCCGCCACCGCCTGGTCCGCGACGGAGGAACTCCGCCTCGACGGCGTCACCCCCGACACCGCCGCCGACGCCCTGCACGCCCTGTCCGCCCTCGCCCACCGCGCCCGCACCGACGGCCGCCACCTGTACTGCCGGTGGTCGCTCTGACCTCCCCTCAGTCCGGTACTCCGGTTGCCGCGGCCCGCCCCGGCCGCCGCCGCCCGCCGGACGGTCCGCCTCCCCCGCCCGGGTGACCGGGTGACCGCGGGCCGGGGCCGGGGCCGGGGCCCGGCGTCAGCCGGTCGTCCGCGTCACCGGGATCCACAGCTGCGCGGACGACTCCCCGGGGGCGTCCGGCGCGGGCCGGACCCGCAGGATCTCCGGGCCGGGCCGGTACTCGTAGGGGTTGGAGGGGATCCACCGGGCGGCCACCTCCGCCCACATCTGCTGGAGCGCCTGCGGGAACGGCCCGGTGTTCTCGAACACCGCCCAGCTGCCCGCGGGGCACTCCAGCACGTCGAGGTCGGCGGGCAGCCGTCCGGCGTCCGCCCCGCTGACCACCGCGTGGTAGTAGTCGAGCAGGCTGCCCTCCGCGAAGCCGCCCGGTCCGTCGGAGCCCTCCTCGGGCAGCCGGACGGTCGCCGAGAGCAGGCCCTGCGGTTCCTGGTCGGACAGTTCGGTGATCCGCCGCACGGTGTCCGCCGGGATGCCCCGGATGTGTTCGGCGATGTGCGGGTTGACCCCTTCGTAGATCAACGGGACCCGGGCCTTCCTGCCCACGACCCGGAACGCTTCCTTCTCCACGATGCGGTACCGCATGGTGGTGCTCCCTTCGACGACGAGACGGAAGGAGAGCCGGGGCTGTGCGTTCAGCACCGCGCCGGAGCGCCGGGCCTCCCCGGGCCCGACCCCGTGCTGGGCCCGGAACGCCCGGGCGAACGCCTCGCCGGAGCCGTAGCCGTACCGGACGGCGACGTCCAGCAGTGACGGTTCCCCGGCCAGTACCTCGGCCGCCGCGACGGTCAGCCGCCGGCGCCGCACGTACTCGGACAGCGGCATCCCGGCCAGCGACGAGAACAGCCGCCGGAAGTGGTACTCCGACGTGGCGGTGATCCGGGCCAGTTCGGCCACCTCCAACCGCCGGTCGAGGTGCTCCTCGACGTGGTCCATCGCCTGGTTCAACCGCTCCAGCAACCCCGCTCCCCTTCCCTTTTCCTTGTCCTCGACCCTAGGGAGGGGCACCTGCCCCGCACCCGACATTCCCTGCCCGCTCCTATCGGGTCGCCCGGCTCACCGCCCCGCAGCGCAAGCCGACCACACCTACCACCCCCCACCCCCGCCGGATCACTCCGCTCACCGCCCCGCAGGACGGATCAACCCGGCCGCGAGGCCCGCGGCGATGGCGGAGGTCCGGGAGTCGACGCCGAGCTTGTCGTAGATGTGGACCAGGTGGGTCTTGACGGTGGCTTCGCTGATGAACAGGCGCTTGGAGATCTGCCGGTTCGGCAGGCCCTCGGCGAGGAGTTGGAGGATCTCCGCCTCGCGCGGGGAGAGCGAGGGGCGGCCGGCCCGGACCCGGCCGAGGAGGCGGGCGGCGACGGGCGGGGCGAGGACGGTCTCGCCGCGGGCGGTGGCCTGGATCGCGGCGGCGAGGTCCTCGGGCGGGGCGTCCTTGAGCAGGTAGCCGGTGGCGCCGGCCTCGACGGCGGCGAGGATGTCGGCGTCGGTGGAGTAGGTGGTGAGCACCAGGACGGCGGGCGGGTCGGGCAGCGCGGTGATCCGGCGGGTGGCTTCGACGCCGTGCATGCCGGTGCCCATCTGGAGGTCCATCAGGACGACGTCGGGGCGCCGGTCGGCGGGCAGCCCGGCGAGCAGGTCGAGTGCGGCGGCGCCGTCCGCGGCCTCGCCGACGGCGGTGACCTCGGGCAGCTCGTCGACCATGGCGCGCAGCCCGCGCCGGACCACGGGGTGGTCGTCCACCACCAGGACCCGGATCACCGCCGCACCCCCGCGAGCGTGAACCGCCGCCCGGCGACCCGCAGCGCACCACCGGGAAGCCGCCCGCCGGCCGCCGCCTCCCCGGCCGCTTCCGCCGCAGCGGCCGTCGGCGGGTCGACGGCGCGCAGCGGGAGCGTCGCGGCGACGGCGGTGCCCTCGCCGGGCGCGGATTCGACGGTGAGGGTGCCGCCGAGGGCGGCGATGCGTTCGTGCATGCCGTGCAGGCCGAAGGAGTCGGGGGCGGGTGCGGTGGCCGGGTCGAAGCCGGTGCCGTCGTCGTAGACGTCGAGGGTGACGGCGTCGTCGAGGTAGCCGAGGGTGACGGCGATGTGCGGGGCGGCGGCGTGCCGGACGGCGTTGGCGAGGGCTTCCTGGGTGAGGCGCAGCAGCGCGACCTCGGCCTCGACGGGCAGCGGGTACGGGTCGCCGTCGCGGTGGAAGGCGGCGTCGGCGCCGTCGGCGAGGCGGCGCAGCGCGTCGGGGAGGGTGGTGCCGTCGAGGGCGGGCGGGGTGAGGGCGTGGACGAAGCGGCGGGCCTCGGCGAGGTTGGCGGAGGCGGTGCGCTCGATCTCCTCCAGCAGCGGCGCGGCGTCGGGGGCGCTGCCGGCCTCGCGGGCCAGCAGCACGATGCCGGCCAGGCCCTGGGCGAGGGTGTCGTGGATCTCCCGGGCCAGGCGCTGGCGTTCGGCGAGGCGGCCGGCTTCGCGCTGGCTGGCGGCGAGTTCGTCGCGGGTGCGGACCAGGTCGTCGATGAGCTGCTGGCGGGCCCGGCTCTCCCGGTAGAGGGCGGCGTAGCCGTGGGCGGTGAGCAGGGCGACGGCGAGTCCGGCCAGCGGGCCGAGGACCTTGGCGGTGGTGAGTCCGCCGGGGGTGGTGGTCTGGGCGGCGACGACGGCGGCGGTGAGGGCCAGGACGGCGGGCAGCGCGAGGCGCGGCGGCAGGACGTGCAGGCAGACGAAGTACAGCGGGAAGGCGAGGTAGCTGAACTCGGGGTGCTGGAGGGTGAGTCCGATCCACAGGGCGGCGACGGCGAGCAGCCAGCCCGCGCCGAGGGCGCGCGAGGTGCGGACCGGCCGCAGCACGCCGCCGGCCGCGTAGCAGGCGGCGAGCGCCCCGGCGGTGGCCCAGCCGCCGGGGCCGAGCGCGCCGTCGGCGGCGGCCCGGGCCAGCAGGACGGCGAGCAGGGCGAGGAACAGCCCGTGCACGGCGAGGTTGGCCAGCCGCAGCGCGGGGGTGGGGCCGGTCGGGGAGCGGTGCGCGTCGGTGGTCGGGGTTTCGGTACGGGGCACGCTGTCCGAGGGTACGGGGCGGTGGCGGCGGCGGGCGGTGGCGCGGCATCAACCGTTCGATGGATTTCCGGCTGCACCTCTCGACGGGTGCGCACTCCGTCCGTCTCCCCGATGGCAGCGGGGCCGGTGCGGGCGAGTCTGGGGTGGTCTGCTCCGGTGTCCCTCCGAAAGGTCTCCCGTGTTCGTCGCTTTGCGTGACATCCGTTTCGCCCGTGGGCGGTTCGCCCTGATGGGAGCGGTGGTCACCCTGATCACGACCCTGGTGGTGTTCCTGTACGGCCTGACCGGCGGCCTGGCCTCGGCGGCGTCCTCGACGATCGCCGAACTCCCGGCGGACGGCGTGGTGTTCGGTGCGCCGGCGGGTGCGCAGGCGGAGGTGTCGTTCGCGTCCAGCACGGTCTCGCCGGCCCAGCGGGACGCGGTGGCGGCGGCGGGGGCGGGGGCGGTGCACCCGCTGGGGGTGGCGATGTCGCGGTTGACGGCGGGCGGCGGCGCGGCCTCGGTGAGCGTGCTGGGCACCGACCCGGAGCTGCTGCCGCCGCTGGTGCGGGGCGCGGCCCCGGCGGACGGCCAGCTCGCGGTCGGCACCGGCCTGGCCGCCGAGTACCACCTCTCCCCCGGCAGCCGGGTGAGCGTCGGCGCGCAGGAGTTGACGGTCTCGGCGGTCACCGCCGAGCGTTCGCTCTCGCACGCCCCGAGCGTGTGGACCACCCCGGAGACCTGGCAGCGGGTCTCCGGCCAGCACCAGCCCACCGCGCTCGCGGTCCGCGGCACCCCGCACGGCCTGCCCGCCGACCTGCGGGCGGTGTCGCTGGGCGACGCGCTGTCCGGCATCAACGGGTACGCGGCCGAGCAGGGCAGCCTGCAGCTGATCCAGGGCTTCCTGTTCGCGGTGAGCGCCCTGGTGGTGGGCGCGTTCTTCACGGTGTGGACGGTGCAGCGCCGCCCGGACATCGCGGTGCTGAAGGCGGTCGGCGCGTCCAGCGGCTACCTGGTGCGCGACGCGCTGGCCCAGGCGGCGGCCGTGCTGCTGGCGGGCGCGCTGCTGGGCGGGGCGCTGGGCGCGGCCGGCGGGGCGTTCGCGTCGGCCGCGGTGCCGTTCGACGTGGGCGTCCTGACCGTCGCCGTGCCGGTCGGCGCGATGGTGCTGCTGGGCCTGCTGGGCGCGGCCCTCGCGGTGCGCCGGATCACCGCGGTCGACCCGCTGGCGGCGCTGGGCGCCAACCGATGACCACCCACCCCACCCCGGAAGGCCCTGCCATGACCACCACCCCGACCGCCGGAACCGACCTGCGCACCGGCCTCGCGCTGCGCGGCGTGACGCTCGGCTATCCGGACGGCGAGAGCCGGCTGATCGCCCTGGACGAGGTCGAACTGGCCGTCGCTCCAGGCGAGTTCACCGCCATCGCGGGGCCGTCCGGCTCCGGCAAGTCCAGCCTGCTGGCGGTCGCGGCGACGCTGCTGCGCCCGGACCGCGGCGAGGTGCTGGTCGACGGCGTGGACGCGGGCGCGCTGGACGAGCGCGAGCGCACCGCGCTGCGCCGCGAGCGCCTGGGGATCGTCTTCCAGCAGTCGAACCTGCTGGCCTCGCTGACCGCCGTCGAGCAGCTGCTGGTCCTGGAGTCGGTGCGCGGCCGCCGCCCGGCCCGGGCCCGCACCCGGGCCGAGGAGCTGCTGGAGTCGGTCGGCCTGGCGGGCGCCAAGCAGCGCCGCCGCCCGCACCAGCTGTCGGGCGGCGAGCGCCAGCGGGTGAACATCGCCCGCGCCCTGTTCGGCAGCCCGTCCGTCCTGCTGGTGGACGAGCCGACCTCGGCCCTGGACCACGAGCGCGGCGCCCAGGTGGTCGACCTGCTCGCCGAGGTGACCCGCACCCACCGCACCGCCACCGTGATGGTCACCCACGACCGCGAGCTGCTGGGCCGCGCCGACCGCGTCCTGACCATGCAGGACGGCCGCCTGCGCGCCTGACCGCCCGGCCCGCCGAGCACCCGGCCCGCCGAGCACCCGGCCCGCTGACCGCCCGCTGTCGACCAGCTGACGGTCCGTCGGGTCGTCAGCGGGCCGGCAGCCGCAGCGCGCTCTCCGGCTCGGCGGGCCCGTCGGCGGGCTTGCCGCCGGCCGCCCACAGGTGGCGGATGTGGCCGAGGTGCCGGGTCATGCAGGCTTCGGCGGCGGCGGCGTCGCCGGTCAGCAGCACGTCCAGCAGTTCCAGGTGCTCCTCGGCGGAGCTGACCAGTTCGCCCTGCTGGTCGAGCCGGTTGAGGCCGTACAGCCGGGAGCGCTTGCGCAGGTCGCCGACGGTCTCGACCAGGCGGGCGTTGCCGGCCAGCGCGAGCAGGTCGAGGTGGAACTGGCGGTCGGCCTCCAGGTAGCCGATCAGGTCGTGCTTGCGGGCGGCCTCGACGATCGCCGCGGCCTGCGGGCGCAGCGCCTCTAGCTGTTCGGCGGTGGCGGTCCGGGCGACCTGGCCGACGGTGGGGACCTCGATCAGCGCGCGGATCTCGGTGAACTCGTCGAGGTCCCGGTCGGAGAGCTCGGTGACCCGGAAGCCCTTGTTGCGGACGGCCTCGACCAGGCCCTCGCGGGCCAGGTCGAGCATCGCCTCGCGGACGGGGGTGGCGGAGACCCCGAAGTCGGCGGCCAGCGTCGGGGCGGAGTAGACCACCCCGGGGCGCAGCTCACCGGAGATGAGTGCCGCACGCAGGGCGTGGGCGACCTGGTCGCGCAGCCGCTCCTGGACGGAGATGAGGTTGCGGGGCTTGAGGTCGGCCATGGTGTTCCTCCGGAGGTTCAAACAGGGCCCCATTGTACAATGTCACGTTGCGGAGAGTGAATGCCCTGCGTGCGGCTGTCGCTGTCCGTGTCCCCGGGTCCCAGCCTTCCGTCCCCGTGCCCGGACCCCGACCCGGACCCCGACCCGGCCTCGGCCCCGCGTCCCCGTCCCCCGGACCCCCGTCGCGGCGCCCTACCTCCCGGCCGACGCGTACTGCGCCGCCGCCACCGCCAGATCCTGCCACGCCATCCCGACGCTCTTGAAGAACCTGGGACGATCATGGCGGACGGCGGCCCGGCCCGTGACCAGTTCCGCCAGATTCGCCATCCGCTCCGCCCCGGCCCCCGCCAGCAGCAGGTCCCCGGCCTCGCGCAGCGCGACCTCCCGGGCCTCCACGAACAGGTCGGCCCGCGCCACCAGCCTGGCGTCCACCTCGCGGGCGTCCGGCTCGTGCGAGCCGACCGCCGCGACCACCGCCCGGTCCGGCACCAGGCGGCCGTCGAACAGCGGGGTGCGGGCGGTCGTGCAGCACACCACCACGTCCGCCCCCGCCACCGCCTCCGGACCGCCGACGGCCGCCGCCAGGCCCAGCCCGGCCGCGTACGCCGCCACCTCGGCGGCCGGGCCCGGCCGCCGCGCCACCACGGTGGCCCGTTCCAGAGCGGGCAGCACGGCCCGCAGCGCCGCCAGGTGCCCGACCGCCTGCGGCCCGGCACCGAACACCACCAGTTCCCGGGCGTCCGGCGCCGCCAGCGCCCGCACCGCCAGCGCGGTCACCGCGGGCGTCCGCAGCGCGGTCAGCGCGGCCCCGTCCAGCAGTGCCAGCGGCTGCAGCGTCGGCCCGTCCAGCAGCAGGTAGGACCCGGTGATCCGGGGCAGTCCGACCGCCGGGTTCCCGGGCGCCACCCCCGCGACCTTCACCCCCGCGAAGCCCCCGGCCGCCGCGGGCATCAGCAGCAGCTCCCCCGCCGGCACCGCCACCCCGACCCGCGCCGGGCACCCCTCCACGTCCAGCCCGCCCAGCAGCACCCGTTCCAGCGCCGCCACCGCCTCGGCCGGTCCGAGCGTCAGCGGCAGCTGCGCGAGGCCGCCGGTCACAGCAGGAACCCCGGGCCCAGGGTGTCCTCGGGGTCGAGGACGAAGCGGTGCTCGCCGGTGCGGTGGGCGGTGCCGGTGACCTCGGTGACGGTGCCGTCGGCCCGCGGGGCGCGGACCCGGCCGGTGAAGACGGTGCCGATGACCGAGTCGTGGCGCAGCGTGCGGCCGGGGTCGATGGCGCCCTCGGCGGCGAGCAGGGCGAGCCGGGCGGAGGTGCCGGAGCCGCACGGGGAGCGGTCGATCTGGCCGTCGGCGAAGACGGTGACGTTGCGCTGGTGCGGGCCGGACGGCGTGTCGGGCAGCTCGTCGTACAGGATGACGCCGTAGACGCCGTCGCGGTGCCCGGCGAGCGCCCGGTGGCCCTCCAGCGCGGTGCGGACCTCCCGTCCGGCGGCGGTGAGTTCGGCGAGCTCGTCGGGGACGACGGACAGGCCGAGCGCGGCGGCGGGCAGCGAGGCGTAGACCGCCCCGGAGTCCGCCAGGTCGACCCGGAGCGTCCCGCGCGGGGTGGCCAGCTCGACCCCGCGGGCCAGCACCCGGGTCGGCACGTTGCGGAAGGTGACCGCGGTGGTGCGGCCGCCGCTGCGGTGCACGGTGGCGCCGACCCGGCCGGAGGGGACGTCGATGCGGACCAGGGCGGTGCCGTCGTCGGGGGCGGCGACCAGGCCGGTGTCCACGGCCCACGCGCCGAGCGCCATGGTGCCGTGGCCGCAGGCGGTCGAGTAGCCGTCCTTGTGCCAGAACAGCACGCCGAGGTGCGCCTCGTCGTCGTCCGGCGGCACCACGAACCCGCCGTACATGCCGGCGTGCCCGCGCGGCTCCCGGGTCAGCAGGCGGCGCACGTCGTCCAGCGCGCTCGGCCGCGGCGCGGTGGCCCGGCCGCCCGCGCCGATGGCGATCGAGCGGCGTTCGGCGACGGTGTCGCCGGGCACCGGCGGCAGGCCCGCGACGACGATCCGGAACGGCTCGCCCGCGGTGTGGTAGTCGACGGTGGAGACCAGGTTGATCAGCTCCCCGCCCCGGCGGGCGGTGGGGTGACGGTCCATCAGCACTCCCCGGCGGGCAGCACGCTGACGGTGCGCGCGGCGGTGTAGAAGTCGAGCGCGGCCCGGCCCTGCTCGCGGGCGCCGTACGAGGCGCCCTTGGCGCCGCCGAACGGCAGGTGGAAGTCGACGCCGCTGGAGGGCGCGTTGATCCGGATCATGCCCGCGTCCAGCCGGTCCGCGGCGGCCAGCGCCACGTCCAGGCTGCGCGAGTGGACGGAGGCGGACAGGCTGTGCCGGGTGTCGTTGGCCAGCGCGAGCGCCGCGTCCAGGTCGGCGGCGGGCAGCAGCACGGCGAGCGGGCCGAAGAACTCCTCGGTCAGCAGCGGGTGCCCGGCGGGGACGTTCTCCAGCAGGGTCGGCTCCAGGAACCAGCCGGCCCGGTCGGCCCGCGCGCCGCCGGCCAGCACGGTGGCGCCGCCCGCCCGGGCGGTGTCGATCGCCCCGGTCAGCCGTTCCAGCGCCGGCCCGCCGATCACCGGGCCGCAGACGGTGGCCGGGGCGGCCGGGTCGGCGGCGGGCGTCTGCCCGAGGGCCTTGGCGAGGGCCTCGGCGAGCGGCTCGTAGGCGTCGCCGACGGCGATCACCCGGCTGGTCGCGGTGCACTTCTGGCCCGCGTAGCCGGCGATGGCGTTCGCCAGGTGCGCGGCGGCCTGCGCGATGTCGGCGTCCGGCAGCACCAGGGCGGCGTTCAGGCCGCCCATCTCGGCCTGCACCGGGATGCCGCGCCCGCTCGCCCCGGCGACCACCGAGCGGCCGACCCCGGTCGAGCCGGTGAACGAGACGACGTCCGCGCCGTCGATCAGCGCCGTCCCCGCCTCGGCGCCGCCCGGCACCACCGTGAGCACGCCCTCGGGCAGGCCCGCGAGTTCGGCCAGCCGCAGCGCGCAGGCCACCGCCTCCGAGGACGGCTTGAGCACCACCGCGTTGCCGACGGCCAGCGCGGGCGCGGCCTTCCAGGTCGGGATCGCCAGCGGGAAGTTCCACGGCGTGATCAGCCCGGCCACCCCGTACGGGCGGCGGCGGGTCAGCAGCAGGCCCGGCCCGGCGGCGGGCTCGTGCACCTCCCCGGCGGGGGCGAACGGCGCCTGCGCGTAGTAGCGCCAGATCGCCGCCGTCCGGGCCACCTCGCCGCGCGCCTCGGCCACCGGCTTGCCGACCTCGCGCACCGCCAGCGCGACCAGTTCCTCGGCCGCCGCCTCGATCGCCGCCGCGGCCCGGCCCAGCGCCAGCGAACGCCCGGCCGCCCCCAGCGCCCACCACCCGCGCTGCGCCTCCCGGGCCCCCGCGATCGCCGCCGCGACCTCGGCGGTCCCCGCCGCCGGCACCGAGGCGACCAGGTCGTCGGGGTCGGCGGGGTTGTACGAGTCGATGGTGCTCATGCTCAAGGGCCTTTCACAGAGGGATGGTTGACGGGTCCGGGGCGGTCCGGCGGCGCTACAGCAGGAAGCCCGCCGGGAACGGGTCCGTCGGGTCGAGGAAGTACTGCGCGGTGCCGGTCACCCAGGCCCGGCCGGTGACGGTGGGGACGACGGCGGGCAGTCCGGCGACGGTGGTCTCCTCGACCAGGCGGCCGGTGAAGGTCGTCCCGATGAAGGAGTCGTTGCGGAACTCGGCGCCGACCGCCAGCTCGCCGCGCGCGTGCAGCTGCGCCATCCGCGCCGAGGTGCCCGTCCCGCAGGGCGAGCGGTCGAACCAGCCGGGGTGGATGGCCATCGCGTGCCGGGAGTGCACCGCGTCCGAGCCGGGCGCGAGCAGCTGGACGTGGTGGCAGCCGTGGATGGACGGGTCCTCGGGGTGCACCGGCCGGTGCGCGTCCGAGGCGTTGACGGCGTCCATCATGGCCAGCCCGGCGGCCAGGATCTCGTCCTTGCGCCCGCGTTCGAACGGCAGGCCGAACTGCTCCAGCGGCAGGATCGCGTAGTAGTTGCCGCCGTACGCGAGGTCGTAGGTGACCGTCCCGTACCCGGGCACCTCCAGCTTCCGCTCCAGCGCGACCGCGTACGAGGGCACGTTGCGGATGGTGACGCCGACCGCCGCGCCGTCCTGCACCGCGACCTCGGCGACCACCAGCCCGGCGGGGGTGTCCAGCCGCACCGTGGTGACGGGTTCGACCACCGGCACCATGCCGGTCTCCACCAGCACGGTGGCCACGCCGATGGTGCCGTGGCCGCACATCGGCAGCAGCCCGGAGACCTCGATGTACAGCACCCCGAAGTCGGCGTCCGGCCGGGTCGGCGGCTGCAGGATCGCGCCGCTCATCGCGGAGTGGCCGCGCGGTTCGCACATCAGCAGCGTGCGGAACGCGTCGAGGTGCTGCTGGAAGTGGGTGCGCCGTTCGGCCATGGTGGCGCCGGGGACGGTGCCGAACCCCCCGGTGATCACCCGGGTGGGCATGCCCTCGGTGTGCGAGTCGACGGCGTGGAAGACGTGACGGGTCCGCATCGCGGTGCTCTCTCCAGTCGGCTGACAACGGGTCCTGGCCTGCGGCGGTCCGGGCCGGATCCCCCCGGGTCCGGCCCGGACCGCCGTGCGGCGACGGCTACTTGTGGCCCTCGGCGAGCGCCTTCCCGGTCGCGGCGCGCACCGCGGCCTCGATCTCCGGGACGAGCGGCAGGCGCGGGGCGCGGGTCGGGCCGCCGGGGCGGCCGGCGATGTCCATCGAGAGCTTGATCGACTGGACGAACTCGGTCTTGGAGTCCCAGCGCAGCAGCGGGTGCAGCGACCTGTAGAGCGGCACGGCGGTGGCCAGGTCGCCGGAGACGGCGGCGTGGTACAGCTCGGCGCAGGTCGCGGGCAGCGCGTTCGGGTAACCCGCGATCCAGCCGACCGCGCCCGCGACCGCCAGCTCCAGCAGCACGTCGTCGGCCCCGATCAGCAGGTCCAGCCCGGGCGCCAGCTCACCGATCTCGTACGCCCGGCGGACGTCGCCGGAGAACTCCTTGACCGCCACGATCGAGCCGTCCGCGTGCAGTTGGGCGAGCAGCGCGGGCACCAGGTCGACCTTGGTGTCGATCGGGTTGTTGTACGCGACGACCGGCACCCCGACCCGCGCCACCTCGGCGTAGTGGGCCCGCACCGCGGCCTGGTCGGCCCGGTAGGCGTTCGGCGGGAGCAGCAGCACCGACCCGGCCCCCGCCTCGGCGGCCTGCTCGGCCCAGCGCCGCGACTCGGCACTGCCGTAGGCGGCCACCCCGGGCATCACCCGGGCCCCGTCACCGGCCGCCTCGACCGCGGTCGTGACGACCTTGGCGCGCTCCTCGGGCGTCAGGGTCTGGTACTCGCCGAGGGAGCCGTTGGGGACGACGCCGTCGCAGCCGTTGTCGATCAGCCAGCGGACGTGCTCGGCGTAGGCGTCGTAGTCCACCGTGAGGTCGTCACGGAAGGGCAGGGTGGTGGCGACCATGATGCCGCGCCAGGGACGGGCGGGGTCGTGCGGGGTGCGGGTCACGGGGATCTCCCTTGATATGATGTGTGACATTTTACAAGTGGGCGACGCGGCTCCACAAGGGGACCCGCCGCCCGAGTCGATCCGGCACCCGCCTCCCGACGGGCCGACCGAAAACCTTCCCGGCCCCGGCCCGCCAACAGGCGGGCCCGGAGCCCGACTTACCCACCGAAGACGGCAACCCGCCCCGCCCCCGGCACCGGCCGCGCACTGCCGACCGGCCTGCCGAGCCACCCGGCCCCGGCCCCCGCCGGAGAGGCCCCCGGCACCGACCCGGCCAGCCGACCAAAGCGCCCGACTCGGCCCCGCGCCGGGGACAACCCCGACACCAGCCCTTCCCGACCGCCCCGACCGCCCCGACCGAAGCAGCCCGATCCCGGCCCCGCGCCGGAAGGACCGGCCCCCGCCGCCGACCGGCCGAAGCGCCCGGCCCCGCACCGACGACGGCAACCGCCCTCCCCGGCACCGGCCCGACTCGGCCGCCCCGGCCGCCGCCCGCTAGTCCGGCCCCGGCCCCGGCTGCTCCACCGACCGCACCGGCTCCGCCAGTTGCGCCAGCGGCACCGGGCAGGACAGCGGCCGGCTGTCCGGCCGCCCCGCCGCACCGCCGCCACCGGACAGGCAGGCCACCGCGGGCCCGCACATCCGGCCCTGGCACCAGCCCATGCCGGCCCGGGTGAGCAGCTTGACCGTCCGGGCGTCCCCGGCGCCGAGTTCCGCGACGGCCGCCCGGATCTCCCGGGCCGGGACCTCCTCGCACCGGCAGACGTCGGTGTCGTCGGTGACCCAGCCGGTCCAGTCCGGCCCGGGCGCGTGCGCGGCGGCCATCAGCGCGGCGAACGCGCGCCGCCGCCGCCGGACGGCCACCTCCCGTCCCCCGTCCGGGCGTCCGGCGACCGCCCGGGCGGCCAGCACGCCTTCGGCCAGCGCCAGGTCCGCGCCGCCGACCCCGCAGGTCTCCCCCGCCGCCCACAGCCCGGGCACGCTGGTGCGCTGCCGGGCGTCGACCTTCAGGGCGACCGCGCCGTCCGGCCCGGTGACCGTCTCGGCGCCCAGCTCGGCGGCCAGTTCGATCTGCGGCACCAGCCCGTGCCCGATCGCCACCGCGTCGCAGGCGATCCGCCGTTCGCTGCCGGGCACCGGTTTCCAGCGGGCGTCGAGCCGGGCGACCGTGACGGCGGTGACCCGGTCGGTGCCGTGCGCCTCGACCACCGCGCTGCTCCGGCGCAGCCGCACCCCGTGGCGCAGCAGCCGTGCCCCGTGCGCGGTGCCCTCGGCGAGCTTGCCGGGGTTGCCGGTCAGGACCGGCAGCCCGCGGGCGTAGCCGAGGTACGAGGTGGCCTCGACGATCGCGGGGACCTCCGCCCCGGCCGCGACCAGCGAGGAGGCGGCGGCCAGCAGCAGCGGGCCGCTGCCGGCCACCACGATCCGGCGGCCGGGCAGCACCAGGGAGGACTTGAGCATCGCCTGCGCGCCGCCCGCGGTGACCACGCCGGGCAGCGTCCAGCCGGGGAAGGGCAGGTGCCGCTCGTAGGCGCCGGTGGCCAGCAGGGCGGCGCGGGCCAGGACGGTGGCCCGGTCGCCGGCCCCGGGGCCGCGGGTGGCGTGCAGGCGCCAGGGCCGCCGCTCGTCGCCGGGGACGCCCGCCTCGGCCGCCCACACGTGGTGGCCCGGCAGGTGGTCGACCAGCGGCGAGGCCGCCAGCCGCGCGCGCAGCCGGGCGAACGCCGTCCAGCCGTGGTGCAGCTTCTCCGGCCGGGCCGCGCCGAGCTCCGGTGCGGGGTGCCGGTAGTACTGGCCGCCGGGGCGGCTCCCGGCGTCCAGCAGCGCGACCCGCAGGCCGAGTGCGGCGGCGGTGTCGGCGGCGGCCAGTCCGGCGGGGCCGGCGCCGATCACCGCGAGGTCGTACACGCCCGCGCGGCCGGCGCCCGGCTCAGACTTCGAGGTCGGCATGGCCGTGCCCCTCCTGGGTGGTGACGGTGTCGCCGGGTTCGGCGGGCAGCAGGCACAGGCGCTGGTTGGGGCGGCCGTTGACGGTGGCCAGGCAGTCGAAGCACTGGCCGATCCCGCAGAACGCGCCGCGCGGGCGCCCCCCGTTCCGGGTGGTGCGCCAGGCGAGCACGCCGTCGGCCCACAGCGCGGCGGCCAGCGTCTGCCCGGGCAGCGCGGGCACCGGCCGGCCGTCGAACAGGATGGTGCGGGCGGGTCCGGGTTCGGCGCCCACCAGGTCGAGCGGGTCCACGGCTACTCCTCTCCTCCACGACGTGTGCGGCACCGCACCGGTCCTCTCAACGCCCGCCCTCCCCGTCCCCGAACCGCTCCGGCCGGAACGGCGTCAGGTCCGGCCCGGGGTCGGCCCCGGTGAGCTGGCGGCTGATCAGCAGCCCGGTGGCGGGCGCCAGCCCGATGCCCGCGCCCTCGTGCCCGCAGGCGTGGTAGAGCCCGGGCACCCGGGCGTCGCGGCCGAGGGCGGGCAGGTGGTCGGGCAGGTAGGGGCGGAAGCCGCGGTAGCAGCGCTGCACCTGGACGGTGCGCAGCACCGGGAAGAGCGCGGCGGCCTGGGCGGCGAGCCGGTGCAGCACCTCGGGGGCGAGGGTGCGGTCGAAGCCGACCCGTTCGCGGCTGGCGCCGATCAGCACCGGCCCGGCGGGGGTGCCCTCGACCACGGCGGAGGACTGCAGGTCGGCCGAGCCGGAGGCGACGTCGGCGACGTAGTCGGCGGCGTAGACCTTGTGCCGGACGATCCGCGGCAGCGGTTCGGTGACCAGCACGAAGCCGCGCCGGGGCAGCACCGGCAGCCGGACCCCGGCCAGCGCGGCGAGTTCGCCGCCCCAGGTGCCGGCGGCGTTGACCACGGCGGGCGCGGCGATCTCGCGGCGTCCGGTGACCACGCCGGTGACGGCGCCGCCGGGGCCGCGCAGCAGTGCGGTGACGGCCTCGCCGAGGTACCGGTCGGCGCCGGCGGCGCGCAGCAGGTGGGCGGCGGCCAGGGCGGGCTGCACCTGGGCGTCCTGCGGGTACAGGTAGCCGCCGGGCAGGTCCTCGGCCAGGTGCGGTTCGAGGTCGCGCAGTTCGTCGGCGGCGACCGGGACGGCCTCGACGCCGGCGGCGCGCTGGGCGGCGGCGAAGCCGTGCAGCAGGTCGAGTCCGGCGGGGGCGGTGGCGACCACCAGGCCGCCCTTGGGCTCGTACTCGACGCGGTCGCCGAGTTCGGCGGCGAGTTCGCGCCACAGGCCGGCGGAGAGCAGGGCGAGGTCGAGTTCCGGGCCGGGTTCCTTGTCGGAGACCAGCAGGTTGCCCTCGCCGGCGCCGGTGGTCCCGCCGGCCACCGGCCCGCGGTCCACCACGGCGACCTTCAGGCCGGACCGGGCGGCGTAGTAGGCGCAGGCGGCGCCGACCACGCCGGCCCCGACCACCACGACGTCGTAGGGGTTTCGCTTGAGCACCTCAGTAATATGTCACATGGTTCGAACCCCGGGCAAGCACCCCACCAGCACCGATCACCCCCCACCAGAAAACCCGGAAGGCCGGAAGCTTCGGAAGCCCGGAAGCCCCGGAACGCCGGACGGCCCCGGACCACAGGGTCCGGGGCCGTCCACCGCCTCGACGGGCAGTCGGCTCATCAGGTGATGTCGTCGTCGATCTGGTCGCGGCGCGCGGCCGGGACCGGCGCCGGGGCCTCCACCGCCTCGACCCCGCCGACCGACTCGGCGTCCGCCACGCCCTCGACCGTCAGGTCGACGTGCGAGGCCTCCTCGTCGCTCAGCCCGGCGTCGGGGTTGCGGGCGGCCTTGCGCTTGTCGTTGAGCAGCGCGACCCCGGCCGCCAGGAAGTACAGCGCCCAGATCGGCGCGGCCAGCGCCAGCATCGACAGCGGGTCGGTGGACGGGGTGGCGAAGGCCGCGAACACCGTGATGCCCATGACCATGGCGCGCCACCAGCCGAGCAGCCGCTTGCCGCTGAGCACCCCGACCAGGTTCAGCATCACCAGGAACAGCGGCAGTTCGAAGCCCGCGCCGAACACCAGCACCATGCGGGTGATCAGGTCCAGGTAGGTCTCCACCGGCACGATCGACTTGACGCCGTCCGCGGTGAAGCTGATCAGCATCTCCGCGGTCAGCGGCATCACCACGTACGCGAGCACCGCGCCGGCCAGGAACAGCGGGGTGCCGACCAGCAGGAACGTCACCGAGTAGCGCTTCTCGTGCTGGTGCAGGCCCGGCGAGACGAACTTCCACAGCTGGTACAGCCAGACCGGGGTGGCGGCCACCGCGCCGGCCGTGAGGCTGACCTTCAGCATCACGGTGAACGGGGTGGTCAGGCCGATGTTGGAGATCTCCGCGCAGTGCTTCAGCCCGTCCGGCAGCGTGCCGTCCGGGTTGCAGGCGGGCAGCGGCTTGATCAGGAAGTCCAGCAGGGCCTTGTGGTAGAACGCCGCGACGATCGTGAAGACGATGATCGCCAGCAGCGACTTGACCAGCCGGTTGCGCAGTTCGCGGAGATGGTCGGCGAGCGCCATCCGCCCCTCAGGGTCCTTGGCCGCCTTGGTCGTCTTGCTCAACCCGGTCCTCGAATCGTGCGCTCGTCGTAGTCGGAGTGGTGCGGGAGCCCGACGTGAGTGTTCAGGCGGCCCGGTCGGTGCGGGACGCGCCCGGGGCGGCCTTGACCACCCGGTCCGGTTCGGCGGCGGGCCGCGCGGCCGGGGCGGGGGCGGGGGCGGCCGACGCCTGCCGGCCGGAGTCGAACTCCCGGCGCAGCGCCTTGCCCTCGCTCTTGAGGATCCGCAGCGACCGGCCCAGCGCCCGCGCCGCGTCCGGCAGCCGCTTGCCGCCGAACAGCAGCACCGCGAACACCGTGATCAGCAGCAACGAGCCGGGCGAAAGGAGACGCATCTCCGGAGCACCGCCTTCCTTGTCCGGGAGGTCCGGGAGGTCCGGGAGGCAGGGCTCCCCCTCTGCGGGCGATGGTAGCCGCTCGGAGTGTCGCCGCGGGAACCCGGTACCCAACGATCGGGTACCGGTCCTCCCCCGCTCTCAGCCGCCCTCGCCCGCCCGCTGCAGCGCGCCGACCGCGCCCTCCACCTCGCGGGCCAGCGCCCGGACGTCCAGCCACAGCCGCAGCGCGAGCACGCCGAGCACCAGCAGGCCCGCGGTGGAGAGCAGGACGGCCCCGACCAGGGTCCAGTTCACGTGCGGGCCTTCCTATCCGTCCATCGGCAGCAGCCGCATGGCGTGCACGCCGGCCTCGGTGAGCGCGGCGACGATCTTCTCCCCGGCGATCTTGCGGACGACCGCTCCGCAGGCCGGGCAGGTGAAGCTGTAGAAGGTGCGCTCCTTGCTGGCGCCGAGCGCCAACCGGAACTCGGGGGCCGGGAGTTCGACCTTCTCCCGGCACTGCGAGCAGTACACCTTGAATCTGGTGCCGTCGGCCACGTGGTTCAGACCTGTCCGTCCCGGTAGTGCTCCAGCGCGGCCAGCGCGGCGGTGCGGGCCTGTTCGGCGAGCCGGGCGGGGGCGGTGATCCGGCCGTCCCGGCCCAGCCGCAGGGCCAGGGTGCGCAGGCCGGACGGCTCCGCGGAGCGCAGGGTGATCCGCAGGCCGCCGTCGGGGAGTTCCTCGGCGCTGTCGTGGGTGTAGTACTCGGCGACCCAGCGGCCGCCGGGGCCGACCTCGACCACCACCTCCGGGTCGTCGGCGGTGGGGGCGACCAGCCCGGCGGACAGGTCGCGGGGCTGCAGGCGGGGCGGGTTGGCGGGCTCGTCGAGCACCTTGATCTCGGCGATCCGGTCGAGCCGGAAGGTGCGCCGGTCCTCGGAGGTGCGGCACCAGCCCTCGAGGTAGGTGTGGCCCTCGGTGACCAGCCGGATCGGGTCGACCTCGCGCTCGGTCAGCTCACCGCGGCCGTGCGACCAGTAGCGCAGCCAGATCAGCCGGCCCTCGCTGAGCGCGCGGTCGATGTCGGCGAAGACGGTGCCCTCGGCCTCGAAGGTGACGCCGACCCGGGCCGCGGACTCGGCGCTCTCGCCGGCCGCGTCCTCGATCTTGGCGACGGCCCGGGTGAGCGCCTGCCGGTCGCGCTCGCGCAGCCCGGGCAGCCCGGCCACCGCGCGGGCGGCGACCAGCAGCGCGGTGGCCTCGTCGGCGGCCAGCCGCAGCGGCTGGGCGACGTCGTCCACGTTGTGCCACCAGATCCGCTCGCCGTCGGTGTCGATGTCGAGCAGGTCGCCGCCGCGGAAGGAGGTGCCGCACATCGGCAGCACGTTGAGGTCGCCGATCAGTTCCCGCTCGGTGATCCCGAACGCCCGTGCCACCTCGGCCACTTCGGCCCCGGGCCGCTCGCGCAGGTAGGTGACCAGCGACAGCATCCGGCGCGTCTGGTCGATCGCATTGCTCACTGGGAAACCTCCGCGAGGCCGGCGACGGCGCGCAGCCGGTCGATGACGTCGGCCCGCAGGTCCTCGGGGCCGATCACGATGACGTCGGGGCCGTACTCGGCCAGATCGGCGCCCAGGCCGTTGCCGTACGGGATGTCCAGCTCGTCCCAGTCGGCGTCCACCGGCCGGGTCTCCAGGGCGCGCTGGCGCACCGGGTAGGCGGCGCCGGAGCGCACCTTGACGGTGGCGACCGCGGTGGCGCCCTCGCCGGCGAACCGGGCGACCACGGCCCGGACGTCCACGTGCTCGGGCACCTCGCCGGTGAACGCGCCGGCCCGGGAGCGGACCTTGCCGGTGATCCGGGAGAGCCGGAACACCCGGGCCGAGCCGCGGTCGCGGTCGTAGCCGGCCAGGTACCAGTGGCCGCGCCAGCACTCCAGCGCCCAGGGCTCCACCGAGCGCGGCCCGGCGGTGGCGGCGCCGGCCTTGCGGTAGTCGAAGGTGACCGGGCGGCGGTCCCGGGCGGCGGTGAGCAGCGGCTCGAACGCGGCCTCCCGGCCGGGGATCCGCGGCTCCAGCGCGCCGTGCTCGCGCTCCTCGGCGAACGGGACGCCGGCCGCGCGCAGCTTCTGCAGCGCGCCGCTGGCGGCGCCGGACATCTTGGCCTGCTGCCAGACCCGGGCGGCCAGCGCCAGCGCGGCGGCCTCCTCCGCGTCCAGCGCGATCTCCGGGAGGCGGTTGCGGTCGCGGCGGGCGAGGTAGCCGACCTCGCCGTCGAGCGCGTTCTCGTCCACGTCGATGATCAGGCCGAGTTCCCGCAGGTCGTCCTTGTCGCGCTCGAACATCCGGTTGAAGGCGTCCTCGGAGCCCTGCTGCCAGGCCTCCCGGTACGCCTCGACGGACTCGCGCAGCTCTTTCTTGGAGAGCGGACGCCGGGTGTTCATCAGGCACAGGGCTAGGTTCATCAGCCGCTCTGCCTTGGCGATCGCCATCGCTGACCCTTCCTCCGATCGGGGGTGACCTGCCTGACCGTACCGGTACGGGCACGTTCAGAGAAAGCCGCACCCCCGGCTCCTGGCGGAACCGGGGGTGCGCGGGTGCGTCCGAGGTCAGACGCCCAGCAGGTCCACCACGAAGATCAGGGTGGAGCCGGCCGGGATGAGCGGGCTCGGCGACTGGTTGCCGTACGCCAGGTGCGGCGGGATGACCAGCTCGCGGCGGCCGCCGACGCGCATGCCCTCGACGCCCTGGTCCCAGCCCTTGATGACCCGGCCGCCGCCCAGCGGGAAGCGGAAGGTCTGGCCGCGGTTCCAGGAGGCGTCGAACTCCTCGCCGGAGGCGAAGGTGACACCCACGTAGTGGACCTCGACGACCGCGCCGGCCTTGGCCTCGGCGCCGTCGCCGACCACGATGTCGCGGATCTGGAGCTCGGTCGGGGCGTCGCCGCCCGGGAAGTCGATCTCCGGCTTGGTCAGGCTCACGATTGCTCTTCTCGTTCGGTTGCGTGAACGGGACTCATCCTAGGCGCACCCGGGGTGCGTCAGCCGTCGCTGCCGCCGACCCCGGCGTCCAGGATGTCGACCACGAACACCAGGGTGGAGTTGGCCGGGATGCTCTCGCTGGCCTGGTCCTTGTAGCCCAGCGAGGCGGGGATGACCAGTTCGACCCGGCTGCCGATGTTCTGGCCGACGATGCCCTTGTCCCAGCCCTCGATGACGCTGCCGGCGCCGGTGGTGAAGGTGAACGCCTGCCCGCGGTCGAGCGAGGAGTCGAACTTCTTGCCGTCCTTGTACAGCGCGCCGGTGTACTGGACCAGCACCTTCTCGCCGGACTCGATCTTGCGGCCCTTGCCCTGGATCAGGACGTGGCTCTTCAGCTCGGTCGGGTCGGCCGCGCCCTTGACCGGGGTGATCTCGGCGGGCTTGGTGCCGTTGTCCTTGACCTGCGGGAAGTCCGCGGGCGGCGCGGTCACGTCACCGGAGAGCACCGCGCCCGGGGCGGTGGCCTGCCGGATGTCCAGCACGAAGACCAGGCTGTCGGTGCCGGCGATGCCCAGCTGGGTGTTGCCCTGCGCGCCGAACGCGGCCCCGGGCGGGGCGACCACCATCAGCCGGCTGCCGGCCTTGTGGCCCTCGACGGCGTTGTCCAGCGCGGGGATCAGCGACCCGCCGCCGGCCTGGTACAGCTGCGGCTTGCCGTTCTGCTCCCCGTACGAGCCGGGGATCTCCTTGCCGGTCTGCCAGTCCATCGCCGTGTAGTCGACGGAGACCCAGTTGCCCTTCTCGACCTTCGCGCCGCTGCCCGCGGACAGCTCCTTGACCACGAACGTCCCGTCCGGGGCGTCCTTGGGCAGCGTGATGGTCGCCTTGGAGCCGAAGTCTCCGGCGACCGTCGGCAGCACCTTGGCGCTGTCCTTGATCGGCGGCACCGGCGCCTGGGTCGGGGCCGAGGCGCTGGGGCTGGCCGAGGCCGAGTCCGCCTTCGCGGTCGGCTTGCTGTCGTCCTTGTTGACGTAGTACATCGTCACCCCGGACGCGACCAGCAGCACCGCCAGGACCGAGCCCAGGATCACCCCGAGCCGGCCCACCCCGCCCGGGTCCTCGTCGTAACCCGCCTCGGAGAGCGGCACCTTGCGCTGGTTGGACGCGAAGACCTGCGGTGCCTGCTCGGTCTTGGCATCGGGACTGGCGGGGGCGGTGGGCGGGGCCCAGCCCGCCTGGGTCAGCATCTCGGCGGGGACGACGATCGACTCGCGGTCCACCGAAGGCTTGTTCCCGGTGTTGTCGGCCTCGCCCGGGCTCGACGCTTTCTCAGACATGACTCCCCATTCGACTCGCCCGACGACGCGTGTACCACTGGTGCGGGGCAGCAGTATGTCAGGTCGGCATGAGAGCGGGTCAGCCCGGTCCGCGCCCCGCTGTCAGGCGGTTCTCAGACGGCTTCCAGGATGTCGATCACGAACACCAGCGTGGAGTTCGCCGGGATCGCCCCGCTGGCCTGGTCGCCGTAGCCCAGCGACGGCGGGACGACCAGCAGCACCCGGCTGCCGACGTTTTTGCCGACCAGCCCCTGGTCCCAGCCCTTGATCAGGCTGCCGGTGCCGACCTGCAGGGCCTGCGCGCCGCCGTGGTTCCACGAGGAGTCGAACTGCTTGCCGTCCGACCAGGTCACGCCGGTGTACTGGACCACCAGGGTCTGCCCGCTCTTCACCTCCGGGCCGGTGCCCTTGACCAGCACGTACTGCTGCAGGTCGGTGGGCGGCTGCTGGCCGGAGGGGACGGTGATGGTCGGCGCGGCCTTGCCGTTGTCCTTCACCTGCGGGGCGCCTGCGGGCGGCTGGGTGAGGTCGCCGGGGACGGTGGTGTCCTGCGGCACCGCGCTCATCACGTCCAGCACGAACACCACGGTGTCGTCCTTGCCGACGCCCAGCGCGCTGGAGCCCTGGCTGCCGAACCCGGCGGCCGGCGGGGCCACCACCAGCACCCGGCTGCCGGTCTTCTTCCCCACCACGCTCTGGTCGAAGGCGGGCACCAGCTGCCCGCTGCCCGGCTGGTAGAGCTGCGGCTTGCCGCCGGAGTCGTAGGAGCTGGACAGGTCCTTGCCGCTGGTCCAGTCCTTGACCGTGTAGTTGACGGTCACCCAGTCGTTCTTGTTGACCACCGCCCCGGAGCCCTCGCTCACGGTGCTCACCACGAACTGCCCGGACGGCTGCTGCCCGGCGGGCAGCGTGATCGTCGCCTTCGAGCCGAACTCGCCGGAGACCTCCGGCATCGGCGAGGCGGACGCCACCGGGCTCGGCACCTGCGCCGCGGACGCCGAGGAGGCCGCCGGCGTCGTCGCGGCGGACTTGCCGGAGCCGCCCGAACTGCTGCACCCGGCGAGCAGCGCGACGGTCAGGGGAACGGTGAGCAGGCAGGCGGTTCGACGCATGGCGTCAGCCTATGACCCGATTCGTCCGGTCCGTCGGAGGCGCTCGGCGCGCCCCCGACGGACCGTCACCGGGCCGGCCCGGTCACATCCCGGCGATCAGCTTCTCCACCCGCTCGTCCACCGAGCGGAACGGGTCCTTGCACAGCACGGTGCGCTGCGCCTGGTCGTTCAGCTTGAGGTGCACCCAGTCGACGGTGAAGTCGCGGCGCTGCTCCTGGGCGCGGCGGATGAAGTCGCCGCGCAGCCGGGCCCGGGTGGTCTGCGGGGGCACCGACTTGCCCTGGAAGGTCAGCAGGTCGGTCGTGACCCGCTGGGCCTGGCCGTTCTTCTGCAGCAGGTAGAACAGGCCGCGGCGGCGGTGGATGTCGTGGTAGGCGAGGTCGATCTGGGCGACCCGCGGGTTGGACATGGTCATCTGGTGCTTGGCCCGGTACTTCTCGATCAGCTGGTACTTCATGATCCAGTCGATCTCGGTGCCGACCTTGGCCAGGTCCTCGCTGCGCACCGCCTCCAGGGTGCGGCCCCACAGGTCCAGCACCCGGGCCACGGTGCCCTCGTTGAGGCCCTTGCGGTCGGCGAACTCCAGCGCCTTGGTGTAGTACTCCTCCTGGATCTCCAGGGCGGAGGCCTCCCGGCCGTTGGCGAGCCGGACCTGGTGGGTGCCGGTCAGGTCGTGGCTGACCTCGCGGATCGCCCGGATCGGGTTCTCCAGCGTGAGGTCGCGCATCACCACGCCGGCCTCGATCAGCCGCAGCACCAGGTCGGTGGCGCCGACCTTGAGCAGCGTGGTGGTCTCCGACATGTTGGAGTCGCCGACGATGACGTGCAGCCGCCGGTAGCGCTCGGCGTCGGCGTGCGGCTCGTCCCGGGTGTTGATGATCGGCCGGGAGCGGGTGGTCGCCGAGCTGACGCCTTCCCAGATGTGCTCGGCACGCTGGCTGACGCAGTAGACCGCGCCGCGCGGGGTCTGCAGCACCTTGCCGGCGCCGCAGATCAACTGCCGGGTGACCAGGAACGGGATCAGCACGTCCGCCAGCCGGGAGAACTCGCCGTGCCGGGCCACCAGGTAGTTCTCGTGGCAGCCGTAGGAGTTCCCGGCCGAGTCGGTGTTGTTCTTGAACAGGTAGACGTCGCCGGCGATGCCCTCCTCGTGCAGCCGCCGCTCGGCGTCCACCAGCAGCCCCTCGAGGATCCGCTCGCCGGACTTGTCGTGGGTGACCAGCTCGGTGACGTCGTCGCACTCGGGGGTCGCGTACTCGGGGTGGGAGCCGACGTCGAGGTAGAGGCGGGCGCCGTTCTTCAGGAAGACGTTGCTGCTGCGGCCCCAGGAGACGACCCGGCGGAAGAGGTAGCGGGCCACCTCGTCCGGCGACAGCCGGCGCTGGCCGCGGAAGGTGCAGGTGACGCCGTACTCGTTCTCGATCCCGAAAATTCGACGGTCCATGTGCGACTCTTCTCTGTTCGAAGCTCGGTGGAACCCCTCGGTGGCGGTCGGTGGACCGTCGGGCGGCCCGCTGCCGGCAGCGGGCCGCCCGGTTCGGTCATTCGGTGTCGGCGCCCTCGTCGTTGCCGTCCTCGGCGGCGGCCGACTCGTCGCCGCTGAGCAGCCGGGCCAGCTGGCCGCCCAGGATGCGCTTGAACTTCCGCTGCTGGGGGCGCTTGCGGTCCAGTACGGCGACCTCCAGCTGCTCCGGCGTCATGGTGCGGGGGCTGCCGCCGTTGGGGTCGCGGGCCAGGCCGTCGACCGCCAGCTTGAGCGCCTCGGCCAGGCTCAGCCCGGCCCGGTGGCGCTGGCCGAGGTAGCTGCCGATGGAGTCGGCGTTGCCGCCGACCACCACGGCGTTCTTCTCGTCCACCACCGAGCCGTCGGGGGTGAGCCGGTAGATCTGGTCGTCGGCGTCGGTGCGGCCGACCTCGGCGACGATCAGCTCGACCTCGTAGGGCTTCTCCCCGACCGAGGAGAAGATGGTGCCCAGGGTCTGGGCGTAGACGTTGGCCAGGCCGCGGGCGGTGACGTCGGCCCGGTCGTAGGAGTAGCCGCGCAGGTCGGCGTAGCGGACGCCGCCGATCCGCAGGTTCTCGAACTCGTTGTAGCGGCCGACCGCGGCGAAGGCGATCTTGTCGTAGATCTCGGAGACCTTGTGCAGGGCCCGTGAGGTGTTCTCCGCGACGAACACGATGCCGTCGGCGTAGGTGAGCACGACCACGCTGCGGCCGCGGGCGATGCCCTTGCGGGCGTACTCCGCGCGGTCCGCCATGGCCTGCTGGGGCGAGACGTAGAACGGCGTCGACACCGCCGGTCTCCCTTCGGTGATGTGAGGCGGACTCAGAGGAGCGGGGCCTGCGGCCCGTTGGGGTGCTCGCGGCGCTGGTCGGTGATGGAGACCGCGATCTCGGAGACCTCGTCCTCGGTGAGCCGGCGGAAGCCGTCCTCGGTGATCAGCGTGACGATCGGGAAGATCTTGCGGGCCAGGTCGGGGCCGCCGGTCGCGGAGTCGTCGTCGGCGGCGTCGTACAGCGCCTGGACGGCGAGGGTGGCGGCCTGCTCGCCGGTGAGGCCGTCCCGGTAGAGCTTCTTCATCGAACCGCGGGCGAACACCGAGCCCGAGCCGGTGGCGGCGAAGCCGGCCCGCTCCTCGGAGCGGCCGCCGGTGACGTCGTAGGTGAAGATCCGGCCCCGGCCGAGGTCGAGGTCGTAGCCGGCGAAGACCGGGACGACCGCGAGGCCCTGCATGGCCATCGCCAGGTTGGAGCGGATCATCGTGGTGAGCCGGTTGGCCTTGCCCTCGAAGGAGAGCACGGTGCCCTCGATCTTCTCGTAGTGCTCCAGCTCCAGCTGGAACAGCCGGACCATCTCGACCGCCAGGCCGGCCGTGCCGGCGATGCCGACGGCGCTGTACTCGTCCGCCGGGAAGACCTTCTCGATGTCCCGCTGGGCGATGACGTTGCCCATGGTGGCGCGGCGGTCGCCGGCCAGCACCACGCCGCCGTCGAAGACCGCGGAGACGATGGTGGTGCCGTGCGGCGCCTCGACGGTCATCCCCTCTGGGAGGGGGCGCCGGCCGGGGAGCAGCTGCGGCGCGTGGCTGTCGAGGAAGTCGAGGAACGAGGAGGAGCCGGGGGTGAGGAAGGCGGCCGGCAGACGCCCGGTGCCACTGAGGTTGGCTTCCACACGTGTCCTTCCGGATCGAAGATCGAAAGTTGCTTGGTGCCCCGGACCCTACCCGCTTCCGGGGCCGGTTCCACGCGCTGCGCGCAGGGGTTTGCGGGAACACGAGGCCGCAGGCGCGCTCAGGGCACACCTGCGGCGCTCGTGGTGCTGTTTTCGGTGGCGGAGGGGGTTTCCCCTCTCACTCACCGCCCTTCTGCACGAATCCCCGCACGAAATCCTCGGCGTTGGATTCCAGTACCTCGTCGATTTCGTCGAGTACCGAGTCGACGTCGTCGCTGAGCTTTTCCTGGCGCTCCTTGAGCTCGTCCGAAGCCTGCGTTTCCGCGGCCTGCTCCTCGACCTCCTCGGAGGAGCGGTTGGCCCGCTGCTGGCCGCCGCCGGTGTCCTTCTCCGCCATTTCCCTCACCCCGCTCGTTCGGTGTTCTCGTTCAACGCTGGCTGCTCACCGGAATGATTCCCCGTCCGGGAAACGTTCACCCCCGGTGATCGAAAAGTTACCCGCCGGAGAGGACGCGCACCAGGTCCTCGGCGGTGCGGCACCGGTCCAGCAGGTCCTTCACGTGCGCCCGGGTGCCGCGCAGCGGCTCCATGGTCGGGACGCGCTGGAGGCTGTCGTGGCCGGGCAGGTCGAAGATGACGGAGTCCCAGGAGGCCGCGGCCACGTGGTCGGCGTACTGCTCCAGGCAGCGGCCGCGGAAGTAGGCCCGGGTGTCGTCGGGGGGCTGGGTGACGGCCCGGCGGACGTCCTCCTCGGTGAACAGCCGGTCGAACCGCCCGCGCGCCTCCAGCCGGTTGTACAGGCCCTTGTCGGCCCGCACGTCGCTGTACTGGAGGTCGACCAGCTGGAGCCGGGGGCTGTCCCACTGCAGGGCGTCGCGCTGCCGGTAGCCCTCCAGGATCTCCTTCTTGGCGATCCAGTCGAGCTGCCGGGACAGGCTCATCGGGTCCCGCTCCAGGCGGCCCAGCACGTCCTCCCAGCGGGCCAGCACGTCCATGGTCTGGTCGTCGGCGTCCTGCCCGTAGCGGTCCTCGACGTACTTGCGGGCCAGCTCGCAGTACTCCAGCTGGAGCTGGACGGCGGTCAGCTTGCGGCCGCTGCGCAGCTGGACCAGCTGCTTGAGGTCGGGGTCGTGGGAGACCCGGTGCAGGGTGCGCACCGGCTGGTCGACGGCGAGGTCGACGGCGATGAAGCCGTCCTCGATCATCGACAGGACCAGCGCGGTGGTGCCGAGCTTGAGGTAGGTGGAGATCTCGGAGAGGTTGGCGTCGCCGATGATGACGTGCAGCCGGCGGTACTTCTCGGCGTCGGCGTGCGGCTCGTCCCGGGTGTTGATGATGGGGCGCTTGAGGGTGGTCTCCAGGCCGACCTCGACCTCGAAGTAGTCGGCGCGCTGGCTGATCTGGAAGCCGTGCCCGCCGCCCTCCTGCCCGATGCCCACCCGGCCGGCCCCGCACACCACCTGGCGGGAGACGAAGAACGGGGTGAGGTGGCGGACGATGTCGGCGAACGGGGTGGCCCGCCGCATCAGGTAGTTCTCGTGGGTGCCGTAGGAGGCGCCCTTGTTGTCGGTGTTGTTCTTGTAGAGCAGGATCCGCTGCCCGTTGGGCAGTTCCAGGGCGCGCTCGGCCGCCTCCGCCATGATCCGCTCGCCGGCCTTGTCCCAGAGCACCGCGTCGCGCGGGTTGGTGACCTCGGGCGAGGAGTACTCGGGGTGCGCGTGGTCGACGTAGAACCGGGCGCCGTTGGTGAGGATGACGTTGGCCAGGCCGATGTCCTCGTCGGTGAGCTGGCTGGCGTCCGCCACGTCCCGGGCCAGGTCGAAGCCCCGGGCGTCGCGCAGCGGATTCTCCTCCTCGAAGTCCCAGCGGGCGCGGCGCGCCCGGTGCATCGCCGCGGCGTACGCGTTGACGATCTGGGACGAGGTGAGCATGGCGTTGGCGTTCGGGTGGCCGGGCACGGAGATGCCGTACTCGGTCTCGATCCCCATCACGCGCCGTACGGTCATGCGGCCCTCCTGACCTGTGGGTACTGCTGGGTGCTGCTCGGTACTGCCGGTGCAGACGCGCCGTCCGGCTGCGGTGCCCTGCCGAGCGCCGCAGCCGGACGGGATGGTGCGCGTGCTACAGGTACTGCCCGGTGTTGGCGACGGTGTCGATGGAGCGGCCGGACTCGGCGCCCTGCTTGCCGGTGACGAGGGTGCGGATGAAGACGATCCGCTCGCCCTTCTTGCCGGAGATGCGGGCCCAGTCGTCCGGGTTGGTGGTGTTGGGCAGGTCCTCGTTCTCCTTGAACTCGTCCACGCAGGCGGCGAGCAGGTGGGAGACGCGCAGACCGCGCTGGCCGTGGTCGAGGTAGTCCTTGATGGCCATCTTCTTCGCCCGGTCGACGATGTTCTGGATCATCGCGCCGGAGTTGAAGTCCTTGAAGTACAGGACCTCCTTGTCACCGTTGGCGTAGGTGACCTCCAGGAAGCGGTTCTCCTCGGTCTCCGAGTACATCCGCTCGACCACCGACTGGATCATGGCGGCGACGGTGACCGAGACCGAGCCGTCGTGCTCCTTGAGGTCGTCCGGGTGGAACGGCAGGGTGTCCCTGAGGTACTTGGAGAAGATGTCCCTGGCCGCCTCGGCGTCCGGCCGCTCGATCTTGATCTTGACGTCCAGGCGGCCGGGCCGCAGGATCGCCGGGTCGATCATGTCCTCGCGGTTGGAGGCGCCGATGACGATGACGTTCTCCAGGCCCTCCACGCCGTCGATCTCGGCGAGCAGCTGCGGGACGATGGTGTTCTCCACGTCCGAGCTGACGCCGGAGCCGCGGGTGCGGAACAGCGACTCCATCTCGTCGAAGAAGACGATGACGGGCGTGCCCTCGCTCGCCTTCTCCCGGGCCCGCTGGAAGACCAGGCGGATCTGCCGCTCGGTCTCGCCGACGTACTTGTTGAGCAGCTCGGGGCCCTTGATGTTCAGGAAGTAGCTCTTGCCCTGCGGCCGGCCGGTCACCTCGGCGACCTTCTTGGCCAGCGAGTTGGCCACCGCCTTGGCGATCAGCGTCTTGCCGCAGCCGGGCGGGCCGTAGAGCAGGACGCCCTTGGGCGGCCGGAGCTCGTACTCCTTGAACAGGTCCGCGTGCAGGTACGGGAGCTCGACCGCGTCCCGGATCTGCTCGATCTGGCCGGCCAGGCCGCCGATCTGCCGGTAGTCGATGTCCGGGACCTCCTCGAGGACAAGCTCCTCGACCTCGGCCTTCGGCACCACCTCGTACACGTAGCCGGAGCGGGGCTCCAGCAGCAGCGCGTCGCCCGCCCTGATCGTGACGCCGTGCAGCGGTTCGGCGAGCCGGACCACCCGCTCCTCGTCGGTGTGGCCGACGACCAGCGCGCGGTCGCCGCCCTCCAGCACCTCCTTGAGCGTGACGATCTCGCCGATCCGCTCGAACGCCATCGCCTCGACGACGTTCAGCGCCTCGTTGAGCATCACCTCCTGGCCGCGGCGCAGCTCGTCCAGCTCGACGCCGGGGCTGACGTTGACCCGGAGCTTGCGGCCGCCGGTGAAGATGTCGGCGGTGCCGTCCTCGTTCTTCTCGAGGAAGGTGCCGAATCCGGCCGGCGGCTGCGCGAGCCGGTCGACCTCCTCCTTGAGGGCCACGATCTGGTCGCGGGCCTCGCGGAGCGTGGAGACGAGCCGCTCGTTCTGGGCGGTCACGCCGGCCAAGCTGGTCTGGAGCTCGACGATCCGCTCCTCAAGAACCCTTGAGCTGCGCGGAGAATCGGCGAGCCTGCGCCGCAGGACGGCGATCTCCTGCTCGAGGTACGAGACCTGTGCGGCCTCGTCGGACCCCCGTGCGGGCCTGCCGGCGCTGCGGTCGTAGTCGTCATCGTGGGCTGCCACGGTCCTCACCTCCTCCTGGGGGAGCTGGACGACCCAAACCTACCTGGCACCAGGGTCATGTAAACCCCTAGATCAGAAAGATGGATCGGGCGTGTCCGATGTCCGCCCCGCTCGCTTCCCCTCTGGTACAGGAGATGCCCACCGCTCAACGGTTCAAAGCAGCGCGGATGTATCGTGACAGGAATGTCCCCGAATGCGGGGCGACGAGCGCAGAAACGGCAGGGGCAATGGCGGGCACGGGCGAGGCACTCGAAGTCTGGATCGACCAGGATCTGTGCACCGGCGACGGCATCTGCGCGCAGTACGCGCCCGAGGTCTTCGAGCTCGACATCGACGGACTGGCCTATGTGAAGGGCGAGGACGACGAACTGCGCCAGCAGCCGGGCCAGAGCGTGCCGGTGCCGCTGACGCTCCTTCAGGACGTGGTGGACTCGGTCAAGGACTGCCCCGGCGACTGCATCCACGTCCGCCGCGCGGCGGACGGCGTCGAGGTCTACGGGCCGGACGCCGAGTAGCGCCGGGGCGGCCGCCGAGGGGCCGTCAGGCGCCCTGCACGGAGCTCTTGGTCTCGGTCTTCGTCCACGCCCCGCCGGAGCGCTTCCAGGTCAGCTCGACCTCCAGGTCGGGCGAGAAGCGCGGCACGTCCGGCGAGGAGTAGCCGCGGGCCCGGCCGCGGATCGACCCGTCGCTGCGGATCGCCAGTTCGGTGACGGTCAGGCCCTCGCCGTCCGGCAGCAGGGCGACCGGCGTGCCGTCCGCGCCGACCAGGAACACGCCGTCCGGCGGGGTGCCCATGTCGGCCTGGCAGTGCGCGGCGGCGACGGTCAGCGGCTTCCCGTCCAGCACCGCGGAGGTCTTCAGGCTCACCGCGACCGGGAACGGCCCGCACTCCAGCGGCAGCCTCACCTTGCTCAGGTCCGCCTCAGGGGCCGGTTCGGGGGCCGGCGCCGCGACCGGGTCGCCGGCCGGCTGACCGGCCGTCACCGCCCCGGTCGCCGAGGTCGCCCCCAGCGCCCCGCCCACCACCGCGGCGCAGCCCGCCGCGACCAGCACCCAGTGCTTCAACCCCGAGCGCGCGTGCCCGGGTATCCGACGCTCCGTCACCACGAGACTCCCCTTTCCGGTCCGCGCATCCTTCCACACCGGCCCGGGGTTCGAGCAGCCCGGGGGCGCGGGGCGGGAGGCGCCGAACGGAAGGATCGCGGCGGACGGCAATGGCTTGCCGTCCGCCGCGATCCCTTCTGCGGGTGCGCCTACTGCCGCTCTCCCTAGGGGAGTTCCCGCGCGTCGTGCGAGGCGGCCTCGCGCTGCGCCTTGCGGATCGCGGCGCGCTCGGCGAGCGTCAGTTCGCTCTCCGGGCCGGTCTCGTAGTCCTCGCCGTAGGAGCCCTTGGCGGGGCGGCGGCGGCGCAGCGGGGGCTCGACGCCGTCGGCGAGGCGGCGGGCGGTGAGCAGGAAGCCGGTGTGGCCGATCATCCGGTGGTCCGGGCGGACGGCCAGGCCCTCGAGGTGCCAGGTGCGGACCATGGTCTCCCAGGCCTGCGGCTCGGTGAAGGTGCCGTGCTCGCGCAGCGCCTCGACGGTGCGCGACATCTGGGTGGTGGTGGCCACGTAGCAGCAGATCAGGCCGCCGGGGACGAGCGCCTTGGAGGCGACGTCCAGGCACTCCCAGGGGGCGAGCATGTCGAGGATGACGCGGTCGACGTCGGTCTCGACCAGGTTGTCCTGGAGGTCGCCGACGGTGAGCTTCCAGGCCGGGTGCGGGCCGCCGAAGTAGCGCTCGACGTTGCCCTTGGCGATGTCGGCGAAGTCCTGCCGGCGCTCGTAGGAGGCGAGCGAGCCGGTGTCGCCGACGGCGCGCAGCAGGTAGGTGGAGAGGGCGCCGGAGCCGACGCCCGCCTCGACCACCCGCGCGCCGGCGAAGATGTCGGCCATGGCCAGGATCTGCCCCGCGTCCTTGGGGTAGATCACGGCCGCGCCGCGCGGCATGGACAGGACGTAGTCGGGGAGCAGGGGGCGCAGCGCGAGGTACGGGACGTTGCCCGTCGTGCGGACGACCGTGCCCTCGGGAGCGCCGATCAGCTCGTCGTGCGGGAACATACCCTTGTGGGTGTGGAACTGGTTCCCGGCCTGGAGCGTGAACGTGTAGTGGCGGCCCTTGGGGTCGGTCAGCTGGACCTGGTCCCCGACCTTGAAGGGCCCGCGTCGGCGGGCGGCACCGGTCGGTTCGGACATGGGGGCCATCCTACGGGAGCCGGAGGGCTGCCCCCGACCACATGATCAGTTCGCGCCCGCGGCCCGGCCCTGGAGCGCGGCGGTGAGCTTGCGCTCCAGGTCGGTGAGGGAGAGCACGCCGTAGACCGTGCCGTCCGGGCGGACCACCAGGTACTCGGTGGCGGGGGCGCGGCGCAGCGTGTCGAGGATCTGCTCGCCGGCCAGGTCGACGGGGACGGTGAGGCCGGGTTCGAGGTCGCGGGAGACGGCGGTGACGGCGACCCAGGGGCGGCGGTGCTCGGGGACGGCGCTGACCGCGGACTCCTTGACCACGGCGATCGGCTCGCCGCGGCCGTCGACCACCACGATCGCCCCGGCGTGCGCCTCGCGGGCCCGGCGCATGGCCTCGCCGAGCGGGGTGTCGGCGGGGACGTCGATGCTGCGGCGGGCCATCTCGCGGACCTTGAGCCGGGGCAGCACCTCCTTGAGGCGGGCGTTGCGCAGCGAGTTGCCGGCGCCCTGCCAGATGATGAAGCCGAGGACGGCGGCGAGCACGCCGTCGACCATGGCCTCGGTGGTGGAGCGCTCGATGTCCTGGGAGGAGCTGAAGATCGGCAGGCCGAGGACGACGGCGACGGCCAGGGCGCGGCCGACCCAGACGGCGGCCAGGGTGCCCTTCATCGGGTTGCCGGTGAGGGCCCAGACGACGGCGCGCAGCATCCGGCCGCCGTCCAGCGGGAGGCCGGGCAGCAGGTTGAAGGCGGCGACGACCAGGTTGGAGACCATCAGTCCGGCGAGCAGCACGCCGGGGACGGTGGCGGGTTCGACGGCGCGCAGGCCGAGCCAGAAGGCGCCGCCGAGCAGCAGCGAGAGCAGCGGGCCGACGAAGGCGAGCCAGAACTCGCGCCAGGGCCGGTCGGCCTCCTTCTCGATCTCGGAGACGCCGCCGAGGAACTGGAGCTGGATCCGGCGCACGCCGAGCTTGTAGCGCAGCCCGACGACGGTGTGGGCGAGTTCGTGGACCAGGACGGAGCCGTAGAAGGCGACGGCGAAGGAGAAGGCCAGCAGGTAGCGGGTGGCTCCGAGGTCGGGCAGGACGTCGGCGAGGCGGCTGCCGAAGATCCAGGTGATCAGGGCGGCGACCAGGAACCAGGACGGGGTGACGTAGACGGGCACGCCGAACGGACGGCCCATCAGGATGCCGCCGCGCGGCTGGTCGTCGGGCTTCGGCTTCGGCCTCTCCGGTGCCCGCCCCTCGGTGTCGTTCACCGTGCTCCTCTCTAGCCGTCCGCTGGTGCCCCGTACGCTACGTGATCTCCGGCCCGGAACGGCGCTGGCCCCGCTCTCCCCCTTGCTCTTACCCAGCTCTTCGACCCGTTCGCCCCTGCTGCCGGTCCGGTGCAATAGGGTCGTGGCATGCAGCAGACCGACCCCCCGCCCGTTCCGCGTCCGGCCGCCCGGCCGACCGGGCTGTCGCCGTCCCGGGCGGGCGACTTCATGACCTGCCCGCTGCTGTACCGGCTGCGGGTGATCGACCGGTTGCCGGAGCCGCCGAGCGCGGCCGCGACCCGGGGGACGCTGGTGCACGCCGTGCTGGAGCGGCTGTTCGACCACCCGGCGGCCGAGCGCACGCCGGAGCGGGCGCTCGGGCTGCTGGGCCCGCAGTGGGAGCGGTTGCTGGGGGAACGGCCGGAGCTGGCGGAACTGTTCCCGGGCGAGCCGGAGAAGTTGGCGGACTGGCTGGCGGACGCCGAGAAGCTGGTGCGCCGCTGGTTCCGGCTGGAGGACCCGACCCGGCTGCACCCGGTGGAGCGGGAGCTGTACGTGGAGACCGCGCTGGCCTCGGGGCTGCTGCTGCGCGGGTACATCGACCGGGTGGACGTCGCGCCGTCCGGCGAGGTGCGGCTGGTGGACTACAAGACCGGCCGGGCGCCCTCGCGGGACTTCGAGGGCAAGGCGATGTTCCAGATGAAGTTCTACGCGCTGGTGGTGTGGCGGTGGAAGGGCGTGGTCCCCAAGCGCCTGCAGCTGGTGTACCTGGGCGGCGGCGGGGACGTGGTGACGTACGACCCGGACGAGGCCGACCTGCTCGCGGTGGAGCGCAAGCTGGAGGCGCTGTGGGAGGCGATCTCGGCGGCGGTGGCCACCGGTGACTTCCCGGCGACCCGCAACCGGCTGTGCGACTGGTGCGACCACCAGGCGTCCTGCCCGGAGTTCGGCGGCACTCCCCCGCCGTACCCGCTGCCCCTGGCTACTGAGACCATTCCTGGCAAGGAGTCGTAGGTGACGATCCGTGTGCTGCTGGTGGACGACCAGCCGCTGCTGCGTACCGGTTTCCGGATGATCCTGGAGGCGGAGTCCGACCTGGTGGTGGTCGGCGAGGCGGGCGACGGGCAGCAGGCGCTGGACCAGGTCCGCGCGCTGCAGCCGGACGTGGTGCTGATGGACATCCGGATGCCGCGGATGGACGGCGTGGAGGCGACCCGGCGGATCTCCGGGCCGGACCGGGACGGCCCGGCGAAGGTGCTGGTGCTGACCACCTTCGACCTGGACGAGTACGTGGTGGAGGCGCTGCGCGCGGGCGCCAGCGGCTTCCTGCTGAAGGACGTGCCGGCCGAGGAGCTGGTGCAGGCGATCCGGGTGGTGGCGGACGGCGCGGCGATGCTGGCCCCGTCGGTGACCCGCCGGCTGCTGGACATGTACGCCACCAAGCTGCCCTCCGGCGACGAGGCGCCGCCGCAGGCGCTGACGGTGCTGACCGAGCGCGAGGTGGAGGTGCTGCGGCTGGTGGCGCGCGGGCTGTCGAACGCGGAGATCGCCGCCGAGCTGTTCGTCTCGGAGACCACGGTGAAGACGCACGTGGGCCACGTGCTGACCAAGCTGCAGCTGCGCGACCGGGTGCAGGCGGCGGTGTACGCGTACGAGAGCGGCCTGGTGCGCCCGGGCGCGCTGTAGTCCGTCCGACGCCGGAGAACGCCGAACGGCCCGTCACCCCCTCGGGGGCGGCGGGCCGTTCGGCTGCGCTCGGTGCTCCGGCGGATCGTTACTTCGCGGTGCGGCCGATCTCCCAGAACCGGAACACGCCGGTGTTGTCCACGGTGGAGTCCACGCCGGTGATGGCGGGCTGGTACACGTAGAAGGACTTGTTCTGGAACAGCGGGACCATCGGGACGGCGTCGGCCAGGATCTTCTGGATCTGGTCGTAGGCGCCGCCGCCGGAGCGGTCGGTGAGCTTGATGGAGTCCGGCACCAGCTTGTCGCTGATCTGCGGGTTGTCCCAACCGTTGTGGTAGGCGCCGCCGTTGACCACCAGCGGGCTGATGTAGTCGTCCGCGTCGGCGTAGTCGGGGGTCCAGCCGACGGTGTACGCCTGGTAGCTGCCGTTCTTCCAGCCGGCCTGGTAGGCGGTCCAGTCGGCCTCCTGCTGGACGGTGACCTGGAACAGGCCGCCGTTCTCCAGCTGCTGCTTGACCGACTCCAGTTCGGCGGCGCCGGCCCGGGCCCGGGACCAGGTCAGGGTGAGCTTGACCGGGGTGGCGACGTGCGCGTTGGCGAGGATCCGCTTGGCCTTGGCCGGGTCGGGCTCGCCGTACTTGTCGAAGAAGGCGGTGGTGTGGCCGGCGATGCCCGCCGGGACGACCGAGTACAGCGGCTGCACGGTGCCCGCGTACACGTCGTGGGCGAGCGCCTTGCGGTCGACCAGCTGGGCGGCGGCCTGCCGGACGGCCTGGTTGCCGCCGGTCTCGTCCTTGGTGTTGAAGACCAGGTAGCGGGTGTCGCCGGAGGCGCCCTCGGCGACCCGGAGCTTGCCGGTGCCGGCCAGGTCGTCGCTCTTGATCTGGGCGGCCGCGGCCGGGTCGAGGCTGTTGTCGGTGAGGTCGACCTCGCCGCTGTCCAGGGCGGACTTCAGCTGCTCGGGCTTGTCGAAGTAGCGCACCGTGAACTTGCTGTTCAGCAGGTTGGCGGTGCCCTGGTAGTTCGGGTTGGCGCTGAGCGCGATCCTGCTGGGCGCCTTGCCGTTCATCTCGACCGAGTCGATCTTGTACGGGCCGGAGCCGACCAGCGAGCCGTTGCCGAGCAGCTTGTCGGCCGGGAACACCTGGTGGTCGACGATCGCGCCGGCCGCCGAGGCCAGCTTGGCCGGGAGCACCGCGTCGGGGCTCTCCAGGTGGAAGGTCACGTCGCGGTCGCCGGAGGTCTCCACCGAGGCGATGGTGGACAGCAGCGGGCCGGGGCCGGACGGGTCGGCGATCTTCTTGACCCGGTCGACGGAGAACTTGACGTCCGCGGCGGTCAGCGGGTGCCCGTTGGAGAACTTCAGGCCGCTGCGCAGCTTGCAGGTGTAGGTGAGCGCGTCGGAGCCGGTGAACTGGCAGGACTCGGCGGCGTCGGGCTGCGGCTCGGTCGCGCCGGCCGGGAAGCTCAGCAGCGACTGGAAGGCGTTGTTGAGGACCAGCCAGGAGCCCGCGTCGTAGGCGCCGGCCGGGTCGAGCACGCTGGTCACGCTGGTGGTGCCCATGGTGATCGCCGTGCTGCCGCCACCGCCGGCGACCTTCTCGACGGAGGCGCAGCCCGCGGCCGTGGTGGCGACGAGAGCGGCACAGCTGAGCACGGCCAGGCGGTTGGGCGTCGTCATGCGGGGTGGTCTTCCTCACTGCGTGCGGCCGGCTGTCGCCGGTGCCCGCCGCCCGGCGCCGGGGTGGGGCGGGGCCGCGGGTCTGCTGCGGCCGCGGGCCCGTTCTCCCGGGTTTCCGGTGGTGGGCGGCGCGGCACGGGGACTGAACGGGAGTTAGCGTGCCACATCGCTTCCGGTCGCTCACCGAGGGTTCGAACGGTGGTCGCGCGGGGTTCGGACGATCTTGTCCGGGCAGCCGACGAGTTGTCAGCCAATGCCCGTTTTCACCCGCGGCGGCGGACACGTTCCGCATACCACCGGACGCGGAACGAAACCGGCAAAGGCCGCGGGGGAGACGAACCTCACACCCGGGCACCGGCCAGGGTGCGCAGCAGGCCGAGGTCGACCTGCTCCAGCGAGGGCAGCACCAGGCGGCCCGGGGCGGGCTCGATCGCGGCGATGGAGGGGACGGCGATGACCGGGCAGCCGGCCGCCTCGGCGGCGGCGACGCCGGTGGGGGTGTCCTCGACGACCACGCAGCGGGCCGGTTCGGCGCCCAGCCGGGCGGCGGCGGTCAGGTAGGGATCGGGGTGCGGCTTGGTGCGGGCGACCTCGTCGCCGGCCACCGTGAAGGCGAAGTGCTGGGCGCCCAGGCTGCGCAGCACGATGTCGATGATGTGCCGGTGCGAGGCGGAGACCAGCGCGGCCGGGACGCCGTGCGCGGCCAGCGTGTTGAGCAGCCGCTCGGCGCCGGGCATCAGCGGGACGCCGCCGGCCAGCAGGTCGACGAAGCGCTGGTTGATCAGGACGGTCAGCTCGGCCGGGCTGAGGGTGACCGCGGTGCGGGTGATCAGGTAGTCGATCACCCGGCTCATCGGGCCGCCGACCACGTGGGTGCGGTCCTCGGCGGTGAGCCGGTGGCCGAGTTCGGCGAACAGGTCGACCTCGGCCTGCCACCAGAAGTCCTCGGTGTCGACCAGGGTGCCGTCCATGTCGAGCAGGACGGCCTGCAGGCCGCTGTCCTCGCCGTCTCCGCCGATGCGGACCGGGGTCGAGACCGTCGTCATGCGCGCCGTCCTTCCGGGTGGGTGGCCGGGCGCGGACGCGTCCGGGGATGGCACGGGCCGGCCCGCCAGGCCTCGCCCGGCCGGTCTTGTCGGATCAGCGCGCGGCGTCGGGCGCCCGGCTGGGAGTGCCGGCGGAACGCCCTCGTACTGGGTGTACTTGGGTGTTTCGCCGGTGCTTCCAGCCGGGATGCCCGACGCCGCGCGCTGATCCGACAAGACCGGCCGGGCGAGGCCCAGCTGCGGACCGGCCCGTTCAGGATCATCAAGGATACGCCCGCCCGGTCGGATTGCACCGGACGGCGGTGCGGCGAACGGATGATCCCCGGTTGAAGACTTACCGCGCGTTGAAGTACTTGGCCTCGGGGTGGTGCAGCACGATGGCGTCGGTGGACTGCTCGGGGTGCAGCTGGTACTCCTCGGAGAGGATCACGCCGACCCGCTCGGGCTTGAGCAGCTCGGCGATCTTGGCCCGGTCCGACAGCTCGGGGCAGGCGCCGTAGCCGAGCGAGAAGCGGGCGCCGCGGTACTTGAGCGCGAACATGTCCCGGACGTCCTGCGGGTCCTCGTCGCCGAAGCCCAGCTCGTAGCGGACCCGGGCGTGCCAGAACTCGGCCAGAGCCTCGGCCAGTTGGACGGACAGGCCGTGCAGTTCGAGGTAGTCGCGGTAGGAGTTGCCGGCGAACAGCTCGTTGGCGGCCTCGGAGATCCGGTTGCCCATGGTGACCACCTGCAGGCCGACCACGTCGCGCTCGCCGGACTCCTCCGGGCGGAAGAAGTCGGCCAGGCACAGGCGGCGGCCGCGGCGCTGGCGCGGGAAGGTGAAGCGGGTCAGCTCGGAGCCGTCCTCGCGGTACAGGATCAGGTCGTCGCCCTTGGAGTTGGCCGGGTAGTAGCCGTAGACCACGGCGGGCTCCAGCCAGCCCTCGGTCTGCAGGCGGTCCAGCCAGCCGCGCAGCCGCGGGCGGCCCTCGGTCTCCACCAGCTCCTCGTAGCTCGGACCGCCGCTGCGCCCGCCCTTGAGGCCCCACTGGCCCTTGAACAGGGCGTCCTCGTCCAGCCAGGAGGCGTAGTCCTGGAACGGGACGCCCTTGATGATCCGGTCGCCCCAGAACGGCGGGGTCGGGACCGGGTTGTCGACGGACACGTCGGAGCGGATCTGGCCGAGGTTGGCCTCCTCCGGCTCCTCGACCTCGACCCGGGCGTGCCGGCGCTTGCGCAGCTCGGGCAGGGCGGCGCCGGGGACGCCGCGCTTGATGCCGATCAGCGCGTCCATCAGGCGCAGGCCCTCGAAGGCGTCCCGGGCGTAGCGGACCTCGCCGTCGTAGATCTCGTGCAGGTCCTGCTCGACGTAGGCGCGGGTGAGGGCGGCGCCGCCGAGGATCACCGGGTAGTCGGCGGCCAGCGCGCGCTGGTTGAGCTCCTCCAGGTTCTCCTTCATGATCACCGTGGACTTGACCAGCAGGCCGGACATGCCGATCACGTCGGCCTTGTGCTGCTGGGCGGCCTCCAGGATCGCCGAGACCGGCTGCTTGATGCCCAGGTTGACCACGTTGTAGCCGTTGTTGGACAGGATGATGTCGACCAGGTTCTTGCCGATGTCGTGCACGTCGCCCTTGACGGTGGCCAGCACGATGGTGCCCTTGCCCTCGCTGTCGGCCTTCTCCATGTGCGGTTCGAGGTGCGCGACGGCGGCCTTCATCACCTCGGCGGACTGCAGCACGAACGGCAGCTGCATCTCGCCGGAGCCGAACAGCTCGCCGACCACCTTCATGCCGGACAGCAGCGTGTCGTTGATGATCTCCAGCGCGGGGCGCTCGGTCAGCGCGGCGTCCAGGTCGGCCTCCAGGCCGTTGCGTTCGCCGTCGATGATCCGGCGCTGCAGGCGCTCCTCGAGCGGGAGGGCGGCCAGCTCCTCGGCCTTGGACGCGGCGGAGGAGGCCGCGGAGACGCCCTCGAACAGCTGGAGCAGCTTCTGCAGCGGGTCGTAGCCCTCGGCGCGGCGGTCGTAGACCAGGTCGAGGGCGGTCTGCCGGCGGTCCTCCGGGATCCGGTTCATCGGGAGGATCTTGGCGGCGTGCACGATCGCCGAGTCCAGGCCGGCCTCCACGCACTCGTGCAGGAACACCGAGTTGACCACCTGGCGGGCGGCCGGGTTGAGGCCGAAGGAGATGTTCGACAGGCCGAGGGTGGTCTGCACGTCCGGGCGGCGGCGCTTGAGCTCGCGGATCGCCTCGATGGTCTCGATGCCGTCGCGGCGGGACTCCTCCTGGCCGGTGGCCAGGGTGAAGGTCAGGCAGTCGACCAGGATCGAGCCCTCGTCGATGCCGTACTCGCCGGTGAGCTGGTCGATCAGGCGCTCGGCGATGGCGACCTTGGTCTCGGCGGTGCGGGCCTGGCCCTCCTCGTCGATGGTCAGCGCGATCAGGCCGGCGCCGTGCTCGCGGGCCAGCGCGGCGATCTTCCCGAACCGGGTGTCGGGGCCGTCGCCGTCCTCGTAGTTGACCGAGTTGAGCACCGCGCGGCCGCCGAGCATCTCCAGGCCGGCCTTGAGCACCGGCGGCTCGGTGGAGTCCAGCACGATCGGCAGGGTGGAGGCGGTGGCCAGCCGGCCGGCGATCTCCCGCATGTCGGCGACGCCGTCGCGGCCGACGTAGTCGACGCACAGGTCGAGCAGGTGGGCGCCCTCGCGGATCTGCTCGCGGGCGATCTCCACGCAGGTCTGCCAGTCCGCGGCGAGCATCGCCTCGCGGAACTTCTTCGAGCCGTTGGCGTTGGTGCGCTCGCCGATCGCCAGGTAGGAGGTGTCCTGCCGGAACGGCACCGCCTGGTACAGCGAGGCCGCGGACGCCTCCGGCCGCGGGTTGCGCGCCGTGATCGGCAGGCCCTGGACCCGTTCGACCACCTGCCGCAGGTGCTCGGGGGTGGTGCCGCAGCAGCCGCCGACCAGGGCCAGGCCGTAGTCGCGGACGAAGCCCTCGTGCGCGTCGGCGAGCTCCTCGGGGCTGAGCGGGTAGTGCGAGCCGTCCTTGGTGAGCACCGGCAGGCCGGCGTTCGGCATGCAGGAGAGGCCGACCTTGGCGTTCTTCGCCAGGTAGCGCAGGTGCTCGCTGTACTCCTCGGGGCCGGTGGCGCAGTTCAGGCCGATGAAGTCGATGCCCAGCGGTTCGAGCGCGGTCAGCGCCGCGCCGATCTCCGAGCCCAGCAGCATGGTGCCGGTGGTCTCCACGGTGACCTGGGCGAGGATCGGCAGGCTCACGCCCGCCTCGGCCAGGGCCGCCTGGCAGCCCAGCACGGACGCCTTGGTCTGCAGCAGGTCCTGGCTGGTCTCGATCAGCAGCGCGTCGACGCCGCCCGCGATCAGGCCGGCCGCGTTCTGCCGGAAGCCCTCGCGGACCACCTCGAAGGTGGTGTGGCCGAGCGTCGGCAGCTTGGTGCCGGGGCCCATCGAGCCGAGCACCCAGCGGGTGCGGCCGTCCTTCGCGGTGAAGGTGTCGGCCACCTCGCGGGCGAGCCGGGCGCCCGCCTCGGACAGCTCGAAGATCCGCTCGGGGACGTCGTACTCGCTCAGCGCCCAGTGGTTGGCGCCGAAGGTGTTGGTCTCCACGCAGTCCACGCCGACCGCGAAGTACGCCTCGTGCACCGAGCGCACGATGTCGGGGCGGGTGACGTTCAGGACCTCGTTGCAGCCCTCGAGCTGCTGGAAGTCCTCCATCGTCGGCTCCTGCGCCTGGAGCATGGTGCCCATCGCCCCGTCGGCCACCACGACTCGGGTGGCGAGGGCCTCGCGCAGGGCGTCGGCGCGGTCCTGCTGGGCGGACGTGGGTACAACGGTGGCCATGTGGCTGCTCCCTGAGTGCGACGGCTGTCGGCTATGCGGCCCCACCTGGACCGGGGACGCACCCGGCCAGGGTATCGGTCCCACCGGGGCGGAGCGGAACCCGTTCCGCATCCTGGGCGTCCTTGTCCACCGGAAGGGAGCACGATCATGCCCACTTCGGAGGAACAGAGCCGGTGGCAGCGCGCCGCGCACGCCCTACGAGCGTCCGAATGGCGGACACTCCCGGGCCGGGCGCGCCGCCGCTGGCGCGGGCGGACCCGCTGGAGCCGGCGCCGCCGCGTCCTCACCGTGCTCACCGCGGCGCTCGTCCTGCTGGTGGTGCCGGTGCTCGGCGCCGCGGCCGCACTGCGCTGGGAGTACGCCGGCGAACCGGCCGCGGACGCCCGCACCCGCGGCAAGGACGCCATCTGGCTCGGCCACGCCTGGGTCGACGGGCGGCGCACCCCGGAGGAGCTGACCTCGCTCGCCGCGAAGGTGCGCAGCACCGGCATCCACGACCTGTACGTGCACACCGGGCCGCTGGAGCACGACGGCTCGCTCGACCCGGCGCTGGCGCCCGGCGCGGCGGACTTCCTGGCCCGGGCGCACGCGGCGATGCCCGGGGTGCGGATCCAGTCCTGGCTGGGGGACGTGGTCGCCCCCGAGAAGGTCGGCCTGCACCTGGACCGCGCCGACGTCCGGGACCGGATCACCGCCTCCGCGCAGCAGGTCCTCGACCTGGGCTTCGACGGCGTCCACTTCGACCTGGAGCCCGTGCACTCCGGCTCGGCCGGGTTCCTCGCCCTGCTCGACCAGGTGCACGCGCTGACCGCCGCCCGCTCGGTGCCGCTGTCCATCGCCGCCCCGCAGATCGATCCCGTCCCCGGGCTGGGCCGGGTCACCTTCGCGCTCAGCGACCACGGCAAGTACTGGTCGGCCGGGTACTTCGCGGCGGCGGCCCGGCGGGTCGACCAGGTCGCGGTGATGTCGTACGACACCTCGATGCCGGTCGAGTCGCTGTACGGCGGCTACGTCGCCCGGCAGACCTCGCTGGCCCTCGCCAACACCCCGCCCGGCGTCGACCTGCTGATGGGCCTGCCCGCGTACTGGGCGGACACGCCCACGCACCGGGGCGACGCCGAGACGGTCCGCGCGGCGGTCCGCGGGGCCCGGCTGGGCCTCGGCGCGGGCGGACGGCAGAACTTCGGGCTCGCGCTGTACGTGGACTTCGCGGCGACGCCGGACCACTGGGCGGCGTACCGGGACGGCTGGTGCAACTAGGTTGCGGAAGCAGGGGCGCGGGGAACTGCGCGCGGCGGAGGAGCACGTCAGCGAGGTCGCGGGATAGTGCAAGGCACTGTCCTGCGAAGCGATCTGGCTGTGGGTGCTCGGTTGGCCGCGCAGTTCCCCGCGCCCCTGTCGGTGCGCTCTCTGGGCGGTGCGTTCTCTGGTCGGTGCGCTCTCTGTCGGTGCGTTCTCTGGTCGGTGTGCTTTCTGTCGGTGCGCTCTAGCGGAGCCAGGCGGCGGTGTCGGGGGGGAGGTGGCCGTCCGTCAGGGGGCCGGAGGTGAGGAGGGGTTCGCCGTCGAGCGGGAGCGGCGAGGGGGAGAGGTTGACCAGGCAGCGGATGTCGCCGCGGTGGAAGGCGAGGACGTTCTCGGGGGCGTCCTCGTCCCAGTGGAAGGGGCCGCCGAGTTCGTGGCGGAGCCGGAAGGCCCGGCGGTAGAGGGTCAGCATGGAGGCCGGGTCCTCGCCCTGGGCCTCGGCGGTGAGGGCGGCCCAGTCGAGCGGTTGCGGCAGCCAGGGGGCCTTGCCGTCCCGGGTGAAGCCGTACGGCGGGTGGGCGCCCTCCCAGGGCAGCGGGACGCGGCAGCCGTCGCGGCCGGGGTCGGTGCCGCCCGAGCGGAAGTGCATCGGGTCCTGGAGGGTGTCCAGCGGCAGGTCCTCGACCTCGGGCAGGCCCAGTTCCTCGCCCTGGTAGAGGTAGAGGGCTCCGGGCAGGGCCAGGGTGAGCAGGGCGGCGGCCCGGGCGCGGCGGCGGCCGAGTGCCAGGTCGGTGGGGGTGCCGAAGGTCTTGGTGGCGAACTGGAAGCGGGTGTCCTCGCGGCCGTACCGGGTGACGGTGCGGGTGACGTCGTGGTTGGCCAGGACCCAGGTGGCGGGGGCGCCGACGGGGGCGTGCGCGGCGAGCGTGGTGTCGATGGACTCGCGCAGTGCGGCGGCGTCCCAGGGGCGGGCCAGGAAGTCGAAGTTGAACGCGGTGTGCATCTCGTCCGGGCGCAGGTAGCGGGCGAAGCGTTCGGCGTCGGAAACCCAGATCTCGCCGATCAGGACGCGCGGCGGGCTGTAGGAGTCGGCGACGGCGCGCCAGCTGCGGTAGATGTCGTGCAGGTCGTCGCGGTCGACGTAGGGGTGCGGGCGGCCGGGTTCGACGTCGGCGAGGTCGGGGTCCTTGGTGAGCAGGCCGGCGGAGTCGATGCGGACGCCGGCGGCGCCGCGGTCGAACCAGAACGCGAGGATGTCGAGGTGTTCCTGCCGGACCGCGGGGTGGTCCCAGTTGAGGTCGGGCTGGGCGGCGGCGAACAGGTGCAGGTACCACTGGCCGTCGGGGAGGCGGGTCCAGGGGCAGCCGCCGAACTCGGACTTCCAGTCATTGGGCGGGAGTTCGCCGTCGGCGCCGCGGCCGGGCCGGAAGTGGAAGAGGTCGCGTTCGGGGCTGCCGATGCCGGCGGCCAGCGCGGCCCGGAACCACGGGTGCTGGTCGGACACGTGGTTGGGGACGATGTCGACGATCGTCCGCAGGCCCAGGGCGGCGGCCTCCTCGATGAGCTGCTCGGCCTCGGCGAGGGTGCCGAAGAGGGGGTCCACGCCCCGGTAGTCGGCCACGTCGTAGCCGCCGTCGGCCATCGGGGAGGGGTACCAGGGATTGAACCAGATGGCGTCCACGCCGAGTTCGGCGAGGTACGGCAGTTTCGCGCGCACTCCGGCGAGATCCCCGATGCCGTCGCCGTTGCCGTCGGCGAAACTGCGCGGGTACACCTGGTAGATCGCCGCGTTCCGCCACCACTGCTCTGACACGGTCAGGGTTTCCTTTCAGAAGGTTGTCGGTCCGGGGGTCGTCGGGCGGGGCTCAGCCCTTGAGGCTGCCCGCGGTGAGACCGGCCATGATGTTGCGTTGGAAGACCAGGAACAGGGCGATGGTCGGGATCGAGGCCAGGAACAGGCCGGCGATCAGGGTGTTCTGCGGCATCGAGGTGGCCGCGGTGTTGACGCCGACGTTGAGCGTCTCGTGCTCGGGCACGGTGATCAGCGGCCACAGGAAGTCCTTCCAGACCGCGACCAGGCCGAAGATCGACACCACGCCGAGGATCGGCCGGGACAGCGGCAGGACCACCGACCAGAGCGTGCGCAGCGGTCCGGCGCCGTCGATGGCGGCGGCGTCCAGCAGCTCGTTCGGGATGGAGTCGAAGAACCGCTTGAGCAGGAAGACGTTGAACGCGTTGGCCACGGTGGGGAGCCAGATCACCCACGGGGTGTTCATCAGGTTCCAGTGCACCAGCGGCAGGTCGAGCACCGTCAGGTACTGCGGGATCACCAGGGCGGCGGCCGGGATCATCATCGAGGCCAGCATCATGCCGAGGATCACGTTGCCGAGGACCGGGCGCAGTTTGGACAGCGAGTAGGCGGCGGCGACGCAGAAGGTCAGCTGGAGCAGCAGGGCGCCGCCCGCGTAGACGACGGTGTTCAGCAGCAGCTGGGCCATCCCGAGCCGGTCCCAGGCCTCGGTGAAGGCGTGGGTGCTGGGGTGGGAGGGGATGATCGTGGGCGGGGTCTGGACGAGTTCCTGGGAGGACTTGAAGCCGCCGGTGGCCATCCAGTAGAGCGGGCCGACGAAGACCAGGGTGGCGATGGCCAGGGTCAGCACCAGGACGGTCCAGTAGGCGCGGCGGCCGCCCGGCTGGTTCAGCCGGACCGGGGAGATCAGGGTGCGGGTGGCGCTGCTTCGGACGGTCTTGCTCATCGTCACTCCTCCCCGCCCCGGCGCTCCAGCCACAGGTAGACGGCGGAGAAGGCGCCCAGTACCAGCAGCAGGACGACGCCCAGTGCGGCCGCGGTGTTGAACTTGTCGAAATTGAACGCGTAGTTGTAGAGCATGTAGACCACGGTGGTGGTCGAGCCCTGGGGGCCGCCGCCGGTGAGGACGAAGGACTCGGTGAACATCTGCATGGTGGCGACGACCTGCAGCATCAGCATCAGCGAGAGGATCAGCCGGGTCTGCGGGATGGTGACGTGCCAGATCCGGCGCAGCACGCCGGCGCCGTCGAGTTCGGCGGCCTCGTAGAGCTCGCCGGGGATGCTCTGCAGGGCGGCCAGGTAGACCAGGGTGGCGCTGCCCATGTTGGCCCAGGTGGAGACGAGGACCAGGGAGAGCATCGCGGTGTCCGGCGAGGTCAGCCAGGACGAGGTGGGCAGGTGCAGGAACTCCAGGATCTGGTTGAACAGGCCGTAGCCGGGGTCCATGAAGTACTTGAACAGCAGGATGCCCGCGACCGGGGGCAGCATCACGGGCAGGTAGACCAGGATCCGCAGGTAGCCCTGGGCGTGCCGGAACTCGTTGACCACCAGGGCGGTGACGAAGGGGGCGAAGAAGCCGAAGAACAGGGCGATGCCGGTGAACTCGAAGGTGTTCTTCCAGGCCGGCCAGAACTCCGGGTCGGCGAAGATCTGCCGGAAGTTGTCGAACCCCACCCAGTGGGTCTCGCCGTAGCGGACCTTCTGGAAGGACATGACGATCTCACGGACCATCGGGTACCAGGTGAACAGCGCGAAGCAGAGCAGTGCGCCGATCAGGAAGGCGTGGGCCCGCAGGTTGCGGGCGACCGCCCGGCGCAGTGCGCCCGGCGTCCGGCCGGGGTTGCGGTCGCGGCTGCGGACCGCTTCGGCGTCGGGGCGACCGCGGGTCAGTGCGGTGGTCATGGTGGTGACTCCTCGTCAGGTGGCCGGCCACCGGCCGGGCCGCGGGAGGCTGCGGCCCGGCCGGTGGCGCGGGGTCACTGGTTGGCCAGGATCTGGTTGGCCTGGGACTCGGCGGTGGCGAGCACGCTGTCGAGGTTCGCGTTGGCGTCGGTCATCGCGGCCGACATCGCGGTGTCGAGGATCTTGTAGAGCTGCTGCGCGGCCGGGGGCTCGGTGACGGACTTGGTGGGGTTCTTGACGTACGGGTCGTAGTTGCTCAGCGGCAGGTTGCCGTTGGTCTTCAGCGACTCGGTGATGGCCTGGATCTGCGCCGACTCGGCGGACCAGAAGTAGGGCTGCGGGACGGCGATCGCCACCGGGTCCTTGCTGCTGCCGGCCAGGGTCTTGGCGCGGGCGAAGTTGAACTGGCCGGAGTCCGGGGTCTGGTACTGGAAGTTGATCCAGGCGATCTCGGCCTTGATCTGGTTCGGGGTCTGGCCCTTCTTGATGTAGTAGAGGTCGCCGCCGCCGAGGCTGTTGCCGGGGCCGGTGGCGCCGGGCATCGGGCCGAGGCCGTACGCCTTGGCGTCGGCGCCGAGGACCTCGATCAGGTGCTTGACGACGTCGGGGGCGCCCAGGAACATGCCGACCTTGCCGGTGGCCAGCGGCGGGAAGGCGTCGGCCCACTGGGTGACCGGGGTGGCGCCGATGCTCTGGTCGGTGAAGCGCATGTCGTGCAGGCGCTTGAGGACCTGCTTGCCCTCGGCCGAGTTGAACGCGGCCTTCTTGCCGTCGTCGGTGACCATCTTGCCGCCGAGGCTGTAGAGCTCGGAGGTGAAGTGCCAGCCGCCGGTGTTGCCGCCGGAGTAGTCCTCGTAGCCGCTGATGCCGTTGCCGAGCGCGGCGATCTTCTTCGCGGCGGCCTGCACCTCGTCCCAGGTGGTCGGCGGCTTGTCGGGGTCGAGGCCGGCCTGCTTGAACAGGTCGCGGTTGTAGATCAGGCCGGTGGTGTAGTAGTTGATCGGCAGGGCGTAGACCTTGCCGTCCACCGTCATGTTGTCCTTGACGGACGGCAGCATCGAGGAGAAGCCGGGCAGCGTCTCGTCGTTGACGTACTTGGTGATGTCCTGGGCGTCGCCCGAGTTGAGGGTGGCGTCGCGGTCGGTGAAGTAGGCGTGGAACGCGCCGGTCTCGTTGTGCGCCTTGTACTGCGCGGTCTGCTGGGCCGGGACCTCGCACTGGCCGACGTACGGCTTGGCGTTGATGGTGACGTTCGGGTACTTCGTCTTGAACAGTGCCAGGTCGTCGGCGTAGTTGGCCTTGCCGGCCGCCTGGTCCGCGCCCGGGGCGCAGTCGATGGAGATGGTGACGGTCGCGTTCGGGTCGAGCGGCTTGCCGTCCGCCACCCCGGCGGCGGCGTCCGTCTTGCTGTCGGAGGAGCCGCTGCTGCACGCGGCGGTGGTCAGCAGCATGCCCGCGGCGAGGGCGACAGCCGCCATCCTGCTCGATCTGTTCAGCTTCATGCGTGTACCCCATGGGTGGGAGAGGTTTCGGAAGAGGCCGGGACGAAAACCGACGTGTGAGGAACGTAGGTCCTTGAACCACTTCACGCAAGAGGTTGACGAGAAAGTGAAAAGTTACGACTGAGCATCGACGGGTGGATGCCGCCCCGGATGCCGCCCCGCGCCGGGCAGAACCCGGCCTCGACCTGCTTGCAGACATCCTTGCCGCTTCTTGCTTGATTCTGTTCTACTTTTGCGCATGAAGAGCAAGCTCTCCGTGGTGGCGCGGCATGTCGGAGTCAGTGAGGCCACGGTCAGCCGGGTCCTGAACGGCAGACCCGGCGTCGGCACCGCCACCCGGCTCGCCGTCCTCACCGCGCTGGACGTCCTGGGCTACGAGCGGCCGAGCCGGCTGCGCGGCGAACGCGCCCGGCTGATCGGCCTGGTGCTGCCAGAGCTGCAGAACCCGATCTTCCCGGCACTGGCCGAGGTGGTCGGCGGCGCGCTCGCCCAGCGCGGCTTCACCCCGCTGCTGTGCACCCGCACCGCGGGCCTGGGCGAGGCCAGCCACGTCGGCGTGCTGCTCGACCAGCACGTCTCCGGGGTGGTCTTCGCCGGCGGGCACTGCGCCCAGGCCGACGCCTCGCACGAGCACTTCGCGCAGCTGCGCGAGCGCGGCGTCCCGGTGGTGCTGCTGAACGCCTCGGTGGAGGAGCTGGGCTTCCCGCAGGTCGCCACCGACGACGCCGTCGCGGTGGCCCAGGCGTTCGCCCACCTGGACACCCTGGGGCACCGCCGGATCGGGCTGCTGGTGGGGCCGGAGGACCACGTGCCGTCCCGCCGCAAGCTCGCCGCCTTCACCCGCCAGTATGCGCTGCGCGGCCGCGAGCCGCGCCCGGAGTGGGTGGCGCACACCATGTTCGGCCTGGAGGGCGGCCACGCCGCCGCCGAGCGGCTGCTGGAGGCCGGGGTGACCGGTGTCGTCTGCGCCAGCGACCCGCTGGCCCTGGGGGTGGTGCGGGCCGCCCGGCGGGCCGGGCTGGACGTCCCCGGCGACCTGTCGGTGATCGGCTTCGACGACTCGGCATTCCTCAACTGCACCCGGCCGCCGCTGACCACCGTCCGGCAGCCGATCGAGGCGATCGGCCGGGCCGCGGTCTCGCTGCTGGTCGGGCGGATCGACGGCGCCCCCGCGGCCCCGGGCGAGCTGCTGTTCGAGCCCGAGCTGGTGGTGCGGGGCTCCACCGGCCCGGCCCCGTCGGCGCCCTGAGCCCGGCGCGGCAGGGGCCGCCCGGGCACGCCGGAACGGGCGGGCGTCCTCGACCGGACGCCCGCCCGTCCCGCTCGCGGGGGTGTTACGGGTTGACGGTGATGTGCATCGTCGAGGTGGTGTTCTGGGTGTCCTTGTAGTTGTTGCTCAGGGTCAGGTGGTTGAAGGTGACGTCACCGACCGCCGGGCCCTGGCCCGACTCCGGCATCTCGTTGGCCCACAGGCCGTAGCCGGACTTGGCGTCGAAGGCGTCGCCGCTCTTCTGCGCCCCGGTGATGGACACGTTGGTGAAGACCGTGTCCTTGATCGGGTTCTGCGGCTGACCGCCCACGTAGTTGGTCTGGAACATGATGCCGCTGTAGGTGGGGTCGACGATGTCCACGTCGCTCACCCGGATGCCCTGGAACACCTTCGAGGCGGAGAACACCCAGATCGCCGGGAAGACCTGCTGGCCCCAGAAGTGGCCGCCGGCCCGCACGAGCGAGATGTTCTGCAGGTTGGTCGGGTCCGTCCCGAAGCCGTTCATCGGGTAGCCGAAGTCCAGCGAGGAGATGGTGATGCCCGAGTAGCAGAGGGTGTCCGCGATGTAGATGTTGCGGAAGGTGTTGGCGTAGCCGCCGTACACCGCCACGCCCGCCGCGCGCCAGGTCAGGATCGAGGTGAGGTTCTGGAAGACGTTGTTCTTCTCGTCCGCGCCGCCCGCGTCGATCGCGGAGAACAGCGCGAAGGAGTCGTCACCGGTGGCCCGGGCCTCGTTGTTGGAGACCAGGTTGTCGGTCGAGCCGTTGGTCATGTTGATGCCGTCGGCGAAGGTGTCCCGGATCCGCGAGTTGGTGATCGTCATGAAGTCCGTGTTGGCGCCCCAGTACATGCAGACCATGTGCTCGGTCCAGATGTTGTCGATCGTGATGTTCGCGACGTTGGAGAAGTCGAACACCTTGCCGGGGCCGTCGATCCGCGAGGTGTAGTTGCCGAAGTAGGCGAACCCGCTGAAGGTCGAGCCGTTGGCGGTGGACTCGGCCCGGAAGCCGACGTCGGTGTTGGACTGGCTGGTCGGGGCGTAGAACCGGGTGAACCAGGGGCCCGCGCCGATCACCTTCACCGGCTTGCCGTAGACCTGGAACTTGCTGGCGGTCTGGTAGTCGCCGGCGGGCAGGTAGACGCCGACCAGGGTGCCGGTGGTGTCCATCCGGACCTTGTCCAGGGCGTTCTGCACGTCCTGGTGCGAGAAGCCGGCCGGGACGACGTACTTGGCCGGGTCCGGGTTGGCGACCTGGGTGGCCTGCTCCAGGCTGACGAAGTCGATCGCGTACTGCGAGGTGTTCGCCGAGTCCTTCTGCAGCTTGATCTTGTGCCCGGCCGGGACGGTGGTGCCCAGCAGGACGTTGGCCTCGTCGTAGATGTGCCGCGGGCTGCCCGCGCTCGGGCCGTTGCCCGGGGCGGTCTCGGAGCCGTACAGCCAGGCGTACTTGGAGGTCAGGTCGATCGACTTGAGGAAGGTGCCGTCCACGTAGACGTTCAGGGTGGCGTTGGTGCCGTCGCCGCCCGCCGCGTCCGGGATGGAGAACCGGGTGACCAGGGTGTTGGTCGCGGCCTTGGTGGTGAACTCCACCGAGGAGCCGGTGGTGTTCAGCGTGACGGCCTTGCGGCCGGACGCCTCGCCCGCCACGTCGCCGATGGTCCGGTTGGGGCCGACCACCTGGGCGCCGCCGCCGAGCACGCCGTCCTCGGCCTCGTAGTTGTCGAACGGCATGTTGGCGCCGCGGCCGACGTAGAGGGACTGGGTGGAGGTGTTGTTGGCCTGCTTGACGGGCAGCTCGTTGCCGTCCGTCGCGATGACCGTCTTGATGGTGTAGCGGCCGTTGGCGGCGGTCCAACTGCCCAGCGAGACCGGGCTGCCGGTGGCGCCGGGCGCCAGGGTGCCGCTGTACGCGCCGGTCAGGGTCTTCAGCACGGTGCCGGTGGTGGCGTCCGCGACGGTGACCGTGATGCCGTGGCTGCCGGCGGAACTGGCCACCGTGCCCTGGTTCTTGACCGCGACGGTGAAGTTCACCGCGCTGCCGTCGGCGGGGTTGGAGGGCGACCAGGTCGAGGGGGCGGCGACCAGGTCGGAGGAGGCCACCTGGCTGACGGTGAGCGGGCTCGCGGCGGTGAACGAGTTGTTGGTCTCGTCCTGCTCGATGACCTTGTTGTCCTCGTCGACCTTCGCGGTCAGCTGGTAGCTGCCCGCGTTCTGCGCCGGGATCTGCGCGGTCACGGTGGTGGAGGCACCGGCCGCGAGGGCGCCGACGGCGGCCGTGCCGACCTTGGTGGTGCCGAGGTAGAAGTTGACCGAGGTGGCACCGGAGGGGTTGGTGCCCGCGTTCTTCACCACGGCCGACAGGGTCGGGGTGTCGGTCTCCACCGGGGCGGCCGGGTTGCTGCTCACCGAGCTGACGGCCAGGTCCGGGTTGGGGGCCGGGACGCCGATCACCTGGAACTCGGCGGCCTGGCCGCCGGTGGAGCCGGAGTTGGCGGTGATCTTCAGCTGGACGTCGGCGACGGTCGCCGACACCGGGATGGTGACGGTGTTGCCGCTCGCCGGGTCGAAGGTGTAGCTCTGCGCCGGGACGAGGGTGCTGAAGCCGCTCGCGCTCTGCTCGCGGCCGTCCACCTCGATGGTCTGGGTGCGGGCGCCCCACGCCGAGGCCGGGTTGAGCTTGACCACCACCGCGCTGGTGGTGGCGTTGGCGCCCAGCTTCACCCCGAGGGTGTTCGGGTAGCTGCCCGCGGCGGCTTCCCAGTAGGTGGAGGTGTCGTTGTCGTTGGCGTTGGTCGCCACGAAGGTGAAGGTGGAGGAGGAGGCCGAGATCGGCTTGCCCGCCGCCAGGTTGGTGCCCGTCCCGCCGCCGGTGCCGGTGCGCACCACCGTGTTGGAGGCCGCGGAGGTGTTGCCCGCCGCGTCCTTGGCCTTCACGTAGTAGGAGACGGTCGCGGTGTCCGGCTGGCTGTCGGTGTACGTCAGGGTGGTGCCGGAGACGCTGCCGCGCAGCGCGCCGTTGGCGTACACGTCGTAGCCGGTGACGCCCACGTTGTCGCTGGAGGCCGCCCAGGTCAGCTTGACCTGCCCGGAGCCGGCCGCGGCGTACGCCAGGCTGCCGGGCGCGCTGGGCGCTTGGGTGTCGCCGGACTGGCCGGTGCGGGTGACGGTGTTGGAGGCCGCGGACTGGTTGCCCGCCGCGTCCTTCGCCTTGACGTAGTAGGAGACGGTCGCGCTGTCGGCGCGGCTGTCGGTGTACGTCAGGGTGGTGCCGGGGACCGAGGTGAGCAGCGTGCCGTTGGCGTACACGTCGTAGCCGGTGACGCCGGTGTTGTCGGTGGCGGCGTTCCAGGTCAGCTTGATCTGGCCGGCGGCGGGCGAGGTGTAGGCGAGGCCGGACGGGGCGGTGGGGGCCTGGGTGTCGCCGGTGGTCGGGCCGTACGCCTCGAACTCGGAGAGCTGGCCGGCCGGCCACGCGGTGTTGGCGGTGAAGGTCAGCCGCAGGTACCGGGTGGTGGTGGTCGACAGGTTGACGGTGACCGCGTTGCCGGCGGCCGGGTCGAACACGTAGCCGGCCGAGGCGACCAGGTCGGTGAAGTTGCTGCCGTCGGTGGAGCCCTGGACCTTGAGCGTCTCGGTCCGCTTGTCCCAGCCGGCCGGCAGCTTCAGCACCAGCTTGTTGACCGGGACGGCGGAGCCCAGGTCGCCCTGGATCCACTGCGGGAAGGCGTTGTTGGCGCTCTCCCAGTAGCTGGCCTGGTCGCCGTCGCCGACGTTGGCCGGCCCGTAGTTCTGCGAGGTGCCGCTGGCGGTGAAGGTGCGCCCGGCCAGCAGGTTCGCCGAGGCGGAGGTGGTGCCGTAGACCTCGAACTCGGAGATCTGGGCGGCCTGCCAGCCGGTGTTGGCGGTGACGTTGACCCGCACGTAGCGGGCGGTGGTGGCGCCGAAGGAGATCGTCGCCTTGTCGCCGGAGGCCGGGTCGAAGGTGTAGTTCGCCGAGGCGGTGACGGTGGAGAAGTTGGTGCCGTCGGTGGAGCCGAGCACGCTGAGCGTCTCGGTCCGGGCGCCCCAGGAGCCGGGGACCTTCAGCACCACCGTGTCGATGGAGGCCGCCGAGCCCAGGTCGACCTGGACCCACTGCGCGGAGGCGATGCCGTTGGACTCCCAGTAGCTGTCCTGGCTGCCGTCGTTGACGTTGCCGGCCGTGTAGCTGCCGTTGGCGCTGGAGGCGGTGACGGTCTTGCCGAGGGCCAGGTTGGGCCCTCCGGCCGCCTGTGCCGCCGGGAGCAGGGGCCCGGCGAGCAGGAGCATTCCCAGCGTGGCCGACGACGCCGTCAGCCGCGTGGTTATGCGCTTCGATCTCATGACATCCCTTCACAAGGTCGAGAAGATGACAATCTTCTGTCCATCTTTTGCGTGATGGCAGCCAAGAGTTACAGCGGCGCTACGAGCATGTCAACGGATCGGCGCAAGCGTGCGCATACGAAAAGCGGGCGGGCACCGAAGTGCCCGCCCGCTCGGCGGTCTCGTCCTACTGCCCCGTCAGGGGCCCGCTACCCGCTGCCGGTCAGCTCCGCTCGCGAGCCGGCGCGGTCGACCCGCGCACCACCAGCTCCGGCTCGAACAGCAGCTCGTCGTGGGTGACCCGGACCCCGGCGATCTCGCCGACCAGCAGGTCCACCACCGCGCGGCCCATCGCCTCGATCGGCTGCCGGACGGTGGTCAGCGGCGGGTCGGTGCACATCATGAACGAGGAGTCGTCGTAGCCGACCACCGACACGTCGTCCGGCACCGCGAGCCCGGCCCGGCGCACCGCGCGGACCGCGCCCAGCGCCAGCGGGTCGCTCGCGCAGACCACGCCGGTGACGCCCTGGCGCAGCAGCCGGGTGGTGGCCGCCTGGCCGCCCTCCAGGCTGAACAGCGCCCGCTCCACGTGCTCGTCCGGCAGTTCGAGGCCCAGCTTGGCCACCACCGCCCGGGCCGCGGCCAGCTTGCGCTGCGAGGGCATGTGGTCCAGCGGGCCGAGCACCAGGCCGATCCTGGTGTGCCCCAGCTGCCGCAGGTGGCCGAAGGCCTGCTCGACCGCCACCGCGTCGTCGCAGGAGACCCGGGGGAAGTCCAGGTGCTCGATCGCGGCGTTCAGCAGCACGGTCGGCAGGCTGCGCTCGGCCAGCCGCTGGTAGTGGTCGTGCGGGGCGTCGCCCTGGGCGTAGAGGCCGCCGAAGAACACCACGCCGGAGACGTGCTGCTCGAGCAGCAGGTCGACGTAGTCGGCCTCGGAGACCCCGCCCGCGGTCTGGGTGCACAGCACCGGCGTGAAGCCCTGGCCGGCCAGCGCGCCGCCCACCGCCTCGGCGAACGCCGGGAAGATCGGGTTGCCCAGCTCCGGCAGGACGAGCCCGATCAGCCGGGCCCGCTCCCCGCGCAACTGGGTGGGCCGCTCGTAACCGAGCACGTCGAGGGCGGTGAGCACGGCCGCCCTGGTCGCTTCGGAGACACCGGGCTTCTCGTTCAGCACCCGGCTGACGGTCGCCTCGCTGACCCCGACCTTCTTCGCCACCTCGGCAAGTCGTCGTGTCATGGGTGGAGTGTACGACAGAAAACGCAAGCCGCTTGCGTGGATTTGCAGAAGAGGACGGAACCGACCGGTTCCGTCCTCCGTCCGCGGCCCGTGGCTTGCGGGGTCAGCGCAGGTCGAACACCAGCCGGGCCGAGACCTTCCCCGCGAGCACCTCCTCGAAGCAGGCGTTCACGTCCTCCAGCTTGCGGGTCTCCCGGATCACCTTCGTCCGGCCCAGCCGGTGCAGCCGGAACACCTCGGCCAGGTCCTGCCGGGTGCCGACGATCGAGCCGATCACCTTCGTCCCGTTCAGCACGGTGTCGAAGACCGGCAGGGTCAGTTCGCCCTCCGCGGGCAGCGCGACCAGGGCGAGGGTGCCGCCGCGGCGCAGCGCGTCGTAGGCGGCCCGGAACGAGGCGTTGGAGACGGCCAGCGAGACCGCCGCGTCGGCGCCGCCGAGCTTGTGCACCTCGTGCGCCACGTCCTGGGTGCGGGCGTCGATCACGTGGTCGGCGCCGAGCTCCTTCGCCAGCTCCAGCTTGTCGTCGGTGATGTCGACGGCGACCGTCTCGGCGCCGAAGATTCGGGCGTACTGCAGCGCCAGGTGGCCGAGGCCGCCGATTCCGGAGATCAGCACCCGGGAGCCGGGGCGGGCGCCGGCCAGCTTGACCGCCTTGTAGGTGGTGACGCCCGCGCAGGACAGCGGGGCGGCGTCCATCGGGTCCACCCCGTCCGGCACCGGGACGACGTAGTCGCCGTGCGCCAGCGCGTACTGGGCGTACGCGCCGTCCACCGAGTAGCCGGAGTTGTGCTGGCTGGGGCAGAGCGTCTCCCAGCCGGTCACGCAGTAGTCGCACCGGCCGCAGGCGTCGGCCAGCCACGGGATCGCCACCCGCTCGCCGACCTGGACGTGCCGGACGTCCGCGCCGGCCGCCTCCACGATGCCGACGCCCTCGTGGCCGGGCACGAACGGCGGGGTCGGCTTGACCGGCCAGTCGCCGTGCGCGGCGTGGATGTCGGTGTGGCACAGGCCGGAGCACTCGATCCGCACCAGCACCTGGTGCGGGGCCGGGGCGGGCACCTCGCGCTCCTCGATCTGCAACGGCTCGGTGAAGTCCCGGACGACGGCTGCCTTCATGTCCTGCTCTCCTCGCGGTGCTGGGTCATTCCCATGGCTTGCGACAATTCGGGGCACATCCCCGCACCCAGCCTGCTGGCTCCCCGTCCGCCCGGCCAACGGACGCGCCGCAGCCGCGGCGGCCGGGCCCCGCCGGAGGGCGTCCGGAGCTGACGGACCATCACGGAAGGTTCGACGAAAACCCGTCACGCCAGGGCGGGTTGGGCGGTTAGCCTGCCCCACGGACCACCGCACGGGTACGGAGGAAGACCCATGACGCGCAGCCTCGCGCGCACCGCCGCCAGCGCCCTCGCGCTGCTCACCACCGGGCTGCTGCCGGCCGGCTGCGGGCCCGCCGAGAACGCCGGGGCCGCGCCGCCCGGCCCCGGTGCCAGCCCCTCCCCCGCCCGGGCCGCCCGGGCCTGCCTGCGCAACCCGCACGACCCGCACCCCGGCGACCCGGGCGGGGGCGGCGGCACCGGCGTCGTGGTCGGCGACCGCGTCTACCGCACCGACTCCGGCGGCGGCGCCGGGACCCGCTGCGACGGGAAGGGCGAGCGCCCGCCCCGGTACGAGGTGGACAAGGTCTTCGTCCGCCAGACCCTGATCGGCACCGCCAAGCCCAAGGCGACCTGCCCCGGGGAGGCCGCCGCCAGCTTCACCCCGCCCAACCCGCCGGGCACGCTCGCCCCGGACCCGACCACCGCCTGCGCCGAACCGGTGGGCTGACACCACTACGCTGGGCACTTCGACCGGCCCGCGGCGGCATTCAATGCCCGTAGGCTGGGCAGTAAGGGACAACGGGGGCGGCAGTGCCCCCGCCACTGACGGAGGGAGATGCCGGGTGATCGAGCTGGAAGACCTTCCCGAGTTGATCGACCCGGTGATGATCTGCGCCTTCGAAGGCTGGAACGACGCCGGCGACGCGGCCTCCGCCGCGCTCGGGCACCTCGACGAGACCTGGGGCGGCAAGGTGTTCGCCGCGCTCGACGCCGAGGACTACTACGACTTCCAGGTCAACCGGCCCACCATCTGGCTCGACGGCGGGGTCCGCCGGATCACCTGGCCCACCACCCGGCTCTCGGTGGTCCGGGTGACGGAGCCGAAGCCACGGGACCTGGTGCTCGTCCGCGGCATCGAGCCCAGCATGCGCTGGCGCTCGTACTGCAACGAACTGCTGGGCTTCGCCCACGAGTTGGGCGTCGAGCTGGTGGTGGTCCTGGGCGCGCTGCTGGGCGACACCCCGCACACCCGCCCGGTGCCGGTCTCCGGCGTCACCTCGGACCCGGCGGTGGCCCGCTCGCTCGACCTGGAGGAGAGCCGGTACGAGGGCCCGACGGGCATCGTCGGCGTCCTCCAGGAGGCCTGCGCGCACGCCGGGGTGCCCGCGGTGACGTTCTGGGCCGCCGTCCCGCACTACGTCTCCCAGCCGCCCAACCCCAAGGCCACCCTCGCCCTGATCAACAAGGTCGAGGACCTGCTCGACCTGCGCATCCCGCCGGGCGAGCTCGGCGACGACGCCCGGGCCTGGCAGCTGGGGGTCGACCAGCTCGCCGCGGAGGACTCCGAAGTCGCGGAGTACGTCCAGCAGTTGGAGGAGGCGCAGGACACCGCGGAGCTGCCGGAGGCGTCCGGGGACGCGATCGCCCGGGAGTTCGAGCGGTACCTGCGGCGGCGTGACAACCAGGGGCCGAAGGGCGAGAAGCCGATCACCGGTCACGCGACCGAGCGGCCGAAGGACGACGACGAGGAGTAGGCGCTCCACGCACAGCGAGATCGGCCCCGGGAGAGTGGTGACTCTCCCGGGGCCGATCTCGTTGTGGGTGCCGGGTTGCTCGCGCCTTTCCCCGCGCCCCTGGCGGGGCGCGGGGAAAGGGTGTCAGAGGGCGACGCCGAGCAGGGCGTCCACGGTGCGGGAGACCAGGCCGGGGGCGCCGGTGTCCTCGCCGCCCTCGGCGTGGGCGGTGGCGGCCCAGCGGTCGACGGCCGCGAGGGCCGCGGGGGCGTCGAGGTCGTCGGCGAGGGCCGCGCGGACCTCGGCGAGCAGGGCCTCGGCGGGCGGGCCGTCGGGGCGGGAGACGGCGGAGCGCCAGGTGGCGAGGCGGGTGAGGGCGGCGTCGAGGTCGGCGGCCGTCCACTCCCAGTCGCTGCGGTAGTGGTGGGCGAGCAGGGCGAGCCGGATCGCGGCGGGGTCGATGCCGTCGCGGCGCAGGGCCGAGACGAAGACCAGGTTGCCGCGGGACTTGGACATCTTGTGGCCGTCCAGGCCGACCATGCCGGCGTGCACGTACGCGCGGGCGTAGGGGTGCTCGCCGAGGGCGACCTGGGCGTGGGCGGCGCCCATCTCGTGGTGCGGGAAGGACAGGTCGCTGCCGCCGCCCTGGATGTCGAAGTCCATGCCGAGGAACTGCAGCGCGATGGCCACGCACTCGATGTGCCAGCCGGGGCGGCCGCGGCCGAGTTCGGTCTCCCAGGCGGGTTCGCCGGGGCGGGCGGAGAGCCAGAGCAGGGCGTCCAGCGGGTTCTTCTTGCCGGGGCGCTCGGGGTCGCCGCCGCGCTCGGCGAAGACCGGGAGCATCTGCTCGCGGGTGAGGCCGGAGACCTCGCCGAAGCGCGGGTCGGCGTCGACCGAGAAGTAGACGTCGCCGTCGACCTCGTAGGCGGCGCCGGAGGCGAGCAGGCGCTGCACCAGCGGGACGATCCACGGGATGGACTCGACGGCGCCGATGTAGTGCGCGGGCGGGAGCATCCGCAGCGCGGTCATGTCCTCGCGGAACAGCGCGGTCTCGCGCTCGGCGAGCGCGGTCCAGTCCTGGCCGGTGGCCGCGGCCCGCTCGATCAGCGGGTCGTCGACGTCGGTGACGTTCTGGACGTAGAGGACGTCGTGGCCGGCGTCCTTCCAGACCCGCTGCACCAGGTCGAAGGTGTTGTAGGTGGCGGCGTGGCCCAGGTGGGTCGCATCGTAGGGGGTGATGCCGCAGACGTAGAGCCGGGCGATCGGGCCGGTGGGCACGACCTCTCGGACACTGCTGGTGGCGGTGTCGTGAATGCGCAGGGGAAGCCCCTGACCGGGAAGGGCGGGAACCTCGGAGGCGGGCCAGGCATGCATGGCACCGACTCTAACCTTGCGATCATTTGAAAGACCAACCTATGGACGCGATCGGCCGGAATCCGTTCGTCCTCGGTTTCGGATCGGTATCAGACCGGCGGCCAGGGAATAGAAGGCCACTCCGCCGACGGCAGCGGATGCCGTCCGGCGGTCCGCAGCGCGGCGGTCCGGGCCTTCAGCGCGGCGAGCTCACCGGGCGTCAGGTGCGGGCGCAGCCGCTCGCCGAGCGGTCCGTCGAGGTCGGCGGCGAGCGCGGCCAGCACCTCGAGCGCCTCGGCGGTGAGCGGCTGCTCGGCCCAGCCCCAGAGCAGGGTGCGCAGCTTCGGGTCGGTGTGGAAGGTGACGCCGTGGTCGATGGCGTAGATCCGGCCGTCGGCGGCGGGCAGCCAGTGGCCGCCCTTGCGGTCGGCGTTGTTGAGGACGGCGTCCAGCACGGCGAGGCGGCGCAGCCGGGCGTCGTCGCGGTGCACCAGCCAGGCCTGGCGGCCGCCGCCGACCTCGGCCCGGACGACCGGGAGCCAGCCGTCCCGGACGCCGTCCAGGGGCTGCAGGTCGAGCAGTTCGGGTGCCTGCGGGTCGGGTTCGATCCACAGCTGCACCATGCCGGGCCCGGCCGGGCCGTCGCGCAGCACGGTGGGCGGGACGAGGTGCCAGCCGGTGGCGGCGGAGACCTCGTGCGCGGCGGTCTCCCGGCCGGCCAGGGTGCCGTCGGGGAAGTCCCACAGCGGGCGCTCCCCCGCGACCGGCTTGTAGACGCACGGGGCGGTGACGCCGTCCAGGGTGGCGGTGCAGTACAGGACGGCGTTGGAGGCGTCGGTGACCCGGCCGTGCACGGCCAGGGCGCCCGTGCGCAGCAGGGTGAGCGCGGTGGCGGGGTCGGCGGCCAGGGCGGCGCTGGTGGCCGGGTCGGTGCCGGGGGCCTCCACCTGTTCCACCTGCTCCCCCGTCCCTTCCGGTTGCTCGCTCAGCGCCGGTAGCCGTTCGCGCGCGGGCACAGGTGGCCCTCCGGGTCGAGCGGCAGGTTGCAGAACGGGCAGGGCTTGCGGCCGGCCGCGACCAGGTCCAGGGCGCGCTTGGCGAACACCCGGGCCATCGCGCCGCTGAGCCGGACCCGCAGCAGGTCGGGGCCGTTCTCGTCGTCGAAGACCTCGGCCTCGTTCTCCTCCTCGGACTCCTCGACGTACGCCTGCGCCTCGACCACCAGGCACTCGTCCCGGGCGTCCCAGGCCAGCGCCATCGTGCCGACCCGGAACTCCTGTTCCAGCGGCAGGTCGAGCGGGGCGGTGTCGAGCAGTTCGACGGGGGCGACGGCCGGGATCGCGGCCTCGCCGCCGCTGCGCCGCAGCGCCTCGTCGAGGACCTCCTCGACGCGCTCGGCGAGCGCGGCGACCTGGGTCTTCTCCAGCAGGACGCTGGTGATCCGGCCGCGCGAGGACGCCTGCAGGTAGAACGCGCGGGCGCCGGGCTGGCCGACGGTGCCGGCCACGAACCGCTCGGGCTGGTCGAAGAAGTGGACCTGACGGGACACGCTGTTCGCTCCGGAAGGGGTTGCGGTCTTCTCGATCTCACCCTACGGCCAAACGGGCCGTGAGCGGCACGCGGGGCGGGCGGTTTCCGCGTGCGGTCGGGCAGTTGTGCGCGGGCGCGGCGCCCGGGCGCCGGGTGCCGGGACGCTCAGGCGGTGCCGGGACGCTCAGGCGGTGCCGGGACGCTCAGGCGGTGCCGGTCTCGCCGCCGACCACCGCGTCGTCGCCGGCCGAGTGCCCGTGCGGGCGCGGGGCCAGCGCGGCGAGCGAGCCGGTGTCGCCCAGGCGCAGCAGGTAGGGGCGGTGGGGGGTGTAGCGGATCGCGGTGACCGAGCAGGGCTCGACCGAGATCCGCTGGAAGTGGTCGAGGTGCAGGCCGAGGGCGTCGGCGACGATCGCCTTGATCACGTCGCCGTGGGTGGCGACGGCCCAGAGCGCGTCCGGCCCGTGGTCGACGGCGACCTTGTCGTTCCACTCGCGCACCGCGTCGACGGTGCGGTGGCTGAGCGCGCGCAGCGACTCGCCGCCGGGGAAGGCGGCGGCCGAGGCGTGGTCCTGGACGGTGCGCCAGAGCGGCTCGTCGGCGAGCTCGGACAGCGGGCGGCCGGTCCACTCGCCGTAGTGGCACTCGCCGAGCCGCTCGTCCAGCGCGGGGGCGGCCAGTTCGGGGCGGGCGGCGAGCAGCGGCTCCAGGGTCTGCCGGCAGCGCTCCAGCGGGCTGCTGACCAGGCGGGCGATCGGCAGCCCGGCGAGCCGCTCGGGCAGCGCGGCGGCCTGGGCCCGCCCGGTGTCGTCCAGGTCGACTCCGGGCGTCCATCCGGCGAGGATCCCGGCGGAGTTGGCGGTGGACCGGCCGTGGCGGACGAGCAGCAGGGTGGGCATACCTGAAGGGTACGGGGTCCGCCCCTCCCCGCGGGCGGCCCCGGTCGGTCACAATGGCGGGCATGATCGTGGACTGCGGCACCTACCGGGACGGCAAGCGCACCGAGGGCCCCGAGGACTTCTCGGACGCCCTCGCGGAGGTCCGCGCGGCCGGGGACGGGTTCCTGTGGATCGGCCTGGCGGACCCCACCGCGGCGGAGTTCGACCACGTCGCCGAGGAGTTCGGCCTGCACCCGCTGGCGGTCGAGGACGCGGTGACGGCGCACCAGCGCCCGAAGGTCGACATCTACCAGGACTCGGTGTTCACCGTCCTGAAGACCGCCGCCTACCACCAGCAGGACGAGACCGTCTCGATCGGCGAGCTGATGATCTTCCTGGGCGACTCGTACGTGATGACCGTCCGGCACGGCCCGGAGAGCCCGCTCAAGCAGCTGCGGGCCAAGCTCGAGGAGCAGCCCGAACTGCTCGCGCACGGGCCCGCCGCGGTGCTGTACGCGATCTGCGACCTGGTGGTCGACCAGTACCTCGACGTGGCCACCGAGCTGCAGACCGACCTGGACGAGTTGGAGGAGGAGATCTTCTCCCCCGGGCGCTCGCGCGGCGCCGCCGAGCGGATCTACGGCTTCAAGCGGCAGGTGGTGGGCTTCCGCAAGGCCACCTTCCCGCTGATGGAGCCCGCGCTGCGGCTGACCCGGGCCGGCGCCGACGTGCAGGTGCCGTTCGTCGCCGACGGGCTGCGCCCGTACTTCCGGGACGTGGCGGACCACCTGGCCAAGGTCAACGAGGTGGTGGAGAGCCTGGACCGGCTGCTGTCCGACATCCTCTCCGCCAACCTCGCGCAGGTCAGCGTGCAGCAGAACGACGACATGCGGAAGATCTCCGCGTGGGCCGCGCTGGCCGCCGTCCCGACCATGATCGCCGGCATCTACGGGATGAACTTCGAGCACATGCCGGAACTGCGCCAGCCCTGGGGCTACCCCGTCGCCCTCGGCCTGATGGCGGGCGTCTGCGTCGGCCTGCACCGGCTCTTCAAGCGCGCGGGCTGGCTGTAGTCCCGTCCCGGCCCGTCCTCCTCCCTCCGCCCGGCCCGGCCGGTCTCCGCCCGCTCCCGGGGCGGCAGCGCCCCGTCCGCCGGGCTCGCCCGGAGCGCGGCCGGGGAAGGGGCCCGGCTGCGCACCGCGGGCCTCGCCGCCGCCCGGTCGGCCGACTGACCGGCACCGCCCGACGCGCGGCGGCCCCGTGGCCGGGCCCCGCCCCAGGAGGGTCCGGCCACGGGCTGCCGCCTCCGTTGCCACCCCGCGCGAACGCGGCAGTCCTGCGGCCGGAGCCGTCCCGCGACGGGTCCGGCCGCAGGAGTGTGCGGGACCGGTCAGCCGATGGCGACGTCGTCGACGAGGAAGACGGTCGCCAGGTAGGCGTCCTCGGTGCCGGCGAACTCCAGCTTCACGCTCCGGCCCTTGTAGGCGGACAGGTCGACGGTCTTCTGGACGTACCCGGCCGAGGCGTTGGCGTTGGAGTAGGTGGCCAGCGTGGTGCCGTTGACGTTGACCTTGAGGGTGTCGTAGGCGGTGGCACCGCTCTCCTGGGTGCTGACCTTCAGCCAGAAGGTGAGCCTGGGGCTGCCGGTGGCGGGCACCGCGATGTTCGACTGGGACAGGGACTCGATCGCGGAGGTGCCGTAGCCCATCATCCAGGCGTACCAGGAGCCGCCGTGCGCGGCCTGGAGGGTGGAGTTGGTGATGTCGTTGTCGCTCTGGGTCCAGCCGGCGGTGCCCTGCTCGAAGCTCCCGTTGGTCAGCGCGTTGCCCGGGTTGGGGTTGCCGGTGGACGACGGGGACGGGGACGGGGCGGGGCTGGTGGAGGTGGAGGGCGACGGGGAGGGGCTGCCGGTGCCCGGGTCGGGCAGGGCGGTGCCGACGCTGACGGCGGCCCACGCCTTGGAGACGAGGTACCGCTCCTGGGAGTTGGCGCCGTACAGGTCGGCGGCGGCCTGGAGGGTCGCGGTGCGGGCCGAGGAGTAGGTGGTGGTGGAGGTCATGTAGGTGGTGAGCGCCCGGTACCAGACGGCTGCGGCCTTGTCCCGGCCGATGCCGGAGAAGGTGTCGTTGTCGCAGGTGGTGCCGTTGTGCGGGAGGCCGCCGATGGTCTTGGCGCCGGTGCCCTCGGCGGCCAGGTAGAAGAAGTGGTTGGCAATGCCGGAGGAGTAGTGCACGTCCACCGAGCCCGCGTTGGAGCTGTAGCAGGACAGCGAGTTGCCGTCGACGGCGGGGTTGTCCATCCGGCGCATGTAGCCGCCGGGCATGTTGAGCTTCTCGCCGATGTAGTAGTCGCCGGGGTCGGAGCTGTTGTTGGCGTAGAACTCGACCATGGTGCCGAAGATGTCGCTGGTGGCCTCGTTGAGGCCGCCGCTCTCGCCGGAGTAGTTGAGGTTGGCGGTGGCGGCGGTGACGCCGTGGCTCATCTCGTGGCCGGCCACGTCGAGCGCGGTGACGGGGGTGTTGCCGTTCTGCGAGGAGCCGTCGCCGAAGGACATGCAGAAGCAGGAGTCGTCGTAGAACGCGTTCAGCAGGCTGCTGTCCACGTGCACGTAGGCAGGCGCGCCGCGGCCGTCGTTGCGGATGCCGGAGCGGTTGAACGCGCTCTGGTAGAAGTCCCAGGTCTTGGCCAGGCCGTAGGAGGCATCGACGGCGGCGCTCTCCCGGCTCGAAGTCGATCCGGTGCCCCAGGAGTTGGTGGTCCTGCTGAAGGTGCGGGCGTTCTGCTTCGGGTTGGACTGCGGGCTGTTGTACGAGTCGTAGACGATCGTGCCGCCGTGGGAGGCGTCGGTGAGGGTGTAGCCGCTGCCGGACTGGGTGGTCTCGATGGAGACCTGGCCGACGGTGACGCCGTTGCCGGTGCCGGTGACGCCCTGGTGCAGTTCGTACTGGTCGAGCGGCGCGCCGCTGCCCGCGTCGACGATCACCGCCTCCCGGGAGGCGGGGCCGCTCTCGCCCTCGCCGGTGACGGTCGAGCGGTACGCGAGGACGGGGACCTTGCCGACCGCGTACACCACCAGGGTGCTGCTGTCCGCGGCGTCGCTCCTGGCGTTCCTGACGTGCTTGGCGTGCCGGGCGGCCGCGGCCGAGGCGTCGGCCGCACTCAGCTTCGGCGTCACCCCCGCCACCTTGATCGCGCCCTGGTGGGCCTGGTCGGAGCCGGTGGCCTTGCCGTTCTTCGCGTAGTGGACGACCAGGTCGCCGCCGATGACGGGCAGGCCGCGGTAGGTGCGGTCGTAGCGCACGTGCCGGGCGCCGTCGGTGTCGACCAGCACGTCCTTGGCCGTCAGGCGCTCGTCGGGGCCGAAGCCGAGCGACGCGGCGACGGCGGCGGCCTCCCGGTCGGCGGTGCGCAGCGCCTCGGTGCGCGCGTCGGCGCTCATCGCCCGGAACCCGGCGCCGGGTCGGGCGGTGGAGCTGGCGGCCGCGGTGGACTGGGTGGCCGCCACGGTCACGGTGCCCAGGGTGAGGGCCGCCGCCACGGCGGCCGCGAGGGCGTTCTTGCGGGACATCGCATTCCTCCCGCCGAGCTGGGGTTGAGGGGGAGAGGGCCGCGGGACGTCGTCGGGGGGTGGGGGGCGCCCGGCGGCCGGATGACAGCTCGACTGTGGCGATGAGGCTAGGGAAGGCCGGGGGCCGCCCACATCAGGGCAATCCCTTGACCTGGACCGCAGCGGCGCCGGGGGCGCACCATGGCCCGGTGCCAGACTCTGCGACGCGGGTGAGTGAGCTTCAGGGGGCGGCCGGCGCCGTGGTGCCGGTGGTGCCGGTGGTGCCGGACGACGTGCCCGGCACCCGCCGGGTGGTGCTGTTCGGGCCGCCCGGCATCGGCAAGACCACCGCCGCCGGCGTCCTGGGGCGGCGGCTGGGCCTGCCCGTGCTGCGGCTGGCCCCGGGCCCGCAGGACGCCCGCGTCCCCTACGCCGGGCTGCTGGAACTCGCCCTCGCCGCCCAACCGCTGCCCGCCGCCCGGGAACTGGCGGCGGGTCTGGACGGGGCCGCCGGCGACCCGGACGGTGCCGGGGCCTCGCTGCGGCTGCGCCGGCTGACCGCCGCCCTGTTGCGGGACGCGCCGCCCATGACGCTGGTGGTGGACAACGCCCAGTGGCTGGACCCGGCCAGCGCGGCCGTGCTGCGCTGGGCCCTGCGCCTGGCGCCGGACCTGCCCGTCATCGCCGCCGAGCGCACCTGGCGGCCGGAGGCCGGCGGCCACTGGAGCGGCGAGGACGCGCACCCGGTGCGGGTACCGGCCCTGACGGACCGCCAGGTCGCGGCGCTGCTGGCGCCGCACCGGCCGACCCTGCGCGAGGTCGCCCGGATCCGCACCGCCGGCGGCGGGAACCCCGCCCTGGTCCTGGCCCTGGCCGAGGACCTCGACCGCGCCGCCGACCCGTCGGCCGCCCGGGGCGCCGAGGACGGCCCGGCGCTGCCCCCGGCGGCCCGCCGGCTGGTGGGCGAGTGGCTGGGCACCGTGTCGGAGGAGGTCCGGGAACTGCTGACGCTCGCCGCGCTCGACGACCGCCCCGACCGCACGCTGCTCGCCCGGCTCGCCGGCCCGGCCGCCGGGGCCCTCCTGGCCGAGGCCGAGGCCGCCGGACTCCTCGACACCGACCGGCCCGACGGGCAGGTGCGCTTCACCGCCTCCGCGATCGGCACCGAACTCACCACCCGGCTCCCGGAGACCGCCCGCCGGCTCCTGCACGCGCGCCTGGCCGAGGCCAGCCACGACGGCCTCCGCCGCGACCGGCACACCGCGCTGGCCTCGGACGCCGTCGACCCGCGCACCGCCGCCCGCGCCGCCCGGGCCGCCGGGAGCGCCCGGCTGCGCGGCGAGCACGCCCTGGCCGCCGAACTCTCCCTGCTCGCCGCCCAGCGCACCCCGCGCGAGGACACCGGCCTGCTCACCGAACGGGCCCTGACCGCCGCCCGCGACGCCGCGCACTACGGGGACCTCCCCCGCGGCCGGGTCGCCGCCCGCTTCGTCCTGGAGCACGACACCGGCCCCGCCCGGCGCGTCGACACCCTCATCGCCCTGATCGACGCGAGCGGACAGCACCTGGACGACGCGGACCACCTGTTCGCCGACGCCCTCCACGCGGCCGCCGGACGCCCGGACCTGACCTCGCGGGTGCTGATCCGCCAGGCCGTCTGGGCCAACGTCAGCGAGGGCGACCCCCACCGGGCGTGCGTCCTGGCCGAACAGGCCGCCGCCCTCGCCCTGTCCGCCGGCGACAGCGCCACCGGCGCCCTGGCCCTGACCATGCAGGCCCGCGTCCAACGGATCCTCGGCCACCCCGGGAGCGAGGCCACGCTCGGGCACGCCCTGTCCCTGCCGCGCACCGCCGCCGTCCCCGTCAACGGCGCACCCCAGCACCTCGCCGCCCGGCACGCCCTCTTCGACGACCTCCCCGACCGGGCCCGCGCCCTGCTGCTGCCGCTGCTCGTCGAAGCCGAACGGACCCCGGACGCCGAAGCCACCGTCGACGTCCTGCGCAGCCTCGCCGAGGCCGAACTGCGCGCCGGACGCTGCGCCCGGGCCCTCGATCACGCGCACCGCGCCCAGGCCCTGACCGACCGCACCGCCCTGTCACCCGCCCCCGCCTGCTACACCTCCGCCCTCGCCGAGGGCGCCGGCCGGAGCACCGGCACCGCCCTGGAGCACGCCCGCCGCGGCATCGACGCCGCCCGGCACGAGGACAACAAGGTCTTCCTCTCCCGCAACCTCTACGCCCTCGGGCACCTGCTGCTCGCCACCGGCCGGCCCAAGGAGGCCCTGGAAGCCCTGGCGGAGGTCCGCGACCTGGAACGGCAGCAGCAGGTCCGCGACCCCTCCGTGCTGCGCTGGCACGCCGACCTGGCCGAAGCCCTGGTCGCCGTCGGCCGCCTCGACGAGGCCGACGACCTGCTGGCCGACACCCACCGCACCGCGACCGGCCTCGGCCGGGCCTCGGTCCTCCCCGCCCTGGCCCGCACCCGGGCCCTCCTGGACGCCGCCCGCGGCGACTACGACGCCGCCGCCCGGCGCCTCACCGGCGCGGCCGACCGCCTCCGCCACCTCCCGCTCGAACGCGGCCGCACCCTGCTGGCCCTCAGCCACACCGAACGCCGCGGCCGCCGCCGGGCCGCCGCCCGCGCCGCGGCCCGCAGCGCCGCCGACCTCTTCACCGCCCACCGGGCCCACCCCTGGGCCGACGCCGCCGCCCGCGCCCTGCACCGGCTGGAGCCCGGCCCCCGGAGGACGGCGCCCTCCCCCGCCTCACCTCGGCCGAGGAGCGCTGCGCCCGCCTCGCCGCGGCGGGCGCGAGCAACCGCGACATCGCCGCCGACCTCACCGTCAGCGTCAAGACCGTCGAGGCGACCCTCACCCGCGTCTACCGGAAACTCGACCTGCACTCGCGCGTCCAGCTCGCCCGCGCCCTCGCCCCGGCCGGCGACCGACCGGTCGGCGGCTGACCGGTCGGCGGCGGGCGCGGCTCAGGCCAGGCCGGCGCGTTCCAGGGCGTCGACGCCGGTGCGCAGGGCGGTGATGCGCTCGTCGAGGGTCCAGCCGGACGGGGCGAGGGTGAGGGTGGTGACGCCGGCGGCGGCGTACGCCTGCATGCGGTCGGCGATCCGGGCGGTGTCGCCGAGCAGGGCGGTGGCGTCGATGAAGTCGTGCGGGACGGCGGCCGCGGCGGCGGCCTTGTCGCGGGCCAGGTAGTGGGTCTGGACCTCGTCGGCGGCCTGCTCGAAGCCCATCCGGCGGGCCAGCTGGCTGTAGAAGTTCTTCTCCTTGCTGCCCATGCCGCCGAGGTAGAGGGCGGTGTAGTCGCGCAGGGTGTCGGCGGCGGCCCGGACGTCGTCGCCGACGACGATGTTCACGGTGGGGCAGAGGTCGAAGCCGTCCAGGGTGAGCCCGGCCTTGGCGCGGCCGGCGGCGAGGGCGTCGACGGAGAGCGCGGCCTGCTCTGGGGAGAAGAACAGGCCGAGCCAGCCGTCGGCGATCTCGCCGGTGAGTTCGAGGTTCTTCGGGCCCATCGAGGCGATGTACAGCGGCAGGTGCTCGCGGACGGGGTGGACGGTGAGCTTGAGCGGCTTGCCGGGGCCGCCGGGCAGCGGGAGGGTCCAGTTGGCGCCCTCGTGCACCAGGCGCTCGCGGGACATCGCCTTGCGGATGATCTCCACGTACTCGCGGGTGCGGGCCAGCGGCTTGTCGAACTTGACGCCGTACCAGCCCTCGGAGACCTGCGGGCCGGAGACGCCGAGGCCGAGCCGGAAGCGGCCGCCGGAGAGGGTGTCGAGGGTGGCGGCGGTCATCGCGGTCATGGTGGGGGTGCGGGCCGGGATCTGGAAGATCGCCGAGCCGACGTCGATCCGCTCGGTCCTCGCGGCGACGTAGGACAGGACGGTGGCGGCGTCCGAGCCGTAGGCCTCGGCGGCCCAGCAGACGGAGTAGCCGAGGCGGTCGGCCTCCTGGGCGACCGCGATGTTGTCGGCGTCCAGGCCGAGTCCCCAGTAGCCGAGGTTGATCCCGAGTCGCATGTGCCCAAGCCTTCCAGTCGGGTGGTGCGGGTGAGCGTAGCCGCCCCGCCGGACGCCATGCTACTGACCGGTAGTAGCGGTCGGGCCGCACCGGGCGCGGACGACGGCGCGGACGGCGGCGCGGCGCGCGGACACGTCGGCCGAGCGGGTCGTCCCGGGCCCCGGGGGGTTTCGCCGCTACCCTCACACCACGTGGGGGCACCGCCCCCGACCTGCACGATCGGGCTTGACGGAGGGCGCGATGGAACAGCGACAGCTCGGCCGGACCGGCCTGCGGGTCTCCCGGCTCGGCCTGGGCACCCTCACCTGGGGCCGGGACACCGACGAGCACGAGGCCGCCGAGCAGTTGAAGGCGTTCGTGGACGCGGGCGGCACCCTGGTCGACACCGCCGACGTGTACGCGGACGGCGGCGCCGAGTACCTGCTGTCCCGGCTGACCGACGGCCTGGTCCCGCGCTCCGAACTGGTGATCGCCACCAAGGCGGGCGCGCTGCCCGGCTCGCGCCGCCCCGACGCCTCCCGCGGCCACCTGCTGAACGCCCTGGACGCCTCGCTGCGCCGCCTGAACACCGACCACGTCGACCTGTGGCAGGTGCACGCGCACGACCCGGCCACCCCCACCGAGGAGACCCTGCACGCGCTCGACCTGGCGGTCGCCTCCGGCCGGGCCCGGTACGTCGGTGTCTGCCAGTACAGCGGCTGGCAGCTGGCCAAGTCCGCGGCCCGGCAGCACGCGGTGCCCGGCCGCACCCCGCTGGCCTCCGTCCAGCTCGAGTACTCGCTGCTGCAGCGCGGCATCGAGCGCGAGGCGCTGCCCGCCGCGCTGGACGCCGGGGTCGGCCTGCTGGCCTGCTCGCCGCTCGGCCGGGGCGTGCTGACCGGCAAGTACCGGCACGGCGTGCCGCCCGAGTCGCGCGGCACCGCCCCGCACCCCGCCGGGTCGGTGCAGCCGTACCTGGGCGAGGCGTCCCGGCGGATCGTGGACGCGCTGGCCACCGCCGCCGACGGGCTCGCCTCCACCCCGCTGAAGGTGGCGCTCGCCTGGGTCCGCGACCGCCCGGGCGTGTCGGCCACCCTGCTGGGCGCCCGCACCTCCGCCCAGCTGCAGTCCTCGCTGTCGGTCGAGGCCCTTACGCTTCCGGGTGAGATCCGCGCTGCGCTGGACGACGTGTCGGCCCCGGTGCACCGCTACCCGGACCAGGGCTGGACGGAGCTGTAGCCGCCCCGCCCGTCGAAGGAGCCTTTCCGCGATGACCACCCCCGAGGAGGGCCCGGCCGCGAGCCGGGCCGAGGGCCGCGCCGAGCGCCCGGCCGAGAGCCCGGCAGCGCCGACGGGCGCCCCGGACACCCCGGACGGCGGCGCCGGGCGGCCCGCCGACGCGCCGCTCAGCGGCGAGCAGCGCGCCGCCGCGGTGGCCGCGCTGGCCAAGGCGATCGGCGCGATCAACGCGAACGACATCGTCGCCCCGCCCCGCCCCCCGCGCGAGGTCGACCTGGCGACCCCGGAGGAGCCCTCCGAAGCGGCGTCCGACGACCCGTCGGGCGGGCCGGAGCCGAAGTCCGAGTCCGAGCCGAAGTCCGAGCCGGTCGAGGACGCCGTCGAGCAGCCCGCGCCGGCCGGGGAGTCCGCGCCCGCCGAGCGCCCCGTCCGCCGGCCGGCCGCGCCCGCCGGGCGACCCGACGTCCCGCTCGACGACGCGCAGCGCAGGGCCGCGCTGGCCGCCGTCGGCGAGGTGCTGGCGGCCGGCGGTGCGCCCGCCGAGCTGGCCGGGCCGGCGCTCGCCGAGTTCGGCGAGGGTGCGGCCGAGCAGCTGCGGGAGGACCCGTGGGCGGTGCTCGCGCTGCCCGGGGTCCGTCCCGAGCACGCCGACGGCTTCGCCAAGGCGCTGCTCGGCCCGGCCGCCCAGCCGGGCGACCCGCGCCGCGCGCAGGCGCTGGTGGCCTGGCTGCTGGAGCAGGCCGCGCTGCGCGGGCACTCGGCGCAGGAGCTCGGCGAGGTCGCCGGGGCGCTGCGCGCCCAGCGCGTGCCGGACCCGGAGGCCGCGCTGCAGGCGGTGCTGGAGGACGGGCGGGTGATGCCGTTCCAGGAGGAGCTGCCGCTGCCGCCCGGCAGCCACGACGAGGACGAGGAGCCGCCGGTCCGCACCATGCTGGCGCTGGAGCGGCTGGCGCTGGCGGAGGAGAGCCTCGGCGAGGGCCTGGTCCGGCTGCTGTCCACCGTCGAGGACGGCCCGGGTCCGGACGCCTGGGAGGAGGCCGCGGCGGCGGCGCCGCGCTCCGCGCAGGAGCTGGTCCGGGCGGTGTCCGCGTCCGGGCTGGTGCTGCACACCGGCGGCGAGGCGGCCCGGGCCGAGCCGGCCGCGCTGCTGCACGCGGCGGCCGGGCTGGGCCTGCGGGTGTGGGCGGTCGTCTGGGCCGGCCAGGGGCGGGACGCGCTGGCGGCGCTGCTGCCCGAGGGCTCCCCCGCCGCCGGGCGGATCGGCACCCTGCACGAGCTGCTGTACGGCGCGGACGTGCCGCGCGCGCTGGACGGCACCCTCGAACTGGACGTGCTGGTGGTGCTGGACGCCCCGCTGCTGGACGTGGAGACCGCGGCGACGCTGCTGGAGGCGATGGCGGACGGCGCCCGGCTGGTGCTGTCCGGGGATCCGGGCGGCCTGTGGTCGGCCGGTCCGGGCCGGTTCTTCGCCGACCTGCTGACCGCCCGGGCGTGCCCCGCGGTGGCGTCCCGGACGCCGGACTTCGGGCCGATCGGCGAGCTGGTGTCCGGGGTCGGGGTCGGCGAGCTGCAGCCGGTGGACGCCCCGGACAAGGAGGTGGTGATCCTCACCGCGCAGGACGGCGGGGAGGCGGTGCACCGGGCCGTCCAGCTGCTGACCGACTCGATCCCGCGGGCGCTGTCCGTGCCGCCCGAGCAGACGGTGCTGCTGACCCCGGGCCACGGCGGCCCGGCCGGCACCCGGGCGCTGAACGCGGCGGCCAAGGCCCGGCTGAATCCCGGCCCCGGCCGGTTCGGCGGCTTCGACCCGGGTGACCGGGTGGTGCACTCCCCCGCGCTGGGCGTCAACCTGCCCGGGCGGGTGCTGGACGGCGACGCGAGCGGCCTGCACGTGGAGCTGGCGGACGGCGGCCGGATCACGCTGTCCCCGGCGCAGGCCGGGAAGCTGCGGCACGGCTGGGCGGTGACCGCGCACCAGGCGGTCGGGCGGCGCTGGCCCGCGGTGGTCGTGGTGCTGCCGCCGGAGGCGGCCGGGCAGCTGACCAGGCAGTGGGTGTACTCGGCGTTCGGCCGCGCGGAGCGGCACCTGTCGGTGGTGCACGCGGCGGGCCCGGCGCTGGCCCAGGCGGTCGCCGAGCGGCCCGCAGCGGACCGCACCACCCGGCTGCGGTCGGTCCTGACCGCGCAGTGAACGCGCTGCGGGCGCGGTGGCGGGGCGAGGCCCCGGCCGCCGCGCCCGCAGGGCGGTGTACCCGCTGCCGCCGGGCCGACCGTTCGGCGGGGTCAGGTGGGAGGGAGAGCCGCCGCAATCCCCCCGGGGCGCCTCGTCGTTGAGCCGCTCGTCCGCTTCCCCCGCCGCAGCCCGGCAGCAGTCCCCCGTGCGACGTACGACCGCACCGGTAGCCGGGTGCCGGCGCTCCGCTCCCCCCGGACCGGAGCCCCGGAACGCGTCTCCGTCGCTGCCCGAACGCTAGCCGAGATCCGGTCCGTTCGGGCAAGAATCAAGAAGGCCGGGCGATCTTCCGAGACCGGGCCCCGGAAAGGGCACCGGAACGGGAACGGCCCCCGCCCGCCGGGCGGCCGGACGGGGCCGGGGCCTGGCGAGCGGGGGCCGGGGGTTGCTCAGAGCTCGTCGAGCTCGTCGTCGTAGACCTCGCTGACGTCGAAGCGGCAGATCAGCAGCTCCGGGTCGGCGCCGTCGAACGGTTCGGGCAGCCACTCGCCGGGGTCGGCGGGTTCGGCGGCCGACACCCAGAGCGTGGAGTCGCCCTCCTCCAGGCCGAACTCCTCGGCCCGGGCGGCGATCTCGTCCGGCTCGTACTCGCCGAACAGCACGCCGAGCGCCGCCGTCACCTCGCCCTCGGCGCCCGCGCCCGGCGGGAGCGACTCGTCGACCCGTTCGGCCTGGGCGCGCAGCCGCTTCGGGTCGGCGATCAGGTAGTCCCGGCGGATCAGCACGCTGATCGCCTCGGGGTGCTCGGGGCCCTGGTAGCCGGACCCGGCGTCGTCGCCGGGGATCTCGAAGGGGGTGACCTCGTCGTAGACCTCGTACAGGATCTGGTCGTAGGCGATGGCTGCCGCCGCGAGCTCCTCGTAGGCGTGGACGACGACCGGATCGCCGGGTTCGGTGGAGCTGGAGACGGCCTGCAGGTGGCGGTCGATGGCGGCCTTGACCGCCTCTGCGGCGGCCCGTACCTCGGTGATGGTCAGCTGCGCGGCATCAGACATGGTGCAGACGCTATCCCCACCCGGCGACGACACGCACAGCGGTTGTCATCTACAGCCGGGAAAACCGGGCAAGTTCACCCCCGATGTCCGTTCCGGGCGGTTCTGCGCCCGCCGCCGCGCGCCATTTCCCGCCCGCCGGACCGCCGACCGGACCGCCGACCGGAGCGCCCACCGGGCGTGTGCGGGGCGCATCGGTGCGGCCCGGGGCGGGTATCCCTTCCGGTACCGGAAAACTGATTGACGATCAGCTCCGGCCGGGACGAGGCTCGGACCGTCCGCCCGGGCGGGCCGACCCGGACCGGCCACCTTTCGGCGACGCGCCGTAGGCTTGCAGGCAGCACAGCAGCGGAGGAGACGCCTTGATCCCTACCAAAACGGTCCGGCTTCCGGAGTACGAGTACCAGTCGCTCCGCCTGCCCCGCGGCACCACCCGGAACGCCGCGCGCCAACTGCTCACCGAGCACGCCGAGTACGGGAATTGGGAGCTCGACCGGCTCCGGCTGTTCCCCGACGGCAGCCGGACGGTGCGGCTGAAGCGGCGGATCATCCGGCAGGTCCGTTCCAGCTGGTAGGAGGCGTGCCCGCGCCCGGGCGCCCCGCCGCCGGCCTGTGAGCCGTGGCGGGGCGCCCGGGCGCGGGCGTCAGGGGCGGGCGGGCGCCGTCAGCGGCGGGCCAGCGAGCGCGAGCGGCGGTAGAGCACGCCGCCGCCGAGCAGCAGCGCGAGGCCGGCCGGGGCGATGACCTCCAGGCCGGAGACACCGGTGGAGGCCAGGGCCTGCTCCGCGACGGGGGCGGCGGCCCGGGCCTGGACCACGGGGGCGACCGGCGCCGGGGTGACGGACTGGTCGCCGCCGGGGCCGCCGGTGCGGTCGGTTCCCGGGGGGCCGGGCGGGGTGCTGTGCTCGCCGCCGGTCTGCTCGGGCGGGCAGTCGCAGTCGTGGCCGGGCGGGGTGACCGGCGGCGGGGTGACGGGCGGCTGGTGCGCGGTGGACACGTTCGCGCAGTTGTTGCCGTACGCCGGGTTGCCGAGGCCCACCACGTTGACCGAGTTGCCGCAGGCGTCGACCGGCGCGCTGATCGGGACCTGGACGTTGTTGCCGGAGGCGACGCCGGGCGAGTTGCTGCTCGTCCCGCCGGCACCGGAGCCCGCGGTGCCCGAGCCCGCGGTGCCCGAGCCGGACCGGTCGCCGGTGCCGGTGTGGCTGCCGCTCCCGGTGCTGCCCGCGCTGCGGCCGGTGTGGCTGACGTTGGAGCAGTCGTTGCCGTACGCCGGGTTGAGCAGGCCGATCACGTTGATCGTGTTGCCGCAGGCGTTCACGGGGAGCTCCACGGGCACCTGCACCGCGTTCCCGGAGCCCACGCCGGGCGAGTTGGCCGCCACGCCGTGCGCATCGGCGGCCGCGTGGGCGTAGCCCGCGGTCGAGGCCAGCACGCTGCCGGTGGCCATGGCCGTGAGAAGGCCTTTCCTGGCGACCTGTCGCATTGACTCCCCTTGGTTTCTCGTTCGGTGGTCCGATCCGGTTCCGGGCCGCCGCCGGGCCGGTTCCCCGGCGGATTTCCGGCGGCTCCGGAGTTCCGGTCGGTCCGATAGTCGGAATTGCCTGCCGCGAAGGCGGCGGCACTACTTCAACGACCCTTAACGGTGAAGGTTGAGCCATCTGCAGTCACTTCATCCGATCGGGTGAGCTCTCCCTTTCTCCGGGAACCGCACCGTTCACCCGTCCGGGGCCGACGCCCGCCTCCCCGACCCCGGACGCGCGTCCGCCCCCGCGCGACACAGGGGTCGCGCGGGGGCGGGAACTCGGGGTCGGCGGCCCGCCGGTCCTCGGCGGGACCCGCTCAGACGTTCTGGCAGGCGTTGCCGAACGCGGGGTTGAGCAGGCCGATCACGCTGATCGTGTTGCCGCAGACGTTCACCGGGACGTGCACCGGGATCTGGATCAGGTTCCCGGAGAGCACGCCCGGGGAGGCGACCGCGGCACCGTCCGCGCCCGCACCGCCGTGCGCCGAGGCGACGCCGGCGCCCGCGAGCACCAGGCCACCGGTGGCGGCGACAACGGCAGCGATCTTCTTGGCCTTCATCTGAACTGCTCCTCCTGGTCGTTTCCAGCCCGTTCCCCCGGGCTGCACACGGAAGAACGAAGCCTCCGCGGCCGGGACACGGGGCCGGATCCGCATTCACCCGTTGAAGTGATCAAGCGAACAGGTGATCGCCATTTCGGATGCTCGAAAGCTCTGATGCTGGACCGATTAACCGCACTTCCCCGGCTCAGGCCAGGTCGATGAACCGGTCCAGCACCCGGACGCCGAACTTCAGGCCGTCCACCGGCACCCGCTCGTCCACGCCGTGGAACATCCCGGCGAAGTCCAGGTCCGGCGGGAGCTGCAGCGGCGCGAAGCCGAAGCAGCGGATGCCCAGGTCCTGGAAGGACTTGGCGTCGGTGCCGCCGGACAGGCAGTAGGGGACGGCCCGGGCGATCGGGTCCTCGGCGCGCAGCGCGGTCTGCATCGCCTCGACCAGGGCGCCGTCGAAGCTGGTCTCGATCGCCTTGTCGTGGTGCAGGCTCTCGCGCTTGACGCGCGGGCCGAGGACGCTGTCCAGCTCGGCCAGGAACTCCTCCTCGTAGCCGGGCAGGAAGCGGCCGTCCACGTGCGCGGTGGCCTGGCCGGGGATGACGTTCACCTTGTAGCCGGCGCCGAGCATGGTCGGCTGGGCGGTGTTGCGCAGGGTGGTGCCGATCATCTTGGCGATGCCGCCGAGCACCCGGAGCGTCTCGTCCATGTCCTCCGGGTCGAGGCGCACGCCCAGCGCGTCCGAGAGCTCGTCCAGGAAGGCCCGGACGGTCTTGGTGATCCGCAGCGGGAACTGGTGCCGGCCGAGCCGGGCCACCGCCTCGCACAGCTCGGTGATCGCGTTGTCGTCGTTCTCCATCGAGCCGTGGCCGGCCCGGCCCTCGACGGTCAGGCGCATCCAGTGCATGCCCTTCTCCGCCGTCTCCACCAGGTACAGCCGGGCCTGGTCGTTGACGGTGAAGGAGAAGCCGCCGACCTCGCCGATCGCCTCGGTGACGCCCTCGAACAGCTCGGGGTGCCGGTCCACCAGGAACCGGGCGCCGTACGTGCCGCCGGCCTCCTCGTCGGCGAGGAACGCCAGCACCAGGTCGCGCGGGGGCTTGCGGCCGGTGCGCAGCCGGTCGCGGACCACCGCGAGGGTCATCGCGTCCATGTCCTTCATGTCGACGGCGCCGCGGCCCCACACGCAGCCGTCGGTGATCTCGCCGGAGAACGGGTGCACCGTCCAGTCGTCGGCGTTGGCCGGGACCACGTCGGTGTGCCCGTGGATCAGCAGGCCCGGCCGGGAGCGGTCCTCGCCCTCGATCCGCACCACCGTGGAGGCCCGGCCCTTGGCCGACTCGAAGATCTGCGGCTCCAGCCCGAACTCGGCGAGCTGCTCGGCCACGTACTCGGCGGCCTTCCGCTCTCCCGGGCCGGAGCCGTCCCCGTAGTTGCTGGTGTCGATCCGGATCAGGTCCCGGCAGATCTCGGCGACCTCCGACTCGGCCGTCACCGCGCGCTCGATGCCCACGCTCATCGCTCCCACCTCGTGTCTGCCCGCCCCGGCGCGGCTGCGGCCCGCGCCGCCCCGACCCCGGCCGGGGACCGCGGGCGCCGTCCCGTCATCCTCCCCCACCACCCGTCCGGCCCCAAGGGCATATCTCCCCGACACTCCTGACCGACGTCCGCGCCGCCCCGCATTCGAAGCCCCGCCCACCCCGCCGCCCCCGGGTTTTGGGTCTGGCAGTCGATCTTTGCTACTGTTGTCCATGTCAGCGCGGGGAACGCCCCGCGAGGACGACACCCGGTCCGGGTGGCGGAATGGCAGACGCGCTAGCTTGAGGTGCTAGTGCCCTTTATCGGGCGTGGGGGTTCAAGTCCCCCCTCGGACACCAGAAGTGAGACCCCTGTTGATCAGGGGTCTTTCTGCTTTTCCGGGCGGGGTGCGGTGGCGGGGTGGCCACCGGGGCGATCGGTGGGTGCTCGAACGGCTGGTGCCGGTCGTTGACGCGTCCTGGTCGATATCTCCCCCTCCGCTCGGGGCCGGGGCGTCCCCGGCTCCGGTGCGTGCGTCGGTGTCGGGGGGCGTCGCTAGGGTGCCGGGTGTCGATCATCGGATGGTCAGGGCACGGAGGAGTGGGCTGTGCGGCGCTGGGAGCTCGTCGGGGACGGTTCTGCGAAGTTCTGGGAGGCGGCCGTCGAGGACACGGCGGTGCGGGTGCGCTACGGCCGCCTCGGCACCGAGGGGCGCGAGCAGCTGAAGGAACTGGCCTCCGCCGGGGCCGCGCTGGCGCACTTCGCCAAGCAGGTCGCGGAGAAGGAGCGCAAGGGGTACGCGGAGGTCGGGGGCACGGGGGCCACCGGGGAGGCGCCGGTCGGGGGCGGCGAGGCCGCGGGGGGCGGCGAGGTGCGTGAACTGCCGGACGAGGACGCCTTCGTGATGCCCGCGGCCTGGTGGAAGGCGGTGCTGCCGCGCCGCGCGGGCCGGATCCCGGAGGTGGTGTGGCCCGGGCCGGAGGCGCTGGAGCGGGAGCGGCGGCGGATCGACGGCCGGCGGCAGTGGGTGGAGCGGGTGCTGGACGCCCCGGCCTCCGACCCGGAGCTGGTGCGGGCCGCGCGCGCCTACCTGGACGGTGCGCCGGACGTGCTGGGCGCGGCCGCGGTGGCGAGCATCGTGCCGGCCCCGTGGCAGGCCGACGCGGAGGAGAAGGCGCTGTTCGCCGACGTCTGGACGGCCCGGCACGGGCTGCCCTTCGCGGTGCGCGCGGTGCTGGAGAAGCACACCGTGGAGACCAACTACCTGCAGTCCGGGTCGGACATCTCGAACATCTCGCTGCGGCGGCGGGTCGGCCCCCTGCCCTCCTACGGGCGGGACGAACGCACGGTGGAGAACCGGCTGCGCGCGCTGCTCGCCGCCGCCCCGGAGCCGGAGTACCGGGCGGCCCTGGCGGCCGCCGCCGAGCACCGGGGCACGCCCCGGCAGCGGGCGCTCGCCTGCTACCTCGCCCCGGGCGTGCCCGGCTGGATGGCGCAGTGCCTGGCGGACGTGCCGGGCTACGGCGACGAGCGGGCGGGGCTGCAGGTGCTGCTGCTGCACGCACTGGACGACCCGGCGCAGGTGGAGCCGATGGCCGCCGACCTCCAACGGATGTGGCGCGCCTGGCAGGTGACGCTGGTGGCGACGCTCGCCGAGAGCGTCGGCACGGCCTTCGTCCCGCTGCTGCGCGAGGCGCTCGAGCAGGCGCACGACGCGACCGAGGCCAGGGAGCTCGCCGCCGTGCTGGTGCAGTTGCCGACCGACGCGGCGTTCCGGCTGCTGCTGGCCGGGGTGGAGGACAAGCACGTCCGTCCGGCGCTGCAGGAGGCCGCGCAGCGGTACCCGGTGCGGGCGGTGCGGCTGCTGGCCGAGGCGGCGGCGCGGGACGGCCGGGCCGCCGCGACGGCCCGGACGCTGCTCGACACCCACGTCCGACTGCACCGGGAGCTGCTGCCGCAGATCCTGCCGCGGCTCGACGCCGCGGCGGCCGCGCTGGTCGCGGAGCTGGACGGCGCCCGCCCGCAGGCACCCGAGGCCGCGCCGGAGGCGCTGCCGCCGCTGCTGGCCGCGCCGCCGTGGACGCGGCCGCGCGCCCGGCGCAAGGCGCGGGTCATCGAGGGCCTGCGGCCGGACGAGGGCGTGGAGCTGGCCTGGCGGGCCGGTGAGCGGGAGGGCTGGGCCCGGATCGAGTTCGCCGGGTGGCAGTACCCGGCGGACACCGACTGGGCCGCCGAGGCGAGGACGGCGCTGGAGGGCCACAACCTCTGGTACCCGGCCCGGCTGCTGGTGCAGGGCCCCGCGGGGGTGCTCGCCCCGGCGGTCGCCGAGTGGCGGCCCGCCGACCTGTGGTACGGGTCGGAGTACCTGCCGCCGGTGGTCGCCAAGTACGGCCCGGCCGCGCTGCCGATGGCGCTGCACGCCGCCCGGGCCAAGCCCGGCGTGCTCTCCTCGCTGCTGCTGCCGTTCCGCGAGGTGCGGGCGGCCCGGCTGCTGGCGGACGGCCTGGTGCGGCTCAGGTCGGTGCACGCGACGGCCCGCTCGTGGTTCGCCCGGCACGGGGTGGCGGGCGCGCTGCTGCTGGTCCCGGACGCGGTCGGCCCGGCCGGGCGGGGGCGGGCGGCGGCCGAGCAGGCGCTGCGGCTGGTCGCGTCCTCCTGCGGTGACGAGGCGCTGTCGGCCGCGGTGGCCGACCGCTACGGCGCCCCGGCGGCGGAGGTGGTCGCCGAGGTGCTGGCCGCCGATCCGCTGGAGACCGCGCTGCCGGCCCGGATGCCGGTGCTGCCGGTCTGGGCGGATCCCGCCGTCCTGCCCCAACTGCTGCTGCGCGCACCGGCGGAGGGGGCGGGGACGGCGCTGCCCGCGGAGGCGGTGCGGCACGTGCTGACCATGCTGGCGCTGTCCAAGCCCGGCGTGCCGTACCCGGGGCTGTCCGTGGTGGCCGAGAGCTGCCGGGCGGACGGGACGGCCGCGTTCGGGTGGGCGCTGTTCGAACAGTGGCTGCAGGCCGGGATGCCCGCGAAGGAGAGCTGGGTGCTGCACGCGCTGGGGGTGCTGGGCGACGACACGACGGTGCGCCGGCTGACTCCGGTGCTGCGCGACTGGCCGGGGCAGGGCGCGCACCAGCGGGCCGTGGAGGGCCTGGACGTGCTGGCCGCGATCGGCACCGACCTGGCGCTGCTGCACCTGCACGGGATCTCGCAGCGGGTGAAGTTCAAGGCGCTCAAGGCCCGCGCGCAGGAGAAGATCGCCGAGGTCGCGGAGGGCCTGGGGCTGACCGCCGAGCAGCTCGCGGACCGGCTGGTGCCCGACCTCGGCCTCGGCCCGGACGGCACCACGGTGATCGACTACGGTCCGCGCCGGTTCACGGTCGGCTTCGACGAGCAGCTGCGCCCGTTCGTGCTGGACGGCGACGGCAAGCGGCGCAAGGACCTGCCGGCGCCGGGTACCAAGGACGACCAGGAGCTGGCCCCGGCCGAGCGCAAGCGGTTCGCCGCGTTGAAGAAGGACGTACGGACCGTCGCGGCCGACCAGATCCGCCGGCTGGAGGCCGCGATGGTGGCCCGGCGCTCGTGGAGCGCCGGGGAGTTCGGCTCGCTGTTCGTCGAGCACCCGCTGGTGTGGCACCTGGCGCGCCGGCTGGTCTGGACGGCCGACGGCACCGCGTTCCGGGTCGCCGAGGACCGCACCCTCGCCGACGCGGCCGACGAGCCCTTCGTGCTGCCCGCGGACGCGACGGTCCGGCTGGCCCACCCGCTGCTGCTGGGCGAGGAGGCGGTGGCGGTGTGGTCGGAGCTGTTCGCCGACTACGAGGTCCTCCAGCCGTTCCCGCAACTCGGCCGCCCCGTACGCCGGTTCACCCCCGAGGAGGCGGCCGCCAACCGGCTGCACCGCTTCGAGGGCTGCACGGTGCCGGTCGGCCGGCTGCTCGGCCTGACCAAGCGCGGCTGGGAGCGCGGCGCGCCGCAGGACGCCGGGGTCGAGCGCTGGTTCTCCAAGCGGCTGGCCGACGGCTGCCACCTGGTGATCCAGCTCGACGAGGGCATCGCGGTGGGTCTGGTGGACGAGTTCCCCGACCAGACCTTCCGGACGGTCTGGCTGGACTCCTCGCCCGGCGACCACTGGGGCAGCCGCGACTACCCGCTGCGCTACGGCGGCCTGGACCCGATCGCCGCCTCCGAGCTGCTCGCCGAACTCGAGGAGGTCACCGCCGGCTGACCCGCCCCGGGTCACGTTCCCGGCACGGCGCGAGCCGAGACGCTGCCGTGGCCTGGGCGTGACACGGGGTCGGAACACTCGTGTCCATGCGGAACGACGGGGGGCGGGTGCTGCGCTGGGCGGGGCACCCGGGGACGTTGCTGGCGGTCGCCGTGCTGGCGTTCAACGACCGGGTGGGCAAGCGGGCCTGGCCCGGGGCGGTGACCGGCAAGGTCAGTGACGCGGCCTGGATGCTGGTCGTCCCGCCGGTGCTGGCGCTGGTGGCGTCGGCGGTGCCGCGGCTGCGCGGGCGGCCGGCGGCGCTGCTCGGGGTGGCGCTGACGGCGGTGACCTTCGCGGTGGCCAAGTCCTCCGCCGCCGGGGCGGAGCTGGCCTCCGCGGGCTGGTCGGCGCTGACCGGCGTCCCGAGCCGGACGGTCGCCGACCCGGGCGACCTGCTGGCCCTGCCGGTGCTGGCGCTGTCCTGGTGGCTGTGGCGGCGCAGCGCCCGCCCCCGGCCGCTGCGGCGGGTGCTGGCAATGGTCGGGACGCCGCTGGCGGCCGCGGCGATGGTGGCGACCACGCCGGTGCCGCAGACCGCGCCGCGGCTGTGGAGCCAGGACGGCCGGCCGATGGTGTACGACGGCGTCTGGTGGACCACCCGCGACGGCGGCCTGACCTGGCAGGCCGTCCCCTACGGCAAGAAGCACCCCGCTCCGCCCGCCGTCACCCCCGACCCGGCGGCCGGACAGTGCCTGCCCGCGCCGGACCGGCTGTGCTTCCGGCTGCGCGGCTACGGGCTGCCGGTCGAGGCCAGCCGGGACGGCGGCCGGACCTGGCAGCCGGAGTACACCCCGCCGCTGCGGCTGACGCCGGTCGACGGGTACGGGTACTGGTACGGCGGCGGGACGGACGCGGACCCGGTCCCGGATCGGGAACAGGCTCCGGATCCGGACGCTTCAACGGGCACGAGCACTTCCACCGGGACGGAGGCTTCGGCGGGGCGGGGCGGGCTGGTGGTGGCGGACGTCCCGGGCGGGCACACGGTGATCGTGAACTATCCGCTGCGCGGGCTGCAGGTCCGGGACGTGGACGGCCGGTGGCACGGGGTGGAGCTGCCACCGCAGTCCGACTCGGCCCGGGCGGGCGGGTACGAGCTGGTCGGGGTGCCGTTCATGTGCCTGGTGGTGGCCCTGGTCGCGGGCTGGGCGGCGGTCTTCACCGGTCTGGGCGCGTACCGGCTGCGGCTCGACCGCGCGTCCGGGCCGCCGTACCTGCCGTGGTGGCTGGTGTTCCGTCAGGCGGTGCCGTTCGGCTGGCTGGTGGCGGCGCTGGTCTTCGGCGGGGGCCGGGTGCCCTGGACGGCCTGGCTGGTGCCGGCCGCGGTGGTGGCGCTGGTGGTTCCGTGCTGGCGGCGTCCGCTGCCCGCCCGGCCGATGAGCGGCGGGAGCACGGCGGGGGTGTTCGCGGTGGGGGTGGGGGTGCTCGGCGTGACGTCCCTCGGCCTGCTCGGGTCGCTCGGCTCCCGGTTCTCCTGGCAGGGGTACTGCGGCCAGGCGCTGCTGTGGGCCGTGCTCGGCAGCGGGCTCACCGCGGTCGTCGGCGCCTCGTCGCGCCCGTCGCTCCCGCCGCGCTACCCGCTGCCGGTGCCCGCCCCGCCGCCCGCGCCGTCCCCGCTGACGCTGCGTCCGCCGTCGGTGCTGCCCGCTCCCCCGCCGGGCGGGCCGGGGTCCAAGCCGGTGCGGCGGCTGGGGCGTTGAGGTGGCGGGCGGGCGGCCGGGGTCAGTCGGCCGGCTGCCGGTGCCAGGGGGCGTCCGGGCGGGTGGGGGCCGGGGTGGCGGTCAGGCGCAGGGCGTACGTCCCGGGGGCGGGTTCGCCGAGGTAGTGGTGGCCGGTGAGGTGGCACCAGGCGGGGAGGTCGAGCGGGGCGGCCGGGTCGGTGGCGAGGACGTGCACGAGGGTGCCGGCGGGGGCGTCGGCGACGGCGGCGCGCAGGCGCAGCAGCAGGGTGACGCAGAGCAGTCCGCGGCCGTCGACGGTGCGGTCCGGGAGGTGACGGCGCGTCATCGGCGGGTCCGGGTGGCGGTGGTGGCGAGGGCCGGGAGGATCACGAGGGCGAGCAGGCCGCCGCCGAGGGCGAGGACGGGGTAGCCGGCCAGGTCGACGACGGCACCGGAGGCGAGGCCGCCGGTGGTGCCGGAGACGGCGATGGCGACGTCGACGGCGCCCTGGGTCCTGGCGCGGGTGGCGAGCGGGGCGGCGTCGGTGATGATCGCGGTGCCGGAGACCAGGCCGAAGTTCCAGCCGAGTCCGAGCAGGGCCAGGGCGAGGGCGAGCAGGGCGACCGAGTCGGCGGGGGCGAGGGCGGCGACGAGTCCGGCGGCGAGCAGGGTGAGGCCGGCGGCGGCGCCGACGAGCAGCGGCCCGCGCCGGTCGACCAGGCGCCCGGTGAGCGGGGAGGGCAGGTACATCGCGGCCACGTGCAGGGCGATGACCAGGCCGGACGCGGCGGTGCCGTGGCCGTGGTCGTGCATGTGGACGGGCGTCATCGTCATCACGGCGACCATCACCAGCTGGGTGACCACCATGACCTGCGCGCCGAGCAGCACCCGGTTGCGGATCCGGGCGGCGGCGGCCGGGTCGGCGGGGACGTCCGCGGTGGTGGCGGGGCCGTCGGTGGCGGTGGCGCGGGCCAGCAGCAGCGGGTCGGGGCGCAGCCGGGCGGCGAGGACGAGGGCCGCGGCGGCGTAGGCGGCTCCGGCCAGCAGGAACGGTCCGGCGAGGCGGGGCAGGCCGAGCGCGGCGGCGAGGTCGCCGGTGGGGGCGGCCAGGTTGGGGCCGAGGACGCCGCCGAGGGTGGTGGCGACCAGCACGGTGGAGACGGCGCGGGCCCGGTGGCCGGGGGCGGCGAGGTCGGCTCCGGCGTAGCGGGCCTGGAGGTTGGTGGCGGTCCCGGCGCCGTACACGAAGAGCGCGGCGAACAGCAGGACGGGGCTGTCCAGGGCGGCCGCGGCGATGACGCCGACACTGCCGACGGCCCCGGTCGCGTACCCGGCGGCGAGGCCGGGGCGGCGGCCGCGGGCGGCGGATATTCGGCTGACCGCGATCGCGGCGACGGCGCTGCCCGCGGTGAACAGGGCGCTGGGCAGCCCGGCCAGCCCGGTGCTGCCGAGCATCTCCTGGGCGAGCAGCGCGCCGACGGTGATGCCTGCGGCGAGGCCCGCGCCGCTGAGCACCTGCGAGACGACCAGCACCCGCAGGATGCGCCGCTGCACGGCGGGGTCGACGACCGGTTCGGCGGGCGGGGCGGCGGCGCGACTCACGGGCTCTCCTCGGTTTTCCACATTTCCATGGATAAGGCTATCAATCCGCTCCCCAGTCTCGTGAGCAGGAGCGGGCAGGGGCGATCAGGAGGACATCTCAAGATGACGGGTCCCGACCAGGTGCGAATGCCAAAGGTCGGGCAAAGTCCTCCCGATGTCGAAGCACGGGGGGTGCTGATGGGCGTCGTTCTGCCCGACGAACTGGCCTGGGTCCTGGATCTGATCGGGGTCAACTGGCCGAACGTGGACGAAGACGACTACCGCGAAATGGCGGACGCCGTAAGGCAGTTCGCCGAGGAGATCGACCAGCACCGGGGCGACCTCGAACAGGCCGTCGCGGAGATGGCGGGCGAGAACGCCGGCCTCGCACTGGATGCCTTCCAGGCGCACTGGGGTACAACGTCTTCCGCTACTACGACCCCGTCACCGCCCGCTACCTCACCCCCGACCCCCTCGGCCTCGGCGGCGGCCACGGCACCAACGGCGTGGGCGCCAGCAGCATCGAACGCCTGGGCATCAACCCGCGCTTCGGGAATCCCCCGCGAGCGATGGACTTCGGCCACGGCGGCTTCTACGTCACCAACGACCGCGACCAGGACCACCGGTGGGCCAGACGGCATGGCGAGGAAGCGGACTCCGGCGGCCCCGCGGTGATGCACTTCCAGATCTCCCGCTCCGAACTGGAGCGGTTGAACGGAAAGCGGTTCGGCAACGACGACGAGGTGATCGATTTCATCACCCGCCACCGCAACGACCGCAACGACAGCCCGATGCTGCTCAACCTCAGGCAATGGCGGAGGGAAGGTGCCCCGATGGACCTCGGCGGCCACCAGATAGCCTTCTACCAGCAGCAGGGTGTCGACCTGCTGAGCAACGGATACGCCGGAAGGGACCGTCGGCGATGAGGGAGTTCCGCCTGGAAGCGGACGAGCAGATGCAGGAGTTCTTCTCCGAAGTCGCCGACGTGATCCAGAGCTTCGGGGCCTCCCGCGCCGAGGCCGTGGCCCGGGTCAATCGCGCCTGGGGTGGACGGAAGATCGCCCCCTACCCCGACCTGCTCTGCCACGAGGATCCGGAGTACTGGGCGTACGGCCTCTACTACGACGACGCCGACGGCGACGAGGTGCCGTACTGGGACCCGAGCGCCGACCGGAGCACCTGGACCGTCGTCCCGCCCCCGCCGGACGGCGACCCCGCTTGGACGCTGCCCCGGGAGAGGTGAGGCGGGCGGGGGGGCGTGCGCCGGGGCGTGCTTCGAGCGCCCCCGTGGGGGTGACGGCAGGTCGTTCGTGGGCGGAGTTCGCGTGTCGGGCGGGTGGGCGCTGCCAGGGTGTGGCGGGTGATCTCTCGACGTGGATTGTTCCTGGCCTCCGGCGGTGCGATGACCGCCGCCGCCCTGGCCGGCCCCGGCACCGCCCCCTCCCGTGCCGCCGGTGCGGCCGCCCCGCCACCCGACCCGGCGCGGCAGGAGGCGGCCCTGACCATGGCGCGCCGCATCCTGCTGACCGACGCCGACCACCGCGACCTGACGCTCGACTACCTGAAGCTGTTGACGGGCCGTCAGCGGCTGCGTCCGGTCGCGCCGCGCGACGTGCTGGTGGTGGGTGCGGGCGTGGCGGGCATGGTGTGCGCGCGGCTGCTGCTGGCGGCCGGGCACAAGGTGCGGGTGCTGGAGGCGAACCGGAGCCGGGTCGGCGGCCGGGTGAAGACCTTCCGCGGCGACCTGTGGCAGGACTCCCGGCTGCACGCGGAGGCGGGCGCGATGCGCATCCCGTCCAGCCACGTGCTGACCCTGGCGCTGGCCGACCACCTGAAGGTGCCACGCCGCCCGTTCCACCTGGTGGACGTCCCGCCGCAGCCCGACCTGGTCTCCGGGGACGCCCGGGTGGTGTACCGGTCGTGGACGGGCGAGGAGTTCGCGACCGGCGGCGCGCCCGCGTACACCGCGCCGAAGGGCCTCGGCGGCCGGCTGGTGCACGTGAACGGACAGACCGTCAGCAAGGCGGCGTACGCGGCCGACCCGGGCCCGGTGAACAAGAGCTTCGGCTGGGACAGCACCCAGACCGCCGGCGCCGCCTTCGACCGCGCCCTGGACACCGCCCGCGCGTACACCATGGTGAAGAACGGCGACGGCTCGTGGAGCGACAAGCCGATCGAGCAGCGGGTGACCGGCATGGCGCAGCTGCTGTACGACCTGGACGGCTACTCGCTGCTGCGCTACCTGCAGGAGAGCGAGGGCTGGAGCGACGCCCAGGTGCAGGCGGTGGGCACGCTGGAGAACCTGACCAGCCGGCTGTCGTACGGCTTCCTGCACTCGGTGTTCGACGCCTCCGACATCAACCCGGCGGTCACCTACTTCGAGTTCAGCGCGGGCACCGACGCGCTGACCGAGGCGCTCGCCAAGGACCTGCCGATCGAGCGCGGCAAGGTCGCCACCCGGGTGCGGTTCGGCGACGGCGGGGTGACGGTGCTCGCCGAGCCGGAGAGCGGCCCCGAGGACGAGGCGTGCGAGGGCGCGATCGGCGGCGACCGGTGCGAGTACCGGGCGGACGCGGTGGTGCTGGCGGTGCCGTACGCGGCGCTGCGGCACGTCGACTTCGACCCGATCCTGCCCTACGGCAAGCGCCGGGCGATCGCCGAGCTCAAGCACGACACCGCGCACAAGGTGCTGGTGGAGTTCACCGAGCGCTGGTGGGAGTGGGACGAGGACACCTGGAAGGCGAAGCTGGGCGCCGACTACCGGCCCGCCCCGCACGGGGACGCGGTGGCGGCGGTCGGCGGCGGCTGCGTCTCGGACGAGGCCAGCCGGTTCGTCTACTTCCCCTCCCACCCGAGCGACGACGGCGCGCCCGGCGGCATCGTGCTGGCCGCCTACAACTGGGCCGAGGACGCGCTGCGCTTCGACGCGCTGACCCCCGCCGACCGGCACACCGAGGCGCTCGACCACCTGGCGGGCCTGTTCGGCGAGCGGATCCGCCGCTACGCCACCGACCGGCACGTCTCGCAGTCCTGGCTGCGCAACCGCTGGGCGCTCGGCGAGGCCGTGATCGAGACCCCCGGCCAGCTGCTCAGCCTCGGCCCGCACGTCCCCGCCCCGGTCGACGGCCGGCTGTTCTTCGCGGGCGACCACTGCCAGCCGCGCTACCACGCCTGGATCTCCGGTGCGATCGCCTCCGGCGTGGAGGCGGCCCTCCAGCTCACGGCCGGCTGACGGGACCGACCGGGCCGCCCGGCGACCCGGGCCGGCGGACGGTCCGCCGACCGGGTCGCCGGGCGGCGGGGACTGACGCGCGGTCAGTTCCCGGTCCGGCGGGCGGACCTGCGAGAACGCCGATAGCATCGGCACATGCCTGACGCCGGCCGGAACCAGAGGCCCTCGGTGCTGCTGGCGTTCCGCTCGGCGGTGGCACTGAACCGGCTGCTGGACGTGCTGCCGGTGTTCGGGGGCGATCCGCGGATCGACCGCTGGTTCACCCAGGTGCCCGGCTCCCGGTTCGGGCTGGACGCGCTGGCCGCGCTGGACCGCTCCGGCGCCCGGGTGATGGACTTCGAACAGGCCCGGCACGAGCGTTTCGACCTGATCCTGTCCACCAGCCCCAAGGGCGCGCTGACCAGCCTGTCCGGCCGGGTCCGGGCGCTGCTGCCGCACGGCGCGGGGTTCAACAAGGCGTTCGGCACCGAGGGTTCGCCCAGCCTGCCGTCCGGCCTGGACCCCGCGTTCCTGCTCTCCGAGGGCGAACCGTGGGCCGACCTGCACGGCCTCGGCCACCACGAGCAGCTGGCCCGGCTCACCGAGTACTGCCCGCCCGCCGCCGCCCGCGCCGTCGTGGTCGGCGACCCCACCCTGGACCGGATGCGGGAGTCCACCGGCCGCCGGGAGACCTACCGGGAACGGCTCGGCGTCGGCGACCGGACCCTGCTGGCGGTGCTCACCACCCACGGCGGGGAGAGCCTGCTGGCCCGCCGCCACGGCCTGCCGCTGGAACTCGCCCTCCACCTGCCCGTCGACGACTACCGGGTGGCCCTGGTCGTGCACCCCAACGAGGTCAGCGAACGCGGCCCGCACAACCTCGCCGAGCAGCTCCGCCCCGCCCTGCAGGCCGGACTGCTGCTGCCCTCCTCCGCCCAGGAGTGGGCGTCCGTCCTGGTCGCCGCCGACGCCGTGCTCACCGACCACGGCTCCACCGCCCTGTACGCGGCCGCGCTCGGCCGCACCGTCGTCCTGGACGGCTACGACGGCGGGTCGGAGCTGATCCCCGGCTCGCCGATGGCCCGGCTGCTCGCCGTCGCCCCGCGCTTCACCGGGGTCGCCGCGCTGCCGGACCTGCTGCGCGACGGCCCCGGCCCCGGCCCGGACCCGGCGGAGTTCGCCACCGCGGCCTTCGCCCACCCCGGCCGGGCGCTGCCGCTGCTGCGCGCCGAGCTGTACCGGCTGCTCGGCCTCGCCCCGCCGCGGACCCCGCTGACGCCCGAACTGCTGCCCGACCCGGCGCCCGCCCGCTCCCCGGCCCCGGCGCTGGCGGTGCGCGCCGAGGTCGACGGGCGGCGGGTGCGGGTGGAGCGCTTCCCGGTCGCCACCGAACTGCCGGTCCACCACCGCTCCGCCCGGCACGGCGCCGCGGGCCTCGCCGAGCAGCGCAGCGCGGAGGTGCTCTGGCGGCACCCCGGCACCGGCCGCTGGACGGCGGCCGGCTGGGCCGCGCACGTCCTGGACGAACTCCCGGGCTGCCGGGTCGCCGCCGCCCTGCTCTCCCCCGAACGCTGCCTGCTGGTGCACCGCCGCCACGGCCCGTTCGCCCTGCGGGTGCGCCCGCACCGCGCGGCCGGCCGGGTCCGCCGGATCGACCCGGCGGCGGCGGTCTCCGCCGTGTACGCCTGGCTGGTCGCCCGGCCGGACTCCGCCGGGGACCTCCCGCTGGAACTCGACTGCACCGTCGGCCCGGTGACGGTCCGGCTGGAACTGGGACCGGCCGCCCACGGCGAGTGGGACGTCGAGTTCTGAGCCGGGCGGGGGCTCCGGGCCGGTCAGCGGATGCTCGTGACGTACCACTGCCTGGGCGTCGCGCCGTCGGGGAAGGTGAGGTGCGCTTCCTCGACCGGCCGGACCTCAGCCCTTCTCGGCGCGGAGGGCGGCGGCGCGGGAGCGGTGGCGGGCGGCGGTGGTGGGGTGTCCGGTGGCGTCGGCGAGTTCGGCGAGTTCGGTGCGGATCCGGGCCTCGTCGTAGCTGGAGCCGCGGGTGGTGGCGGCGGTCAGGGCCTCGGTCAGCAGGGGTTCGGCTTCTTCGTGGCGGCCGAGTTGCCGCAGGGCGCGGGCCAGGCCGAAGGAGGTGCGGGCGGTCATGCGTTCGCGGCCGGGCAGGGCGGCGAACTCGGTGCGGGCCGCGGCGAAGAGGTCGGCGGCGGCCGGGTCGGCGGCGGCGGTGGCGGTCTTGGCGAGCTGGTAGGTCTGCAGGGCGGCGCCGTACGCGTTGCCGATCCCCTGCTGGATCTGCCGGGCGGCGGTGAAGTCGGCGCGGGCGGCGGCGAAGTCGCGGTGGGCGGCTTCGTCCTCGCCCCGGGCCGCGGCGGCTTCGCCCCGGGCGAGGGCGAACTGGCCGCGGAAGTCGATCGCGGAGCCGGCCAGCCGGCGGTGCTCGTGGCCGTCGTCGAGCAGGGTGGCCAGCGCGCAGGCCTGTTCGACGGCGGCGGCGGCCTCGTCGAAGCAGCCCTGTTCCCACAGCGGGCGGGCCAGCAGGTCGCGGGTGCGGACCCGGGCGGGCAGGTGGCCGGTGCGGTCGGCGGCGACGACGGCGGTGCGGAAGGCGTCGGTGGCGTCGGCGTGCCGGGGGTGGTCGAGGAAGTGCGTCCAGAGCGATTCGGCGAGGGCGACGGCGTCCTCGTCGCGGCCGCTGTCGTGGGCGAGGCCGACGGCCCCGTACAGGGCGTGCCGGTTGGCTTCCATCCAGCGCAGCGCGTCGGCCTTGGCGGGGCCGAGGTCGGCGTCGGGGACGCCGGGCAGCGGCGGGAGTTCGGCCTGGACGGTGGCGCGGGGGCCGGCGGTGAGCAGGTCGGCGCGGGCGCACTGGCGGCGCAGCCAGTGCAGCAGGCGGGCCCGGGCGGCGGCGCGTCCGGTGCCGTCGGGGTCGGCGGTGTGGCCGGTCCGGCGGGCGTGGCCGCGGACCAGGGCGTGCTGGCGGTAGCCGCCGTCGTGGTGGTCGAGCAGGCCGGCGGTGCGGAGTTCGGCGAGGGCGTCCTCGGTGTCGAGCAGGTCGCGGCCGAGCAGGGCGGCGGCGGTCGGCAGGACCGCGAACGGGCCGGGGCACTCGGGCAGGAGGTGGTACAACCGGGCGGCGTCGGGGCCGAGTTCGGCGAGGGCGGTGTCCCAGACGGCCTCCACGGGGGCGCTCCCCCGCCGGTGCAGGTCGGCGGTGAGGCGGTCGGCGAGCTCGGCCAGGCTGCGGTGCGGGTGCTTGCGGGCGAGTCCGCCGGCCACCTCGGCGGCCTTCGGCAGTCCGTCGCAGAGGGCGGCGAGGGCCTCGACGGCGGCGGGGTCAGCGGCGGCGTGCCGGTCGCCGAGGAGCAGGCGCAGCAGGTCGGCGGTGTGCTCGGGGCCGAGCGGGGCGAGGGCGAGTTCCTCGGCGGCGGGGCCGAGGTCGTACAGCGGGCCGTGGCTGGCGGTCAGCACCAGGCTGCGGGCGGAGGCGGGCAGCAGCGGTTCGACCTCGGCGGCGGTGCGGGCGTTGTCGACCACCAGCAGCAGGCGCTTGCCGCGGGTGCGGTCCCAGAACTGGCGGACCAGGCCGCGGAAGTCGCGGCGCAGCCACTCCCGTTCGACGCCGAGCGAGGACAGCAGGTCGGTCAGGACGGCGGCCAGGTCGGGGACGCCCTCGCGCCGGTACTCGTCCAGGTCGAGGTAGTGGGCGCCGTCCGGGTAGCGGTCGGCCAGCTGGTGGCCGGCCCGGACGCACAGCGCGGTCTTGCCGACGCCGCCGAGGCCGCTGACGGCGAGGATCCGGGGGCGGGTGCCTTCCCCGGCCGGGACGGCGGCGGCGGTGATCCGGTGCTGTTCCTCCGTCCGGTCGACGAAGTGCGCCTTCTCGGGCGGGAGTTCGAAGGAGGGGTGGTGGACCAGCGTCCTCGCCTCGTGGATGTGGACGGCGCCAATCTCATGGGCCTGCACCAGGTGCCCCACCGCGGCCTGCCCGCCGACCACGTTGTGCGTCTGCTCGCTCACCCGGCCAACCCTACGCGTTCGCGGGGCTCCTGATCGGTGATCGGGCGAGTCGCGGCGGTCAGCCGTGGAGGTAGGGCGTCCAGATCGGGCTCTCGGTGACGGAGCGCCAGAAGGTCAGGTCGAGCGGGGGGCGGTAGCGGCCGGAGCGGATGGGGTCGCCCTTGCTGCTGACGGTGCCGGAGTACTCGGTGAAGTCGAGGATGGTGCCGTCGGGGCGCCAGATCACCACCCGGTAGCCGAACAGGCCGGGGACCTGGGCGTCGTTCACCGCGACCATCTCCCAGCTGCCGTCGGGCCGGTAGCCGGAGAGGCAGCCCTGCTCGTCGTTGTCGGAGGTGCCGCTGTTGGTGCCGCACCGGAAGGGTGCCAGGTCGGGGTCGGGGCTGGCGCCGCCCGCGGGGAAGGGCACCTTGGAGTGGTGCAGCGACAGTTCGAGCGCGACCGGGCCGGCCTCGTCGGTGTAGTCCAGGTGGACGGTGGAGCCCTCCCCCGGACGGTCGGTCCTGAAGACCGCGCCCTGGGTGAAGCGGTTGCGGTAGGTGGGCATCAGCTTTTCGAGGTCCTTCAGCACGGAGTACGTGGTGAAGTCGACGGGGCTGCCAGTGGCGGAGCCGGTGCGGCTGGCGGCGGCGCTGCCGAGCTGGGGGGCGGCGGGCAGCGGGAACTGCTGCCAGCGGTCGCCGGCGGCGGAGGGGTCCGGTGAGGAGCTCAGGTCCGGGTCGGGGCTCCGGGAGGGGGTGGTGGGGGCGGTGGGGGTGGTGGGGGCGGTCGGGGTGGCGGGGGACGCGGAGAGCGGGCGGGTGCGGTCGGCGGGGCCGACGTTCGCGCCGGTCCTCGGTCCGGCGGAGATCAGCGGGAGTCCGGCGTTCGCCCCGGCGAAGGCGATGGCGGCGACGGTCAGGACCGTTCCGGCGATCCGCAGCCGCCGGGCCACCTGGCGGCGGCGGCCGCGGCGGCCGCTCTCGGCGACGATCACCGAGACGGGCACGCTCAGGTCCTTGACGCAGGTCTCCATCATGGCGGAGAGCTCAGGGTCCGGGTCCGGGTCCAAGGTTCCGATGCCTTCCGTGACTGGCAGGTGGGTGGTGCGGCGGGGTGGTGCGCGGTGTCAGTCCTGGAGCAGCAGGGCCCGGTCGGGGCCGAGGATGGTGCGCAGGCGGGCCATCGAGCGGGAGTTGAGGCTCTTCACCGCGCTGACGGTGATGCCCATGGCCTCGGCGGTCTCCTCCAGGCTGTAGTCCTCCAGGTAGCGGAGCACCACGGCGGCCCGGTTGCGGGGCGGCAGTTGGCCGAGTGCGGCGATCAGGGTGAGCCGCAGGGCCGCCGCGCTGCCCTCGTGCGCGCCGATCGACGGCTCCTCGGGGAACTCGGCGACCACGAGTTCGCTGGAGCGGCGCAGCCGCCGGTGGGAGAGGTAGCAGCGCAGCAGCACCTTGCGGGCGTACGCGTCGATGCCCGCTTCGCCGTCGCCGCGCCGCAGCCGCCCCCAGACCGGGTAGAGCTTGGACAGCGCGGTCTGCACCAGGTCCTGCGCCTGGTGCCAGTCACCGCACATCAGGTACGCCAAGTGGAACAGGCGGCGCGCCCGGCTGGCCGCGAACTCGTCGAAGCCGAGCCCCTCGGTCATGTGGTCCCCCGGATGGAAAGCGTTTCGTCGACGTCCTGAAGACACGCGGCGGGCGGTGCGGTCCGTCGCACCCGGAAGGTGAAGACTCCGTAACGATGATCGCCGGCGGTGCGACGGGGGGTCGGCCCGGCTGCCCGGCGGGCGGGTCCGGGGGTGCCGGCGGCCGGCGGGTCATTCGACGGTGAGCTTGATCCGGCTGCCGTCGGGCAGGTCGCGGGTGGCGTGGGCGAGGGGGCCGCGCAGGCGCATCGCGGTGGCGGCGTCCTCGGGGCGCAGGTTGTCGTGGGTGTAGCCGCCGCCGAGCACGAAGGGCTGCCGGGGGACCAGGCGCCGGTCGACCGGGAGCGGGCCGTTGGCCTGCATGTAGGCGTGGGCGAAGGAGTGCGCGCCGTTGACGTCGGGGTCGGCGAGCAGCCAGGCGGCCCAGTCCTCCAGGCTGTCGCCGAGGTCGTCGGTGGCGGCGGTCTCGGGGTCGAAGGAGACCACCCGGGCGCCGTCGACGATGCCGAACTGGACGCCGAACAGGTCCTGGCCGAAGCAGAACACCGCGTCGGCGAGGCCCTGGTAGCCGGACTTCCAGGTGTCCGCGCCGTTCCAGTCGAGCAGTTCGGGGCCGAGGCCCTCGTCGCCGACGCGGTAGACCTGGATGCCGCCGTTGAAGGCGAAGAAGCCGTTCATCCGGCCGAGCAGCGCGGCGAGTTCGGCGAGCGGGCCGCGGTCGGTGCCGAGGTCGAGCTCGACCCGCGGGCCCATCGGGCCGCGGGCGAGGTCGAGCAGCCGCTCCAGCGCGGAGTGCGGAGCCTCCGGTTCGTCCGGGGTGCCTGCGGTGGCGGTGTCCGTGGTGCTCATGGTGCGGTCTCCGTGTCCGTTCCCCGTGGATGCGCCGGCCGGGGCGGTGGTCGCGGACCGGCCGGTCCGACGATACCGGGGGCGGGCCAAGACCATTGACCGGCACAGGCGTTCGATTCCGGTCGCGGTCCGGCGTGGTGCACCATGGGAGCCGACGGCCGATCATGACGAGCCGATCGCGACGAAGGGAACTCCACCGCATGAGTGCGGACGACTGGCTGCGCCGCTACCACCCCGGGGAGCCCGGGACGCCCCGGCTGGTGTGCTTCCCGCACGCGGGCGGGACGGCCAACTACTGGCACCCGCTGTCCGCGGCGCTCCGGGGCCGGGTCGAGGTGACGGCCGTGCAGTACCCGGGCCGGCAGGACCGGTGCGGGCAGCCGCCGGTCGGCGACCTGCACGAGCTCGCCGACCGGGCCGCGGCGGCGCTGCTGCCGTCCTGGCTGCCCGAGCCGCCCGCGCTGCTCGGGCACAGCATGGGCGCGGTGCTCGCCTACGAGACGGCCCGGCGGCTGGCCGACGCGACCGGGCGGGGGCCGCGCCTGCTGGTGGTGTCCGGGCGCCGGGCGCCGCACGTGGTCCGGGCGGAGTCCGGGCTGCACGAGGCGTCCGACGACGAACTGGTCGACCACCTGGCCTCGTTGGGCGGGACGCTGGAGGCCGTGCTGGCGGACCCGGAACTGCGGGCGCTGTTCCTGCCGCCGCTGCGCGCCGACTACCGGGCGGTGGAGACCTACCGCCACCGGCCCGGCCCGCCGCTGGCCTGTCCGGTGACGGTGCTGATCGGCGAGTCGGACCCGCAGGTCACCCCGGACGAGGCGGTGGCCTGGTCGGTGCACACCACCGGCCCGCTGGAGGTGCGCGGCTACCCGGGCGGGCACTTCTTCCTGGCCGAGCAGCGGCAGGCGGTCACCGCCCTGCTCGCCGAGCGCCTGGCCGCCGCCCCCGGTTCCGGCTCCGGCCCCGGGGGCGCCTGACGGCCCGTCAGGCCCGGGGCCGCCACACCCGCAGGTAGTCGGCGGCGGTGGAGATCGGGTTGCCGTCGGCCGGTGCCGGGTGCCAGGAGCCCGCGCAGATCGACAGGTTGAGGATCAGGTAGGCGCTCCAGTCGGGCCCGGTGCCGGTGTGGTCGGAGAACACCAGCTTGTGGTTGACGTACCAGTCGTTGTTGTGGGCCCCGTAGTGGACGCCGATGCTGACCCAGGCGCCGGGGTGGATCGCGTCGGCGTCGGTGTAGTAGGTGCCGGCGCTGTTGATCCGGTTGGAGAGCTCCAGCAGGTTGGGGTTGTCGGGGTGGTACTCGAAGGAGTCGATCTCGTTGCCGCCGTCCTTCCAGGTCCACAGCGCGGGCCAGGCACCGGTGCCGCCGGGCAGTTGGATCCGGACCTCCGCGTAGTCGCCGGGCCGGACCTGGAAGCCCTGCTGGGTGTACTCGGTGGTGAGCAGGCCGGTGTCCCAGGACTGCCGGCCGTTCTCCAGCCGGTTGGCGCCGGGGGTGGCGGTGAAGGTGTTGGCGCCGCCCTTGGTGCTGAGCGCGTCGGCCTGGAGCCAGTCGAGCTTGTCGTCGTCCGGGTTGTGGTTGCCGTACCGGTAGGCGCTGGTGCTGGTGTCGTGCCAGGTGGTGCCGATCGCCGGCGGGTTGGTGAAGTCCTCGTCGAGGACGAGCTGTCCGGCCGGGATCGGCGGGGTGGGCGGGACGACGGAGCCGCTGACGGTGAGCGTCCGGCTCGGCAGGTTGTGGTACTCGCTGCCGGTCCGGTACCAGCCGAACTCGGTGTACGTCCCGGCGGGGAAACTGCGGGCGGCGGTGGTGAGCGTGTAGCCCTGCGGGCAGATCCGCACGTCGGTGGCGGTGCCGGGGAAGTCCAGGTTCTGCTGGTCGGCGTCCCGGACGCCGACGCCGACCTCGTCGGCGGTGAGGCAGGCGGTGGAGTCGAGGGCGAGGGTCGCGGTGACGGGGGTGTCGGCGACGGCCCGGGCCGGGACCAGGGCGACCTGCCGGACGGTGGGCGCGGCCACCGTCAGGGTCCGGCCGGGCAGGTCGTAGTACGTCGAGCCGATCCGGTAGAAGCCGAACTCGGTGTACGTCCCGGCGGGGAAGCTGCGGGTGCCGGTGGTCAGGCTGTACCCGCCGGGGCAGATCCGGGTGCGGCCGGCCGAGCCGGGGAAGTCCAGGTTCTGCTGGTCGGCGTCCCGGACGCCGACGCCGATCTCGTCGACGGTGAGGCAGCCGGAGGGCGAGCCGACCGAGAGCGTCGCCGCGACCGGTGTGTCGGGCAGGGCGCTGACGGGGGTGAGGCTGCGCTGCTGGATCCGCGGGGCGGCGGCGGCCGGGGCGGCGGGCAGCAGCGGGACGACGAGCAGCAGCGACAGCAGTGCTACGCGGCGGGGCAGGGACACGGAGCTCCGATCGGCGGACGAGGGGGCTGGCAGGAGGGGCGCGGGGCTACTGGACGTCGATGGCGAACGCCCGGCTCGGGACGGTCCGGGTCGGCCGGTCCGGGTCCTGGACGGAGACCGCGCCGCCGGAGAGCCGCTCGCCGGGGCGCACGTCGTCGGCGATCCGCAGCGGGAGCAGCACCGTGGCGGTCCGGCGCAGCGCCAGGCCCTTGCGGAAGTCGCAGGTCAACTCCCGTCGCGCGTCGTCGTACCGGCAGCTGTCCGGGAAGGCCCGGCCCTCCACGGTGACGTGCTCGGGCAGCTTCACCGTGGCGTGGAAGTGGTCGCCGACCTCGTTCGGGCCGAGGTTGGCCACCAGGGCGCGCACCACGGTGAGGCCGTGCGCCCGGGTGCGGTCCACCGAGACGTTCACCACCTGCAGGCCGTCCTCGCTGCCCGGGGCCCGCTGCTCGTCCGCGCTCGCCGCCGGGCGGCCGCCGAGCGGCACCGCCCCGGAGGCCACCGCGGCCGTTCCGGTCCCGGCTGCGCACAACGCGGCCGCGAGGCCGATCCGCCACCACCCGCGCCGACCGATGCCCACCGTCCAGCCACCTCCCGCCGTCGTCGTCAACTCCCGGCAGGATCGGCCGTCCTGGCGGGTGCGGGCGCGGCGGCGCACCGCCGCGCGGGCCCGAGAACCCGTGCGGCGGACAATGGTCGGACTATCGGCCGAATTTCCCTACGGCGCCTTGCCGGTGGCGGCGACCGCGGTCAGGCCTTGTTCGGTGGGGCCGTAGACGCGGCCGCCGCCGGCCCACAGCGGGATGTCCAGTGAGGTCGGGGAGGCGGTGAACTGGTAGGACCAGCGGGCGTTGCCGGTGGCCGGGTCGAGCGCCCAGACCTTGCCCTGCGCCCAGACGTAGAGGGTGTCGTCGGCGAACAGCGCGGCCAGGTTGGTGAGCAGCACCCCGGCGGGCAGCTTCCCGGCCCAGCGCACCGCGCCGGTCCCGGCGTCCAGGGCCTGGACCCGCAGGCTGACGGTGGCGTAGTCGGCGGCCACCGCGTACACCGTCCTCCCGTCGGTGCCGGTCACCGCCGACTGGTAGCTGAGCGGTGCGGCGGACTTCCACGCCACCGAGCCGTCCGCCGGGTCGAGGGCGTAGACCCGGTCGGAGAGGTGGATCAGGCGGCCGCCGGCCGAGGTGTGCGGGCCGTCGGTGGCGGACTGGGTGAGGGCCGAGGTGGAGAGGGCGTTGCCGGGGGCGGGCTGCGTCCAGGCGGTGCTGCCGTCGTTCGCGGTGTCGATGCCCTGGAGGGTGACCTTGCCCGCCGACATGTCGGTGAGCCGCAGCAGCAGCCGGGTGCCGGTGGAGGGGACGGCGAGGCGGCTGCTGCTCAGGGCGCCGCTGCGGATCCGCTGCTCCCAGCGGGTCTTCCGGGTGGCCGGGTCGACGGCCCACAGCAGTTGGTCCTGTCCGCCGCCGTTCGGGGCGGGGACGACGCCCTGCACGTAGAGGGTGCCGTCGAGCAGGCCGCAGACGCTGCCGGCGCCGCTCAGCATGTCGGTGCCGGAGCGGGGGATCGCCCAGGCGGTCTCGCCGGTGGCCAGGTCGACGGCCTGGAGCGCGGTCTTGATGTCGTACTTGGCGGTGCCGTTCTGGTACCAGCCGAGGTAGTAGCCCTTGCCGTCGGCCGCCAGGGCCGGGCCCAGGGTCAGGACGGGGAAGGTGCCGGGGGCGGTGCGGGGGGCCCAGCGGGCCTTGCCGTCGAGGTCGAAGCCCTGCATGTTCTTGGCGCTGACGGTGAGCAGCGTGCTGCCGTCGCCGAGGAGTTGGGTGATCGGGTCGGCCAGCGGGGTGGTCCACAGCGGGGTGGCCAGGGCGGCGGTGTCCAACTGGCGTTCGGGGTCGGTGAGGTCGTGGGTCGGCGCGGCGCCGGGGGCCTTGCCGCCGCCGTCCTTCCCGGTGGGCCGGTCGTCGCCGAGGGTGAGGTACAGCGCGGTGCCGCCGCCGGCCAGGGCCAGGGCGCCGCCCGCCAGGCCGTACAGCAGGGTGCGCCGGGCGGGCCGGGGCGGGCCCGCGGGGAGCGGCACGGTGGGCGGCAGCGGGGGCGGGGGCGGCGGGAGCAGCGGCGGCCGGTCGGCCGGGGCGGGGACGGCGGCGGGGGGCAGGGCGGGGGCGAGGACGGCGGCGGAGCGTTCGATCGCGGCGACCAGTTCGGGGTGCAGCCAGGTGCCGGGGCCGTGCGGGGCCAGGCCCAGGGCGGCGATGAGCTGGCGGGGGGTGGGCCGGTCGGCGGGGTCCTTGGCGAGGCAGGCGGCGATCAGCAGGCGCAGCCCGGCGGGCACGCCGCCGAGGTCGGGCTCCTCGGCGGCGACCCGGCGGACCACTTCGAGCGGGTGGCCGGGGCCGAAGGGTCCGGCGCCGGTGGCGGCGTGCACCAGGGTGGAGCCGAGCGAGAACACGTCGGCGGCGGGCCCGGCCGGCCGGGCCAGGGCCTGTTCGGGCGACAGGTAGGCGGGGGTGCCCAGGACGGTGCCCTGCGCGGTGAGGGCGCTGTCGTCGGCGGCCCGGGCGATGCCGAAGTCGATGACGTGCGGGCCGTCGAGGGCGAGCAGCACGTTGCTGGGTTTGAGGTCGCGGTGGGTGAGTCCGGCGGCGTGGATGGCGGCGAGTTCCTCGGCGACGCCCGCGGCGAGGATCCGCAGCGCCGGTTCGGGGAACGGGCCGACCAGCCGGACCGCCTCGTCGAGCGGCACCCCGGGCACGTACGAGGTGGCCAGCCAGGGCAGCGGGGCGTCGGGGTCGGCGTCCACCACGGGTGCGGTGAACGCGGAGGAGGCGGTGCGGGCGGCGGCCACCTCGTGCCGGAAGCGGTCCCGGAAGCGCCGGTCGTCGGCGAGTTCGGGCCGGATCAGCTTGACCGCGACGGCCCGCCCGCCGGCCGAGCGGCCCAGGTAGACCGAGCCCATGCCGCCGGAGCCGAGCCGGCCGAGCAGCGTGTACGGGCCGACCTGGCGGGGGTCGGCGGCTTCGAGCGGGCGCATCGTCAGGTTCCTTTGGCGGAGAGGGCCGTGAGGGTTCCGGGGTTCTGGTCGGCGACGCACAGCCGGCCGCCTCCGGCGGTCCAGGTGAGCTTGCCGGGGTCGGCGCCCTTGAGCCCGGAGTACTTCCAGCGGGCCCGCCCGGTGGCCGGGTCGAGGGCCCAGAGCACCGCGTCGGGGCCCATCCGGTACAGGGTGTCGTCGGCGTACAGCAGGTCGGCGCCGGTCGTCCCGGTACCGGTGCCGTCCTTGGGCAGCGGGGTGCGGTAGCGCGCCGTGCCGTTCTTCAGGTCGAGGGCGCCGACCGACTGGCCGCCGTCGCCGTCGCTCCACAGGCAGTACGCCCGGGTGCTGTCGGGGCCGTGGGCGAAGGCGTTGCCGCGCAGGGCGGGGCCGGCCAGGTGCGGGCTGGTCCAGACGGGTTTGCCGGTGCCGGGGTCGAGTCCGGTGAGGGTGCCGTCCTTGTCGGGGGCGGCGAAGTACCCGGCGCCCGCGGTGATGCCGAAGGACTGCAGGGCGGCCTGCCAGAGCAGTCCGCCCTTGCCGTCGAGGGCCTTGAGCCGGTCGGCGCTGGAGACCAGCAGCCGGTCGTCGTCGGGCAGCAGGGCGGCTTCGAGCAGCAGGGCGTCGTCGGTGTGGTACCAGGCGCTGCGCCGGCCGGCCAGGTCGACGGCCCACACGTAGCTGCCGGTGCGCCCCTGGCTCTGGCCGACGCCGAGCACGTAGGCGGTGCCGCGGCGGACGCCCGCGAAGCGGAACACCGCGCCGGTCGCGTCCTTGCCCGGGTCGGTCCGCCAGTCGATCCGGCCGTCGGCGGGGTCGAGGGCGAGCAGGACGCTGCCCAGGCCGCCGCCGCTGGTGCTGCCGCTGGCGGCCAGCAGGATCCGGCCGCCGTCGTGGCCCGCGACGGGGCGGATCTGGGTGGCGTCGAGGCCGAAGACGGCGCCTGCGGCGCTGCTGTCCAGGGTCCACCCGGCCTTGCCCGCGCCGTCGACGGCCCAGACCTGCTGGGGCGTGATGCCGACCACCGCGCCGTCCAGCGACAGGAGTTGGACGCACGGCAGGGTGACGTCGCGGTTCTGCCAGACGGCTTTCGCCTCGGGCACCGCGGCGCCGTCCGGGCGGTGCGGCGGCCGGTCGGCCGGGTCGGCGCGCTTGCGGCTGAGCAGGGCGTAGGCGGTGCCGCCCGCGCCCGCGGCGAGGACGGCCCCGCCGAGGGCGAGCAGGGCGCGGCGGCGGGGGCGGTGCGGGTCCGGGCCGAGCGGGACGGTGGGGGGGTCGGCGGGCGGCTGCGGCGGTTCGGCGGGCGGCGCGGGCGGTACGGGCGGCACGGGTGTCGCGGTGAGCACGGCGCGGACGGCGCGCACCTCGGTGGCGACGGCGAGCGGCAGCCAGCCGTCGGGGTCGGCGGGGTGCCCGGCCTGGGCGACGTGCGCGACCAGTTGACGGGGCGTCGGGCGGTGCGCGGGGTCCTTGGCCAGGCAGGCGGCGACCAGGGTGCGCAGGTCGGCGGGGAGTTCGCCGAGGTCGGGCTCGGTGTTGACGATCCGGAACAGCACGGCCGCCCCGGCGCCCTCGCCGAACAGGGGCCGGCCGAGAGCGGCGTAGGCGAGGGTCGCGCCGAGCGAGAAGACGTCGCTGGAGGGCTTGAGCGGCCGGCCGAGCGCCTGCTCGGGGGACATGTAGGCGGCGGAGCCGATCACCGATCCGGTGGTGGTCAGGCCGCCGCCGTCGGCGGAACGGGAGATGCCGAAGTCGATGACGTGCGGGCCGTCGAGGGCGAGCAGCACGTTGCCGGGCTTCAGGTCGCGGTGGATCAGCCCGGCCCGGTGCACCTCGCCGAGCGCCTCGGCGAGACCGGCGGCCAGCGTCCGGACCGTCGCCGCGGGCAGCGGGCCGTGCCGGTCGACGGCCTGCCGCAGCGGCAGGCCCGGCACGAACGCGGTGGCCATCCACGGGACGGCCGCCTCGCTGTCCGCGTCCACCACCGGTGCGGTGAACGCCCCGGAGACCCGCCGGGCCGCGGCCACCTCGTGCCGGAACCGCTGCCGGAAGTCCTCGTCCTCGGCCAGCTCCAGGCGCACCACCTTCACCGCGACGGCCCGCCCGCCGGCCGACCGCCCCAGGTACACCGCCCCCATGCCACCGGACCCGAGCCGTCCCGCCAACGCGTACGGCCCGACCTGTCGCGGGTCGCCCCCGTCGAGTGGCTGCACCCGGCTGCCCCCTTGTTCCGTCTCCCCCGTTGCAAGGCGACATTGTGGAGGCGCGGACGGACCCCTGCGGGCGATCACACCGAATCCCCACGATCACCACGCCTCCCGCGTACACTCCGGGGCCGGCCCGGAGCAGTGGGTGTTCTGCCGGGAGGGCCTGTCGGGCGGGTGGGGGCGGGCGGCACACTGGGGGGATGGAACCCGTTGAGTCCGAGGGCGGCGAGCCCGCCTGCTTCCTGCACCTGGTCTGCGAGGAGTGCGGCAGGGTCCGTGAGAACGGGCGCTGTCCGCGCTGCGATCCGCCGGCCGCTCCGGTGCCCGGCTCCCCCGCCCGGCAGGAGGACTGACGCCTCGCCGGGGTCGGGGTCGCTCGGGCAGGGGGCGCAGCCGTCCGCTCGTCCGGAGGTCGTCGACCGCGCCGGGGCCGGTCGGGCCGGGACCGAAGGCGCTCCCGGCGTGTCACGGCCCGGCGACAGCGTTCCCCGGGGGCCGGGTTCAGCGCAGCAGGCCGTGCAGCAGGAGTTCGGCCAGGTGCCCGTACGCCTCGGCGTCGGCCAGGCCGGTGGCTTCGGCGACCTGGCGCTGCTGGATGCGCACCATGACGGAGCTGATCACGTCGGCGGCGAAGGCGACGTGGGTCTCGCGGAAGGCGCCGGCCGCGACGCCGTCCTCGATCAGGCGCTGGATCTGGCGGGCGGCGGCCCGGGTGTTGCGGCCGTAGACCTCGGCGGCGGGTTCGAAGGCGGCCAGGTCGTCGAAGAAGCGGGCGGAGCCGGGGGCGAGTTCGGCGGAGACGGCGCGCAGGTAGGCGGCCAGTCGGGCGGCCGGGTCGGTCTCGGCGGCCAGGGCGGCGCCGACCCGGGTGGTGGCTTCGCGGAAGAAGTGCACCACGGCGGCGCGGACCAGTTGCTCCTTGGAGCCGGCCAGCCCGTACAGGGTGCGCTTGGAGCAGTGCAGGCGGGCGGCGAGGTCGTCCAGGGTGAACCGGGCGAAGCCCTCGGCCACGAACAGCGCCACCAGTTCCTCGAAGAGCTCACTGCGGCGGGCGGCGCCCCGTCCGGTGGGCCGGTCTGCGGCTGCGCTGTCGATCACCCGGCCAGTATGACAGTCGCCCCCGCCCGCCCGGCCGGTTCCGCCCGGCCCTGGTGGATCCCGAGCGGCGGCCCGCCCCTCCGTCCGGGCGTCCGCCGTCCGGGCACCCGCCGTCCGGGGTCTGCCCGGGCCGGGTCCTGCTGCGCTACGCTAACCGGTACTGACGTACCGCTTTGCGTACCGCTTGGAGCCGGAACATGGCCGTGGATCGCTTGCTGCCCACCGAGGAAGCCGCGGACCTGATCGCGTTGACCCGCGATCTCGCCGACAGGGAACTCGCGACCAAGGTCGCCTCCCACGAGAAGGAGGAGCGCTACCCGGAAGGGCTGTTCGCGCTGCTCGGGCAGGCCGGGCTGCTGGGCCTGCCCTACCCGGAGGAGTTCGGCGGCGGCGGCCAGCCGTACGAGGTGTACCTGCAGGTGCTGGAGGAACTGGCGTCCCGCTGGGCGGCCGTCGCGGTGGCCACCAGCGTGCACACCCTGGCCTGCCACCCGCTGACCGCGTACGGCACGCCCGAGCAGCAGGAGCGCTGGCTGCCCCGGATGCTGGCGGGCGAGATGGTGGGCGGCTACAGCCTCTCGGAGCCGCACGCGGGCTCGGACGCGGCGGCGCTGAGCTGCAGGGCCGAGCCGGTGGAGAAGGGGTACCGGATCACCGGCACCAAGGCGTGGATCACCCACGGCGGCAAGGCCGACTTCTACGCGCTGTTCGCCCGCACCGCGCCCGGCCCGCACGGGGTGTCGTGCTTCCTGGCGCCCGGGCAGGCGGAGGGCCTGGCCTTCGGCCCGCCGGAGGAGAAGATGGGCCTGAACGCGGTGCCCACCACCGCCGCGTACTGGGACGGTGCGGTGCTGGAGCGCGAACGGCTGATCGGCGCCGAGGGCCAGGGCCTGCCGATCGCGTTCTCCGCCCTCGACTCGGGCCGGCTCGGCATCGCGGCCTGCGCCACCGGCCTGGCCCAGGCCGCGCTGGACCACGCCGTCGCGTACGCCAACGAGCGCACCACCTTCGGCCGCCGGATCGTCGACCACCAGGGCCTGGGCTTCCTGCTCGCCGACATGGCCGCCGCCGTCGACTCGGCCCGCGCCACCTACCTGGACGCGGCCCGCCGCCGCGACCTGGGCCGCCCGTTCAGCCGGCAGGCCAGCGTCGCCAAGCTGATCGCCACCGACGCCGCGATGAAGGTCACCACGGACGCGGTGCAGGTGCTCGGCGGCTACGGCTACACCCGGGACTTCCCGGTCGAGCGGTACATGCGCGAGGCGAAGATCATGCAGATCTTCGAGGGCACCAACCAGATCCAGCGCCTGGTGATCAGCCGCCAGTTCGCCACCCGCTGACACCGACCCGCCTTCTCGGAAAGGACGTTCCACCATGCAGCTGTCCAACGCCGCCGCCCTGGTCACCGGCGCCGCCTCCGGCCTGGGCGCGGCCACCGCCGCCCACCTGGCCTCGCTCGGCGCCACCGTCTACGGCCTCGACCTGCCCAAGGCCGTCGAGTCCGCCCCCGCGCAGCCCGCCGGCGTCACCCTGCTCGGGGCGGACGTCACCGAGGAGCAGCCGGTCCGCGAGGCGCTGGAGCGGATCGCCGCCGACGGCCGCCCGCTGCGGCTGGCGGTCAGCTGCGCGGGCATCGCCCCGTCCGCGCGGGTGGTCGGCCGGCGCGGCCCGCACGACCTGGACCTGTTCCGCGGCGTGCTGAACGTCAACCTGGTCGGCACCTTCAACGTGATGCGGCTGGCCGCGGAGGCGATGTCCGGGCAGGAGCCGGACGGGGCCGGTCAGCGCGGGCTGGTCGTCAACACCGCCTCGATCGCCGCCTTCGAGGGCCAGGTCGGGCAGATCGCCTACGCCGCGTCCAAGGCGGGCGTGGCCGGGATGACCATCACCGCGGCCCGCGACCTGGCCCAGTACGGCATCCGGGTGGTCACCATCGCCCCCGGCATCGTCGACACCCCGATGATGGCGGGCTTCTCCGAGGAGGTCCGCTCCGGCCTGGCCGCGACCGTCACCTTCCCGCAGCGGCTGGCCCGCCCCGAGGAGTACGCCAAGCTGGTCGCCATGATCGCCGACCACGACTACCTGAACGGCGAGACCATCCGGATGGACGGCGCGCTGCGGATGGCCGCCCGCTGACTCACCCCTCCGCGGCGGCGGTGCGGTGCACGCTGCGCACCGCCGCCGCGTCCGGGACGAGGGCGTCGGCGACCAACCGGGCTCCCTGCGGGCCGAGTTGCTGCTTGCACAGGTCGAGCCGGCCGTTCGGCAGGGCGGTGCCGGCCGGGAAGTCGATCCGCCGGTCGGTGCCGGTGCCGGTGCGCAACCAGGCCAGCAGCGGGGCGAGTTCAGCGGCCGGGCGGGGCACGACCGACGGGACTGCGGCGAACTCCTGGACCGTTCCCGCTCCTTGCGGCTCTCGTGCCGGCCCTGCCGGTGGTGCTGCCCGAAGGGCCCTGGCCGGGGCTCCTCCCCGGGGGCGGGACCGACCGGATTCGAACCGGCGCCCTCCGGCTAGGGCCCGTCTTCAAACCCCCGTCGCAACCCTGCGGCGTCTGGTGCGTGCTCTCGGCGTGCCGGGTGGAAGGCCTCGTACTGGAGTACTTGGCCTTTCGCCCGGTGCGGCGAGAGGGCGTGCCAGGCGTCGTGGGGCAGGCGGGGGTTTGAAGACGGGCCCTAGGCCGGCCGGTGCATCTGCCGCTGTGCTACGGCCCCACCCCGGGGTGACGGACCCGGTCGGATTCGAACCGACGTCCTCCGGTTCTGGAGACCGGTGCGCCTGCCTCTGCGCTACGGGTCCGTCGCGGTGATGCTAGGGGCTGAGCTCACCACTCCGCCACCCGATAGTCCTTCAGGAAGACGCCCACGGACGGCTCCCCGGCCTCGCCGCGGACGATCGGGTCGTAGACCCGGGCGGCGCCGTCCACGATGTCCAGCGGGGTGCGGAAGCCGCGGCCGGCCAGCCGGGACTTCTTGGGTGCCGGGTTCTCGTCGGTGATCCAGCCGGTGTCGACCGCGCACATGTAGACGCCGCGGGTGGCGAGTTCGTCGGCGCTGGTGCGGGTGAGCATGTTGAGCGCGGCCTTGGCCATGTTGGTGTGCGGGTGGCCGGGCATCTTGTTGCGGACCGCGAAACGGCCTTCCACGGCCGTCACGTTGACGATGTAGCGGCGCGGGTGCGGGGACGCCTCCAGCAGGGGCAGCAGCCGGTCGCAGAGCAGGGCCGGGGCGAGCGCGTTGACCAGCTGGGTCTCCAGCACCTCGGCCGGGTCGAGGCTGCCGAGCGTCGCCGACCAGGAGTTGCGCGGCGCGGTGTCGGGCAGCAGCCCGGCTTCGTCGACGGCCGCGGTGTCGACCCCGGCGGGCAGCAACGTGCCCGGGGCGGTGGCGAGTTCGGCGGCGGGCCAGGCGGCGGTGAGCGCGGGCGCCGGGCGGAACCCGGGCGCGTGGGCGACCTGCGCGGGCCCGGTGCCGAACTCGGCTCCGGGCTCGGTGCCGGGCTCGGTGCCGGACTCGGGCAGTGCGGCCCGCTCCCCCGCGGCCAGCAGCGCGTACGACTCGGGCGGGCGGCGCAGGGTCTGCGCGGCGTTGTTCACCAGGATGTCCAACGGCCGCCCCTCGGTGCGCAGTTGCTCGCACAGGCCGAGCACCTGGCGCGGGTCGCGCAGGTCGATGCCGACGATCCGCAGCCGGTGCAGCCAGCCCGCGCTGCCCTCGGCGGCCCGGAAGCGGCGCAGCGTGTCGTGCGGGAAGCGGCTGGTGACGACGAGTTCGGCGCCGTCGCGGAGCATCATCAGGGCCAGCTGGAAGCCGATCTTGACCCGGCCGCCGGTGAGCAGCACCCGCCGCCCGGCCAGGTCGGTGCCGAGCGCGCGGCGGGCGGTGTTGTCCTGCGCGCAGTCGGGGCACAGCCGGTGGTAGAAGCCGTCGACCTGCCGGTAGGGCTGCTTGCAGACGTAGCAGCGCTGGGGGCGGGCGAGTTCGCCGACCGGGGCGGGCCCGGCGGCGGGCAGCGGGGCGTCCTCGCGGCGGGCGGTGCCGCCGGTGGCGGTGGCGCCGACCAGCGCGGCGTCGGCCCGGGCGGTCTCGGTGCGGCGGGCGCGGCGGCGGGTGTGCCGGCCGTCGCGGACGAAGGACTCGGCGCCGCGCTCGGCCCGCAGCCGTACCGGGTGGTCGGCGGGCAGCAGCCACAGCCGTCCCAACGTCCGCTCGAAGGCGGCGAGTTCGGCCTCGTCCGGCTCCTCCGGGGGGCTCGGCGGGGGCGTGCTCATCGGGCGGTCCTCCGGGGTGGCGGTACGGGGGCGGCGACGTGGGCCCGGCCGGATTCGAACCGGCGTGCTCCGCATTGGCAGTGCGGCGCGTCGGCCTCTGCGCTACGGGGCCCGTCGTGCGGGCCTCCCGGGGGCCGGATTCGAACCGGCGTGATCCGCCATGCGATAGCGGCGCGTCTGCCTCTGCGCTCACGCCCGGGAGGTGCCGGTGATCCTAACGGCGCCCCGGAGGCGGGCGGAAACCCTTTTCCGCCCGCCCCTCCGCCACGACCCCCCTTTCACCGCCCCCGCCCCCGCCCCCGGCTTTACCCGCCCCCGTACCCGTCCTCGTCCTCGGCCTTACCCGCCCCCGTACCCGTCCTCAGCCCTGGCGCAGCTCCGGGAAGTCGGTGTCCCAGTACTCGTCCGGGTTGCGGTCCTCGCCGCGCTGCGCCTCGTGGGTGCGCAGTTCGACCCGGCGGATCTTGCCGGAGATTGTCTTCGGCAGGTCGCCGAACTCCAGGCGGCGGATCCGCTTGTAGGCGCTGAGCTTCTCCCGGGTGAACTTCAGGATGTCCCGGGCCAGTTCGGGGCTCGGCTCGCGCCCCTCGACCAGCAGCACGTACGCCTTGGGGACGGCCAGCCGCAGCGGGTCGGGCGAGGGGACGACGGCGGCCTCGGCGACGGCGGGGTGCTCGATCAGGACGCTCTCCAGCTCGAACGGGGAGATCCGGTAGTCGCTGGCCTTGAAGACGTCGTCGGCGCGGCCGACGTAGGTGATGTAGCCGTCGGCGTCCCGGGCGGCGACGTCGCCGGTGTGGTAGTAGCCGTCGCGCATGGCGTCGGCGGTGCGTTCGGCGTCGCCCCGGTAGCCGCGCATCAGGCCGAGCGGGCGGCGGGCCAGTTCGAGGCTGAGCTCGCCCTCGTCGGCGGGCTTGCCGTCCGCGTCGAGCAGGGCGACGTGGTAGCCGGGCAGCGGGCGTCCCATCGAGCCGGGCTTGACGGGCCGGCCGGGGCTGTTGCCGATCTGGCAGGTGGTCTCGGTCTGGCCGAAGCCGTCGCGGATGGTCAACCCCCAGGCGGCGCGGACCTGTTCGATCACCTCGGGGTTCAACGGTTCGCCGGCGCCGACGAGTTCGCGCAGCTCGGTGCGGTGCGCGGCCAGGTCGGCCTGGATCAGCATCCGCCACACGGTGGGCGGCGCGCACAGCGTGGTGACCTTGCAGCGGGCGATCACGTCGAGCAGCTGCTGGGCGTCGAAGCGGCCGTAGTTGAAGACCAGGACGGTCGCCCCGGCGTTCCACGGCGCGAACAGGTTGCTCCAGGCGTGCTTGGCCCAGCCGGGCGAGGAGATGTTGAGGTGCACGTCGCCGGGGCGCAGGCCGATCCAGTACATGGTGGACAGGTGGCCGACCGGGTACGAGGCGTGGGTGTGCTCGACCAGCTTGGGCTTGGAGGTGGTGCCGGAGGTGAAGTACAGCAGCAGCGGGTCGGCGGCGAGCGTGACGCCCTCGGGGGTGAACTCCTCGGCGGCGGTGTCGACCTGCGCGTAGTCCTGCCAGCCCTCGGGGGCGGGGCCGCCGACGGCGATCCGCAGCGGCGCGCCGGGCAGTCCGGCGAACCGGTCGGCGACCTCGGCGGCGGCGATCACGGCGCGCACCTCGCCGCGCTCCAGCCGGTCGGCGAGGTCCTCGGCGGACAGCAGCAGGGTCGCCGGGATCAGCACCACGCCCAGCTTGATCGCGCCGAGCATCACCTCCCACAGCTCGCTGACGTTGCCGAGCATCACCAGCACCCGGTCGCCGCGGCCCAGGCCGAGCCCGCGCAGGTGGTTGGCGACCCGGTCGGAGCGCCGGGCCAGCTCGTCGAAGCTGTGCACCCGCTCGGTGCCGTCCGGCTCGACCACCCACAGCGCGGGCCGGTCGTTGCCGCGCGCCATCGGGTCGAAGTGGTCCAGCGCCCAGTTGAACTCCCCGAGCTCCGGCCAGGCGAACTCCCGGTACGCCGCCTCGTAGTCCTCCGCGTACCGCCACAGCACCTCGCGCGCGGCCCGGAAGTTCGCCGCCGACTCGGCCGCGCCGGGCAGCGCGCCGTCCTGCCGCTCGTGGTGCTGGACGTTCTCGGCAGGGCCCATGGCCTGACTCCTCTGTCTCTCGGTACCGACGGCCCCCATGTTTCCCCAGGCCACGGGCGTCCGGTACCCCTGCCGGGGGAGAAGTTTCCACCCGGGTAACGAATGGCTCCCCGCCCGTACCGTACGGCTCCCGGTGATCGGCAACCAGCCGCCACGTCCGGCCCCGGCCGGTCGGACCGGCCGGACGGACCTGCCAATCGGACCGGCCGGACGGACCTGCCAATCGGACCGGCCGGGCGGACCGGCCGGACGGACCGGCCCACTAGGGTGTGGCCCCACGGACCCGGCAGGGCGCCGGAGCGTCCGGAGTCAGAGGGGAACGGCATGCGGAACCGTGCCATCCGGATCGGCACCGAGGACGCCCGGGTGGAGCTCACCTACCTCGGCGACGGCGAGTGGCGGGTGACCGCCGACTGCGCGTCCGCGCTGCGCGCCGACTTCACCACCGCCCTGGGCGACCCGGAGGTCCGGGACTTCACCGCGCGGGTCCTGGCCGGCCTGCGGGCGCCGCACGACCGGGTGTTCGACGGCCGGCTGACCGGGGGCCGCAACAACCCGCTCCACCTCACGATCGAACGCCACGGGCCGTCCCGGCTGCTCCTGCTCGCCGTCCTCACCCCGAACGGCGACGACGAGACCTGCCCGCTGCGGATGGAGTCCGGCCCGGTGGACGCGGCGGAACTCGAGGCCGCCTTCGCCGGCCTGCACCGGTCGGTCACCGGCGGCTGACGCCCCGGCCGCCGGGCGCCGGGCGGCGGGTTCACCAGCGCGGTGCGGGGCCGTCGGGTTGCAGGAACTCCAGCCGGTTGCCGGAGTTGTCGCAGGCGTAGAACCGGCGGTGGCCGGGGAAGGCGCCGTCCCAGGTCACTTCGACACCGGCGGCGGTGAGCCGGGCGGCGAGGCCGTCGAGGTCCGCCACCCGGATGCCCGGGTGGGCCCTGCGGGCCGCCCGGAAGTCCTCTTCCACGCCCAGGTGGATCTCCAGGTCGTCGGCGCGCACCCACAGGCCGCCGCGCGCGGCCAGCACCGGGGGCTTGACCAGTTCGGTCATGCCGAGGACCCCGACGTAGAAGGCGCGGCACGCCTCCTCGCTGCCGGGCGGGATCGAGAGCTGCACGTGGTGCAGCCCGAAGCCGGTGCCGGTCGGGCAGGCCCGACCGTAGTCCTGCTCCGGGGCGGCCGGTCGGTTCACGGGGTCCTCCGAGGTCCGTTGCTCCGCGACGGGGGTCCACGAGGTCCACGACCCACCGGACCTCCGGCCCCATTCTGGGCACCGGGGCGACGGTGATCAAGGGCCCGGCGTCCGCTTTCCGGACGGACGGCCGGACCCGGCGACTCAGGTGCTGCCGTTCCGGTCCGCCGGCTCGCACCAGGCGGCGACGAGGGCCCGGAAGTCCGGGAAGCGGCTGCCCGGAACGGTTTCGCCGCTGACCGTCTCGCCGTTGAGCCAGCAGATGTCGTAGCTGCCGGTCTCGGTGTCGAGCAGGCAGCACACTCCGCCGGCGGCGGCGGTGAGGTCGGTGAACACCTTCCTGACGCTGGCGGATCGCTCGAACATCCGGCTCATGTCCGAGGTGGCTGCTGTGAACTCCAGTGCCGTGAAGCCCGGGTACCACCGGGGCGAGAACCGTACGGTCAGGTAGACGTACCCGACCGGCGTCCTTCCCCGCTCGTCGATCCCGCGGTCGTCGCGGAGGTGGAACTCGCGCACCGCGTCGTCGATGCCGATCATCAGCGAGGTGTCCAGGTCGAGCGTGCCACCTGCGGAACAGTCGACCGGTTCGCTCCGGAAGTGCGAGGTGAACGGTACGGTCAGCCGCTCGCCGCCCGGCAGCGTGATCGGAAGCGGCGGCACGTGGCGGCCCCCGGGTGCGAGTTCGACCAGCCGGGCCAGTGCCAGGGCGACGTTCTGCGGGGGCACGATGACCTCGTAGCCGTAGTCCAGTCCCATGTCCGCCTCACCTCCCCTGCCCCGGACAGGCATCCTTCCACCGCAGGGACCGGTCGGCCCAACTGTTTTCCGGGCGGCTGCAACGGCTGCAGCGGCTGTACCGACCGCGCCGGCCTCTCGCGCGCGGCGGGAACGGGCTCCGGGGGCGGGGGTCGGGAGCTGCGGGGTTTTCCGGCGTGGCGGTTTGAGGCGGTCGGGTCGGGCGGCGATGCTGGGAAGGACGGCCTGGTGGTTGCTGCTCCGAGAGGGGATGGACGGACATGGCGACTCGGGTGACGGGCCGGGCGGCGACCGCGACGGTCGACGGCGGCGGGGTGGTGACCGGCTGGTCGGTGGCGGCCGAGCGGTTGACGGGGTTCGGGGCGGGCCGGGTGCTGGGGCGGCCGGCGGTCGAGCTGTTGGCGGGCGAGGCGCCGGTGGCCTTGCTGCGGGCGGTGGTTCGGCACGAGCCGTTCACCGGGATGCTGCGGCTGTGCCGGTCCGAGGAGGAGCCGGTGGCGGTCGAGTTGGGCGCGGTGCCGGTGCGGACGGCGCGCGGCGAGCCGGCCTGGGTGGTGTCCGCCCAGCCGCTGCGTCCGGCGGCGGCCGGGTCGGCCGGGCCCGGGCCGGTGGGGCCCGCGTTGGCGGCAGGCTCCGTGGAGGAGCGGGCCAGGCGGCGGCTGGCGCTGCTCGGCGAGGCCGCGCTGCGGATCGGCTCGACGCTGGAAGTGGAGCGCACCGCGCAGGAGTTGGCGGAGGTGGCGGTCGGCGGTTTCGCCGATTTCGTCGGGGTCGACCTGCTGGATTCGGTGTTCGGGGGCGGTCCGCCGTCGAGCGCGGGGCTGGTGTTCTACCGGGTCGCCCAGCGGTCGGTGCTGCCGGGCTGTCCGGAGTCCGCGGTCGTGGCGGGGCGCGGGGACGTGATCGTCCCGGATTCGCCGATGGCCCGGGTGCTCGCCGCGGGCCGCCCGCTGCGTTCGGACTACCGGGATCCGGAGATCCGGTCGTGGATCACCCAGGAGCCCGAACGGGAGCGCCGGGCCGAGGAGTTCGGCATCCACTCGGCGCTGCTGGTGCCGTTGACCGCGCGCGGGGTGACGCTGGGCGTGGCGATCTTCCTGCGGCACCGTTCGCCGGAGCCGTTCGACGAGGACGACCTGCTGCTGGCCGCCGAGTTGACGGCGCGCGCCGCGCTGTCCATCGACAACGCCCGCCAGTACACCCAGCAGCGGGACACCGCACTGGCGTTGCAGCGTTCGCTGCTGCCCAGCCGGACGCCCCGGCAGGCCGCGGTCGAGGTCGCCTTCCGGTACCTGCCCGCGGGCGGCCGGGAGGGCGTCGGCGGCGACTGGTTCGACGTGATCCCGCTGTCCGGCGCCCGGGTGGCCCTGGTGGTGGGCGACGTGGTCGGCCACGGCGTGCCCGCGTCGGCGGCGATGGGGCGGCTGCGGACGGCGGTGCGCACCCTCGCCGACATCGACATGCCGCCGGACGAACTCCTCACCCACCTGGACGACTTGGTGCTCCGGGTCGACCTGGACGAGCTCCCCGAGGGCGGCACCGCCTGGGCGGGCAGCAGCGTCGGCGCGACCTGCCTGTACGCGGTGTACGACCCGGTCACCCGGACCTGTTCGCTGGCCCGGGCCGGGCACCCCGGCCCGGCCCTGGTCGGTCCGGACGGCACCGTGCTGTTCCCCGAGCTCCCGGCCGGGCCGCCACTCGGACTCGGCGGACTCCCGTTCGAGGCCGTCGAGTTGGAGGTCCCGGAGGGGAGCGTGCTGGCCCTGTACACCGACGGGCTGCTGCGCGCCTCCGAACTGCGCGGCGACCCCGGGCTCGGCCTGGACCGGCTCGGCTCGGCGCTCACCGCGCCCGCCGACTCCCTGGAGGACCTGTGCGACCAGGTGCTGTCGGCGACCCTCGGCCCGGACGCCCCGTCCGACGACGTGGCCCTGCTGCTGGCCCGCACCCGGTCCCTGCACACCCAGGACGTCGCCGACTGGGCGTTGCGCCACGACCCGTCCGAGGTGGCCCGGGCCCGCAAGCTGGCGGCCGCGAAGCTCACCGAGTGGGGGCTCGAAGAGGCGTCCTTCGTCACCGAGTTGGTGGTCAGCGAGCTGATCACCAACGCCGTCCGCTACGGCCTGCCGCCGATCGGGCTGCGGCTGATCCGGGACGGTTCGCTGCTGATCTGCGAGGTCTCCGACGGCAGCAGCACCGCCCCGCACCTGCGCCGGGCCCACAACGACGACGAGGGCGGCCGCGGCCTGCTGCTGGTGGCCCAGCTCTGCCGCAACTGGGGCACCCGGCACACCCCGCGCGGCAAGACCATCTGGGCCGAGCAGGAGTTCTGACGTATCGTCAGCTTTCTTCTTCAGTACGGGAGTTGGCGATGGCGTCGCGCAGCCGTCCGCCGTGGCGGGCCAGCAGGTCGGCCGCGCGGGGTGCGTCCACGTCCGCGAGCAGCAGCAGGATCGCGTCCTTGACCCGTCCGCCGGTGGCGGTCAGCGCGGCGTCCACGGCGGCGGGTTCGGCCCCGGTGGCGAGGGCGACGATCCGGCGGGCCCGGGCCCGCAGCTTGTCGTTGCTCGCCCGGAGGTCGACCATCAGGTCCCCGTAGGTCTTGCCGAGCCGGATCATGGTGATCGTCGAGATCATGTTGAGCACCAGCTTCTGCGCCGTCCCGGCCTTCAACCGGGTGGAGCCGGCCAGCAGTTCGGGCCCGGTGACCACCTCGATCCGGTGCTCGGCGGCGGCCCCCAGCGCGGAGCCCCGGTTGCCGGCCAGCGCGACGGTGAGCGCCCCGAGCGCCCGGGCGTGCTCGACGGCGGCCAGCGCGTACGGGGTGCGGCCGGAGGCGGAGACGCCGACCACGGTGTCGGCGGCGCCCAGGCCCAGCGCGTCCAGGTCGGCGACGGCGGCGGCCCGGTCGTCCTCGGCGCCCTCGACGGCGGCGGTGACCGCGCCGGGGCCGCCCGCGATCAGCCCGACCACCTGCCCGGGCGCGGTGTCGAACGTCGGCGGGCACTCCCCCGCGTCCAGCACGCCCAGCCGCCCGGCCGTCCCCGCCCCGGCGTACACCAACCGCCCGCCGCGCCGCATCCGTTCGGCGATCGCGTCCACGGCCGCCGTGATCGCGGGCAGTTCCTCCGCGACCGCCTCCGGCACCGTCCGGTCCTCGGCGTTCATCAGCCGGGCCAGTTCCGCCGTCGGCAGCAGGTCGATCCCGGCGCCCCCGTCCCGCCGCGCCTCGGTCACCAGCCGGTCCAGCCCGTCGGGTGCGCCCGGTGCGCCCCATCCCTCCGGCTCGTCGGGCTCGTCGGGCAGGGGCTGCTGCGTCATCGGGGTGTCGGCCACGGGCCCCACCCTAAGCGCCTCGGGCAGGCCCAGGGCGGGGCGGCCCAGCAGGGCGGTCAGGGCGTGGCGCTGGCGGGCGGTGAGGTCGGGGACGAAGACGGCAGCCGCGGCGGCCGTCCGTTCGCAGAGCCGGGCCACCTCGCGGGCCTTGCCGCCGCTCAGCAGGGTCCGCTCCGAGTGCGGCAGCCCCATCTTCCGCGCGCCGCCCGCCGAGACGCCCCGCCGCTGCACCACCCGGGCCACCACGCGGGCGCCCCGGGCGGTCAGCGCGGCGGCCGCGGCGTCCATCAGCGCCTCGAAGTCCCGCTGCTTGGCGGAGAAGTGCCCGACCAGCACCACCTCGGCCCCCGCCACCACGAACCCGCCCCGCGGCACACCCCCGTCCCCGGTCCACCCCCGCCGGGGCGGCCGCCGATCAGGTCTACTGGGCCGGTGCACGGGGCCCAGGCTACGGGCCCGCCGCGGCGGGGGCGGGGGCCGACCGGGGTCGCGGTGCGAACGGGCTTGCGGGAGGCGGGGGTTGTTCTCCGGCAGTTGACCCCGGTTTGGTGGCCTCGTTGCCGCCGGGGTGGATACGCTGCGGGTGGGTGCGGGACCGGCGGGACCGGGATGGCGGGCCGGGCCTTTCGACTCGGGGGTTCTCATGGCGCGGCGCGTCGTCCGTGCGGTGGTGCTGTTGGCCGTCGCGGTGTTGTTCCCGGCGCTGTCCGCCGTCGGGGCGGCCTCGGCCGACCCGGGTGGCGGCCAGGGGGCCGGGCCCGGGAACGGGTACCTGGTGACCGGGATCTCCGGGGTGCCGTCGCGGGTGGCGGGCGGGGGCGGGTTCACGGCGGTCGTCACGGTCGCCTCGACGTCGCACTACCGGCTGCTGGTGGACTCGCTGTTCCTGCGGGTGTCCGACCTGGACGACCCGTCCGGGCCGCAGGACGGCGTCTCGGTCGAGTGGCAGGACCCGGCCACCGGTGACTGGCGGCCCTCCGACACGCACAGCGGGACGGGGTGGGGCCTGGCACTGGCCCGGCCGTTCACCGTCGAGCCGCGCGGGACGCTGACCTTCCAGGCCCGGATCGGGCTGGACTCCGAACTGCCCGGCGGCCGGTACGCGGTGGGGACGAACGGAGTGGCCGGCTACCGGCTGGTCGACGCCGCGGGCCGCGACGCGGGCCTGCTGGAGGGGCGCAGCCAGCCGCAGGCGGTGTTCCGCTACGCGGGTCCGCCGCCTTCCCCTTCGTCTTCCCCTTCCCCGTCGCCCTCGCCCTCGCCCTCGCCGTCCGCGGCCGTGTCCGCAGCCCCGAGCGTTTCGGCGTCCGCCCCGGTGTCGCCCGATCCGGTGGTGGCGGCGCTGCCGTCCCCGGCGGGGTCGTCGGCCGGTGCCGACGGGGGGACGCCGTCGCCCGCCGCCGGCTCGGACGCGCCCGTTCCGGCCGGTTCACCGGCCGCGCTCTCCGCGCCGGTGGGCCCGGGCGAGGGCGCGGGGGCCGGGGACGTGGACGCTGCGGGGCGGCGGCCGGTCGGGGTGACGCTGGTGCTGGGGCTGGTGTCGATCGCGGCCGGTTTCGGGCTGGGCGCGGTCTCGTTGCTGTTCCGGCGCCAGGACGTCCACCGGTAGGGACCCGCCACCGGCCGGGCCCGAACCGTCCGGTTTGGCGGGAGCCCCGGCCGGGCGTAGGCTGCGAACCGGGCCGAACCGAACCGTTCGGTTCTGGATCCTGCGCACTGGAGGCTTCTCATGCAGCAACGGACACTCGGCAGCCGGGGCCTGACCGTCTCCGCGATCGGCTACGGCGCGATGGGCCTGACCATGGCGTACGGGCCGGGCGACGAGCAGGCCGGTGTCGCGGCGCTGCGGCGGGCGTACGAGCTGGGCGTGACCTTCTTCGACACCGCGGAGCTGTACAACTGGGGCACCGGCTCGAACGAGGAGCTGGTGGGCCGGGCGGTGCGGGGCTTCCGCGACGAGGTGGTGCTGGCCACCAAGTTCGGCTTCGCCCGCACCGGGCGGGGCTTCGGCTTCGACAGCCGCCCGGAGAACATCCGCAAGGTCGCCGAGAACAGCCTGCGCGCCCTGGGCACCGACCGGCTGGACGTGTTCTACCAGCACCGGGTGGACCCGGCCGTCCCGATCGAGGAGGTGGCCGGCACCGTCAAGGAGTTGATCGAGGCGGGCAAGGTCGGCCACTTCGGGCTGAGCGAGGCGGGCCCGGAGACGATCCGGCGCGCGCACGCCGTCCAGCCGGTGTCGGTCCTGCAGACCGAGTACTCGCTGTTCGAACGGGACGTCGAGCAGCTCTTCCCGACCCTGGACGAGCTGGGCATCGGCTTCGTCGCGTACTCGCCGCTCGGCCGCGGCTTCCTCACCGGCGCCACCAGGCCGGCCGGCCAGTACGACCCGAGCGACATGCGCAACCACGACCCGCGCTGGCAGCCCGGCGCCTACGAGCAGAACCTGGCCGCGGTGGCCCGCCTGCGCGAACTCGCCACCGAGAAGGGCGCCACCCTCCCCCAGCTCGCCCTGGCCTGGCTGCTCGCCCGCGGCGAGCACATCGTCCCGATCCCCGGCACCCGCAGCGCCACCCGGATGTCCGAGAACGCCCGCGCCGCCTGGCTCACCCTCGACGCCGACGACCTCGCCGCGATCGACGCCGTCCTCCCCACCGGCGGCTCCGGCGCCCGCTACCAGGAGGGCAGCCTCCCCGCCTGGACCTGACCGTCCCGCCCCTTCCCCCGCACCGACCCTGACGCGGCATCAGGGTTCTCCCCGATGGGCGGGGCGGGCGGGCTCTGCCACACTCGCGCCATGGGCATTCGGGGGAACGCGCCCGCCGGTGGCGGCGCCGTGCGGGCCGGGGGCCCGGCGGCCGGCCTGCCGCGCTTCGCGGTCGGGCCGGTGCTGGGGATCGCGGCCGCGGTGGTGGCGGTACAGGCCGCCCTGGCGGGGCGGTACGGGTTCCACCGGGACGAGCTGTACTTCCTGGCGGCGGGGCGGCACTTGGCGTGGGGGTACGTCGACCAGCCGCCGCTGACCCCGCTGTTGGCGCGGCTGTCCACGGCGGTGTTCGGCACCGGTCCGGCCGGGCTGCGGGCGGCCGCGGTGCTGCTGTGCGGAGCGACGGTGGCGCTGGTCGCCTTCGCCGCACGGGAGTTGGGGGCGCGGCGGGCCGGGCAGGTGCTGGCGGCGGCCGGGGCGGCGGTGTCGGCGATGGTGCTGGCGCTCGGGCACATGCTGAGCACGGCGAGCTTCGACCTGTTCGTCTGGACGGTGCTCGGCGTGCTGGTGCTGCGCCTGCTGCGCACCGGCGACCGGCGCTGGTGGCCGGTGATCGGCGCGGTGACCGGGGTCGCGCTGCTGAACAAGGACCTGGTGCTGCTGCTGGCCGTCGCGCTGCTGCCCGCGATCGCCCTCGCCGGGCCGGGTCCGGGCGACGACGGGCCCGGGCCGCGGGCGGTGCTGCGCGGCTGGTGGCTGCCGGCCGGGGCGCTGTCGGCGCTGCTGGTGGCGGCGCCGAACCTGTACTGGGAGGCGGTGCACGGCTGGCCGCAGCTCACCGTCGCCTCGGGCATCAGCAACCAGGACGGCCTGACCAACCGGCTGACCTTCGTCCCGATGCAGCTGGTCTACCTCTCCCCCGTGCTGGTCCCGATCTGGCTGGCCGGGTTCCGCCGCCTGCGCGACGACGAACGGGTGCGCTGGGCCCGGCCGTTGGGGTACGCGTACCTGGTGCTGTGCGGGCTGGTGCTGCTGCTCGGCGGGAAGCCGTACTACGCGCTGCCGCCGCTGCTGCTGGTGCTGGCGGCCGGGTGCGAGCCCGTCGCGGAGCGGCGGTGGGAACGCCCGCGGGGGGACGGCGGCGGCCGGGGCGGCGGGACGCGGCGCGAACGGGTCCGGCTGGTGGGGCTGCTGCTGGTCGCGGCGCTGGTCAACTCGCTGATCACGCTGCCGGTGCTGCCCGCCGGCCGGCTGGCGGCCGTCTCCTGGATCTACCCGGAGTCGGCCGAACAGGTGGGCTGGCCCGAACTGGTGGCGGCGGTCGGCGCGGGGTGGGCGCAGGTCCCGCCGGAGCAGCGCGGGCGGGCGGTGGTGTTCGCCGCCGACTACGGCGAGGCGGGGGCGCTGGTGCACTACGGCGACCGCTACGGCCTGCCCGCCGCGTACTCGGGCCACATGTCCTTCTACGACTGGGGCCCGCCGCCGGACTCCGCGACCGGCCCGGTCCTGCTGGTCCACCCGGCGCCGTACCCGCAGGTCGAACGGGCCTTCACCGGCTGCCGGCAGGTCGCCGAGGTGGACAACGGCCGGGGCGTGGCCAACGAGGAGCAGCACGCGCCGGTGCTGCTCTGCACCGGGACGGCCGCCCCGTGGTCCCGGCTGTGGCCCCGGCTGCGGCACTTCTACTGATCGGCCCTGCCGTCAGCGCTCCCGGTCCGCAGCCGTCTCCGCGCCCGTGTCCGTCTCCGTGCCCGTCTCCGGGAGCCTGCGCAGTTCGGTGTCGGTGATGCCGCCGGGGCACTCGCGGTCCCGTCCCCAGCCGGCCAGGTCGGCACCGGCCCGGTAGGCGGACTCGAGGAACTCCAGGGCGGTGGCCCACGGGTCGGTGGCGGCGCGCACCTCGTCGTACGTCAGCAGGGCGAGGTGGCTGCCCCGGTTCGGGGTCCAGCGGGCGGCGGCGGGGTGCAGCGGGCGGGTGTCGAGGCCGGCCGGTTCGGGGGCGGTGTAGGAGTAGAAGGCGGGGGCGGGGACGTTGTCGTCGCCGAACCAGAAGCCGGCGCTGATGACCTCGCGGGAGTACGCCTCGCGGGTGACCGGGTCGGCGGCGGGCTGGGGGACCTCGCGGTCGGAGAAGCGGGTGACGGCGAGGTCGAAGGTGTGCCAGAAGTGGTGGACGGGGCTGGTCTTGCCGGCGTACCCGGCGGCGTACTCCTCGAGCAGCAGGGCGACCTGGCTGAGGACGTGCCAGTAGGTGGTGACGGCGGCCGGGTCGTAGCTGCGGTGCTCGTGGTCGTCGGCGAACGGGCGGTGCGCGTCGGGCAGGTCGTAGGGGTAGGGGTGGTCGGGGAGCACGTCGATGTCGAGGTGGACCAGGGCGCGCAGGGTGTCGCGGTAGAAGTCGGCGACGGAGCGGCCGGTGAGCGGGAAGGAGTCCTCGGCGCCGTCGAGGGTGCGCACGTACAGGCGGTGGTCGGTGAAGTCGAAGTCGACGGTGAACGCGTCGCCGCCGCGGGTCGGGCCGGTGGGGCGGGTGGTGATGCCGCGTCCGGTCAGGTGGAAGGGGACGTTCCACCAGTGGTTGCGGCGGGCGCTGCCGGCCAGCCGGATCTTGCCGACGACCTGGGCGAAACGGTGCAGTGTCTCCTTGGTGTCCCGCCACGACTCCAGCGGCAGGGGCGGGAACAGCTCCATGGTGCACTCCGGCATGAGGGGAAGGGGGGACCGCTGCCCATCCTCACCGCCCCCGCCCCGCCCCCGACGCTACGACGCGCCCGGACCGGAACCCGACTGCTCCGTCCGGGCGGCCCCGGGCGCGGTGGTGGGGGTGCGGGCCGGGGTCGGTGGTGGTCTTCAACCCGGCCCGGCCCCGGGTGACTTCGCCGGTGCGGGTGGCGGTGCTCCTCAGTGGACGCAGAACTCGTTGCCGGCCGGGTCCTGCAGCACCGTCCAGGTGAGGCCGGGGATGCTGTGGTGGCCGACGACGCTCGCGCCCAGGGCGACCAGCCGTTCCACCTCTGCGGACAGGCCCGTGCCGGAGGGGGCGGCGAAGTCGACGTGGACGCGGTTCTTGCCCTGGCGTTCTTCGGCCACGCGCTGGAAGCCCAGGGCCACGGGCTGCGCCTTGACGATGACGAAGTCGCCGTGGTCCTCGGCGATCTCGCCTCCCAGTGCGGTGGCCCACCACCGGGCCAGTTCCTGCGGTTCCGCGCAATCCACCGTGATCATCACTGCTGCGAGACTCATGATCGCCACCCTAGCCGCGGCCACCGACGGTCATAGGCGTCGGCCGTTCGCGGGACTGCCGCCGGCCCGCTCGGGCGGCCGCGGTCGGCGCGTTCACCGCAGGTCCCGGTCGCGGCCGGTGCCGGTGCCGTGCGGGAGGACGTAGCGCTGGGGGGCCATGGCGGTGTCGTGGCCGGGGAGGGCGGCCATGACGGCGGTGTGGGCCCGGGTGGGGGTGAGGGGGGTGGGGCCGGGGTCGATGGTGGCGATCAACTCGTCGTTTTCCCAGGTGACTTCGATGTCGCGGGCGGCGGGGAGGGCGGTGCGGAGCAGGTCGGCGACGGCGTCCAGGTCGATCCAGTTGGTGCCGACCTGCTGCCAGCGGGCCTTGTCGCGGCGGGCGGTGGGCAGGCCGCTGAGGGGGGCGATCTCGCTATCGGGGCCGAGGGTGACGTTGCGGGTGCCGGCGAGGTCGAGCAGGCGGAGCAGGGCGTGGGCGAAGAGTTCGGTCTCTTCGCGGTCGAGGACGTCGGGGTGGGTGTGCAGGGTGAACTCGAGGCAGCCGGCGGTGCGCCAGATGTTGAGCATCAGCCGGGTGGGGGTGGGTTCGGCGGGGTACCAGGCGAGGTCGGGTTCGGTGGGCGGGAGCGGGCGGGCGGCGGCGATCTCGGCGGGGACGGTGGCGCTGAGGTCGTTGACCACGACGTGCCGGGCGAACCGGGCGCCGCGGCGGACGGCGACGTCCTCGATGAGCTGCCAGATCCGTTCGGCGTCGAAGGTGGCGTGCCAGTAGCCGGAGAGGGCGTGGGCCTGGGTGCGGGCGATCAGGGTGTCCAGGTCGGGGCAGTCGGTGTCGACGGCGAGCAGGGCGTCCTGGGCGAGGGTGCCGATGTGGTCGGCGAGGCCGGGGCGGTGGCGGTTGGCGGAGAGGGCGGCCATCACCACGGTGGAGCGGGCCGCCCGGTGGGCGGCGAGGACGGCGTAACAGGCCAGCAGGACGGCCGAGTTGGAGGCGCCGGTGCGGGCGGCGGCGCGTTCCAGGGCGGCGGCGCCGGCGGTGGAGCGGACGCCGAGGGTGGGCAGCAGGGTGTCGTTGGGGCCGATCCGGTCGTCGGCGAACACCGAGGTGGGCCGGTCGGCGAGGATGTGCTCCCAGTGCCGCAGGGCGGCCTTGGTGCGGCGCTGCCCGGAGGCGGACTGCTCCTGTTCGGCGACTTCGACGGGGGTGGGCGCGGTGGGCGGGGGCAGGGTGCCGCCGGCGGCCAGGGTCAGCCACTCCTGGAAGAGCAACCCGGTGGCGACGCCGTCGAGTTGGGCGTGGCAGATGACCACGGCGAGCAGCACGGGCGCGTCGTCCCGGGTGAGCAAGGCGAACCGGAGCGGGAACTCGGCGGCCAGGTCGAACGCCTGCCGCCGCCCGTCCCAGCAGTACGCCTCGGCCCGGGCGGCCGGGTCCTCGCCGTCCGCGAGCGGGATCACCCGGACGGTGAACTCGCCTGCGGCGCGGACGCGCTGGCGTTCGGGGTGGCGGTCGGCCGGGCCGGGGAAGACGGTGCGCAGCGCGGCGTGCCGCTCGGCGAGGGTGCGCAACGCGTCGAGGCAGGCCGGGAGTTCGGCGCCGGGCGGGACGCTCCAGGTGGCCTGCTTGTTCATGTGCGAGGGTTCGTCGTGGCGCAGGCAGCGGATCATGTTGTCCTGGCCGAGGGTGAGCGGGCCCTCGGCCTCGGGCGCGGTGGAGCGGTAGTGCAGGGTGAGGGTGGTGTGCTCCGGGGTGTTCCCGGCTGGTGCGGCTGACACGGTGTCAGTCTCCGTTCAGGGCGGTGCCGAGGTGCGGGGGCCAGTCGACGGGGCGGGGGCCGTGGGCGTGCAGCAGGGCGAGGGCGATCCGGTCGAGGCCGAAGGCGGTGCAGGCGGTGTGGCCGGTGGTGCCGTCGGCGGTGAAGTCGAAGGCTTCGCCGAAGTGGTCCTTGTGGATGTTGGCGGAGGCGATGGCCTGGGGCAGGCCGTCGGCCACCGGGACGCGCAGTTCGAACTTCAGCTCCTGGGCGCGCTGGGCGGCTTGGTAGAGCTTGCGGCCGCCGCCGAAGAACGGGTCGTCGGCGAGTTCGACCGAGGGCTTCAGGCCGAGGCCCTCCAGCCAGTCGGCGACCCGCTGCAGCCAGTGCTCGCGCCACTCCTGGCAGTGCGCGGGGGTGCCGGCGGTGACGAGTTCGGCCATCCGGAAGCTGCGCAGCCGGCCGGGTTCGGCGGTGGCCTCCTGCCGGAAGCACTGCGCCTCGACGCTGTAGCGGACGGGCGCGGCGAGGTCCTGCCCGGTCAGGGTGGCGTAGACGGGGTAGCAGGCGGCGGGCAGCAGGACCAGGTCGGTGATCTCCTGCCTGGCGTGCCAGGGGCCGGACTCGGCGATCAGCGGGGCGAGGGCGCGCCATTCGGAGGCGCTGCCGGTGTAGCTGTGCACGGTGCCGAGCAGGTGCGGGAAGGAGGCTGCGAAGCCGGCCCGTTCGATGGTGGCGCGGGAGATCACCGGCGGGACGACCAGCCGTTCGAAGGGCTCGTCGGCGGCCAGCCGGGCGATCGACTCGCGCAGCGCGCCGAGCAGCTTCTCGTAGGCGGCGGGCTGGAGTTGGACGCCGGGCGCGGCGGTGGGCAGCGGGGTGGCGTCGTCGGGGTGGCGGGTGCTCATGGCTCTGCCTCGGTCAGGGTCGGGGCCGGTGGTCGGCGGCGGCAGCGGGGAGGGCGCGGGGCGGGGCGGGCGCGGGGTGGCGGGGGAACGGCGGCGGGCCCGCCTCCGGGCCCGGTCGGGCGTCGGTCACGGGGCGGGTTCCGCGGGTGCCCAGTGGGCGAGGTCGAGGCGGCCGGTCTCCGGTTCGTGGTCGGCGAGCGCGAGGGGGAGGCCGGCCAGTCCGGGGTCGGCGAGGGCCGCACCGAGGGCGGCCCAGCCGCCGGTGTACGGGTTGCCGGGGCGGGCGGTGCGGGTCCGCGGGCCGGGCGGCGGCGTGGCGGCGGCCAGGCCGGGGCCGAGCAGCAGCACCGTGTCGGCGGGCAGTTCGGCGCACAACTCTTTGAGTGCACCGTCGACTTGACGGTCCGTCAGTTTCGGTGTGCTGTGCAGTTCCCGCAGTGCGCGGCCGGGCGTCCCGGCCTCCGGGTCCGCCTCCCAGAGCAGGGCGGCGGCGGAGTGCCGGTCGGGGAGCCGGGCGGGCCGGTGCGGGCGGTGGTGCAGGTCGGCCTGTTCGACGGCGATCAGCAGGGCGCGCCGGGCCCCGGCGGTGCGGGCGTACGCGTCGGCGATCCGCAGCGCGCTGAACGCGGCGCCGGCGCCCTCGTCGCAGAGCGCGAAGGACAGCGGCTCGCCCGGGCAGACCCCGGCGAGGTGCAGGGCCACGGCCTGTCCGGGGCGGACGTCGGGCGTGGCGTACACCAGCAGCAGCAGGTCGACCGGGCGGGCCGGGTCGGTCAGGGCGTCGATGGCGCGTTCGGCCAGCGCGGCGTACGACTGCCCGCGGGCCCCGGCCAGCGCGTCCTCGTCGAGCTGCACCCCGTACGGGCGGGACAGGTCGGCGGTGAAGGTGCGCAGGTCGGGGTCGGCGGCGAGCGGGGAGTGGCCGGGCAGGTCGAGGGCGTGGGCGGCGGTCAGGCGCAGCGGGGAGGCGGCGCGCGACAGGGTGGTGGCGGGGAGCGGTCCGCGGACGCGCACGGTCGTCAGTCCTCGGCGATGACGTGTCCGGCGACGAAGCCCGCCAGGGTGCCGACCGAGCGCAGGTCGTCCTGGTCGATGCCCTCGACGTCGATCTGCACGTCGAGGTGGTCCTCGAGTTCGAGGATGAGTTCCAGGGTGCCGGCGGAGGTCAGGCCGACCTCGTCGAACAGGCAGGCGTTCTCGCCGATCTCGGGCAGGTCGCGCTTGAGCACCCGGGGCAGCAGCTGCAGGATCCCGTCGAGGGCGCGGCCGCGCAGCTCGGGGTCCACGTCGGCGGCGGTTCCGGTGGCGTCCGGGGTGTCGGCGAGGGCTGCCGCGCCGGTGGTGTCCGGAGCGTCGGCGAGGGCTACCGCGCCGGTGGTGGCGTTTTCGGGCAGGGCGAGGTCGGTGGCGGAGTCGGTCATGGCGATCCCCTGATCTGGCCGGCACTCCGGCGGCGTGGCCGGGTGCGGGCGGGTGGACTGGGTGGCGTGGGCGCGCGGCGGCGCGGGCACGGCGGTGCGGGCGCGGCGCAGCCGGGCCCCGGCGGACGTCCGGCCGCCCCCGGTGTGCGGAGGGCGGGACGGGTCAGTGCTGGAGCACCATGGCGGCGAAGGTCGCGCCGATCCCGGACGCGGCGACCAGGTAGCGGTCGCCGCGGCGGAGCAGGCCGCGGGTGGTGGCGGTGTGGTGGTTGAGCAGGATGTCGGCGGCGAAGCTGTGCCCCACCGCCGGGACGTTGTCCAGCACCACGCGGTCGGGCGGGTACCCGGTCCGGCGGCAGATCCGTTTCCAGGAGATCTGGTTGACGTTGTGCGGCAGCAGCAGCCGGATCGAGTCCCAGCTCTCGCCGGCCTCCTCCAGTGCGGCTTCCATCACGGCCGTCATCAGTTCCGGGTAGCTGCGCTGGTACTCCAGCATCAGCTCCGGGTCCTCGGCGAGCCGCCCGTCGAACTCGCCGTGCTGGTCGACCGCGTAGGACAGCACGCGGTCGCGTTCGCCTCCGGCCCGCACCAGGCAGGCCGCCGCCCCTTCGCCGAACAGGGCGGTGTCCGGGACGATGCGGGCGTCCCGGGTGAAGGTCTTCTCGCCCGCCAGGATCAGCGCCGTCGCCGCGGGGTCCGGGTCTGCCGCCAGCAGCCGGCCGGCCACGTCCAGGGCCAGCAGCGAGCCGGCGCAGGCGTGGTGGGTGATGGTGAGGGCACGGGCGTGCGTCAGCCCCAGACGGCCGAGCGCGTCGTGCAGCGGGTTGTGCGGGTAGGGTGCCGCGATCGGCAGGCTGCGCGCGTGCAGCACGTACTTCACGCGGTGTTCGTTGCCGCGCAGCGGGGCCAGGGCCTTCGCTGCGGCGGTGAGCAGGTCGGTCAGGTCTCCGTCGGGGTCCACCCTGACCTGGTCCAGGCCGTGGAACCGGCGGAACAAGCTGATCTGACGTCCTGTCAGTCCCAGGCGCTCCCCGACCAGTTCGATCGGTTCGGCGACGGGCGGCAGGTGGACGGCGACTGCCTCCAGAGCGGTCACGCGGGCTAGTATTCCGTCGCCTCACCGGCCCGCACAAGAGATCGCCGACGCTTCCTTCCCGGGATCCCCCTGTGGTCTGTACCACTCCTCCCTCGTTTGCATACGACTCGTACGGGATTTCCGCCGGTGCCGCCCGAACCCCCGCCGGTTCCGGCCCGTCCGGGGCCGGTTGACGACCCGTCGCGCCCCGTCCGCGCGCACCGGCTCCGCTTCCGTTTCCGCCTCTGAGGAGAACCGCCGATGTCCGCTCCCGCCGTTCCGCTGCGCCTGCTGATCGTGGTGCCCCCGCTGGCCGGGCACCTGCTGCCGGCCCGGGCGCTGGCCCTGGCCTGGGCCGCGCGCGGGCACGAGGTGTCCTGGGTGGGGCCGGAGCCGGCGCTGCGGCCGGTGCTCGGGCCGGACGCGGTGGTGCATCCGACCGGCGCCCGGCTGTTCCGCGAGCAGGCGGTGGGCGGGGCGGCGGCGGTGCGCTCGCTCTGGGAGGGCTTCGTGGTGCCGCACACCCGGTTCACCCTGGGCACGGTGCGGCGGGCCGTCGCGCAGTGGCGGCCGGACGTGGTGCTGGTCGACCAGCACAGCCCGGCGGGCGCGCTGGCCGCGCACGGCGCGGGCGTGCCGTGGGCGAGCTTCGCGCCGTCCTCGCTGGAGATCGGCGACCCGCTGGACGGCGTTCCGTCGGAGGAAGGCGGCGGCAGCGACAACGGCGGCGGCGGGCTGGCCGGTTGGCGGGACGGGGTGCTGCGCGGCCTGTGGGAGCGGGCCGGGCTGCCCGCCGGGCAGTACACCGATCCGCGCTTCTCCCCCGGCCTGGTGGTCGCCACCGGCAGCGCCGCCCTGCTCGGCCTGGACGCCGCGGCCGTCCCGGCGGCGTACGCACTGGTCGGCCCGCTGCTCGCGGAGCGGCCCGAACCGCCGTTCCCGTGGGAGCGGTTGGACCCGGCGCGGCGCCGGGTGCTGGTCACCATGGGGACGCTGTCCGCCGAGGTGGCGGGCGGTTTCCTGGACCGGACGGCGGCCGCGCTGGCCGAACTCCCGGACGTGCAGGCGGTGGTGGCCGCCCCCGGGGAGGCCGTGCTGCCGCCGGGCGCGATCGGGTGCGCGCGCGTTCCGGTGCTGGAACTGCTTGAGCGCGGGGCGGTGGACGCCGTACTGTGCCACGGCGGGATGAACACCGTCGGCGAATCCCTCGTCCACGGCAGGCCGTTGGTCCTCGCCCCGATCCGGCACGACCAGCCGGTGACCGCCGGACGGCTGGCCGCACTGGGTGCGGCCGTCCGGGTCGACTTCGCCACCGCCACCTCCGACCAGCTGCGTGCGGCGCTGCGCGCCGTCCTCGACCGGCCCGGGTACCGGGACGCGGCCGCGCTGCTGGGCCGTCAACTGCGGTCCGGCGGCGGTGCGGTGGCGGCCGCCGAGCGGCTGGAGCGGTTCGCGCGCGCACCGCACCGGACCGGCCCCGCCTGATGGTCCAGACCATTGTCGGCGGGCCGGGTCGGGCCCTAGGGTCTGCTCCGGCGTCCCCCCGCCCCTCCCCCGAAGCTCTTCCGAGCACCCGACCGCACCCGTCCGCACCCGTCCGCACGCGTGCACACCCATTCGCACCCACCGACCACAGGAGTCCGGGTTGATCGTGACCAAGGGGCTGCGCAAGTCCTTCCAGCCCCGCCGCGGCGCCGCCGCCGTCGACGCGGTGCGCGGCATCGACCTGAACGTCGCGGAGGGCGAGATCTACGGCCTCCTCGGCCCGAACGGCGCAGGCAAGACCACCACGCTGCGCATGCTCGCCACCCTGCTCGTCCCCGACGGCGGCGCGGCCACCGTGGCCGGCGCCGACCTGCGCGCCGAGCCCGGCGAGGTCCGCCGCCGGATCGGCTACGTCGCCCAGGGCGGCGGCACCACCGACCAGGCCACCGCCCGCGAGGAACTCGTCCTGCAGGCCCGGATGTACGGCATCCGCAAGGCCGAGGCCGTCCGGCGCGCCGAACAGGGCCTGGCCGCCTTCGGCCTGACCGAGTTCGGCGACCGGGTCTGCAAGACGTACTCGGGCGGCCAGCGCCGCCGCCTCGACCTGGCGCTCGGCGTCGTCCACCGCCCCGGCGTGCTGTTCCTGGACGAGCCGACCGTCGGGCTCGACCCGCGCAGCCGCGCCCAGGTATGGGCCGAGGTCCGCCGCCTGCGCGAGCAGGGCATGACGGTGCTGCTGACCACCCACTACCTGGACGAGGCCGACGCCCTGTGCGACCGGATCGGCATCGTCGACAACGGCGGCATCGTCACCGAGGGCACCCCCGAGGAACTCAAGCGGAAGATCTCCGGCGACTCCGTCACCATCGGCCTGCCCGAGGCCGGGGCCACCGACCGCGCCGAGCGCGAGCTGGCCGAACTCCCCTGCGTGCAGCGTCTGGAGGCACTGCCGGACGGGGACGGGCTGCGCCTGCACGTGGACTCCGCGGCCACCGCGATCCCGCAGCTGCTGCGCACCCTGGCCGCGGCCGGCCTGGAGCCGGAGCACGTCCAGTTGCAGCGCCCCAGCCTGGACGACGTGTTCCTGGCCCTGACCGGCCGCGCGCTGGTCCACAGCGGCTGACCCCCCGCCCCCCCTTTTTTCCCACTTCCTCTTTCCGGTACCGAAGCCCCGAGGTCCCCGTGAAGCTCGCCCGCGACACCTGGCTGGTCTACCAGCGCCAACTCCTCCTGATGGCCCGCTCCCCCGTGTGGATCGCCGTCGGACTGCTCCAACCCCTGTGCTACCTGCTGCTGTTCGCCCCGCTGCTGACCTCCGCGCTGGCCGCGTCCGGCGCGCACAGCACCGCCGACGCCTACCGGATCTACGTGCCCGGGCTGCTGTCCGCGCTGGCCCTGATGGGCGGCCTGTTCACCGGTTTCACCCTGCTGGGCGAGCTGCACGCGGGCGTCATCGAGCGGTCCCGGGTGACGCCGGTCAGCCGGGTCGCCCTGCTGCTGGGCCGGGCGCTGCGGGAGACCACGGCGCTGCTGATCCAGTCGGTGCTGATCGCCGTGCTGGCGATCCCGTTCGGCCTGACCGTGGGCCTGGCCGACCTGCTGCTGGCGCTGGCGATGCTGGCGCTGATGGCCCTGATGGCCTCCTCGGTCTCCTACGGGCTGGCCCTGCTGGTGCCCACCGACGCGGCGCTGGGCCCGGTGGTCAACACCATCGCGCAGCCGCTGGCGCTGCTCTCCGGAACCCTGCTGCCGATCGCGCTGGCCCCGGTCTGGCTGCGCACCGCCGCGTCCTGGAACCCCTGCTACTGGGCGGTGGAGGGCATGCGCGCCCTGTTCGCCGGGCACCTGGACGCCCCCGAGGTGTGGCGCGGCCTGCTGCTGACGGCGCTGCTGATGGCCGTCGCGGTGGCCTGGTCGGCGCGGCTGTTCGCCCAGCGGATCCGCTGACGGCCGAGCGCACGGCTGAGCGGGGCCCGGCGGCCGGTGTGCCGGGCCCCGCTCAGCCGTGCGCTCAGCCGTGCGTTCGGCCGTGCGCTCAGCCGCCTTCCGGCAGCCGCTCCTTGACGAAGGCGGCCAACCGCCTCACCCCGTCCGCGATCCGGTCCGGCGCCAGGTAGGAGCAGGAGAGCCGCAGTTGGTGTTCGCCGCCCCCTCCGGGGTGGAAGCCGTCCATCGGCGTCCACAGCACGCCGTGCTTGCGGGCGCACGCGTCGAGGGCCCGGGCGTCGGCCCGGAACGGCACCGTGACGACGGCGAAGAAGCCGCCGTCGGGGTGGTTCCAGGAGACGCCGGGGACGTCCCGGAAGGCCGTCTCCAGCTCGGCCAGCAGGGTGTCCATGTTGCGGGCGTAGAAGCGCCGGGCGGGCTCGTTGGCGTCCCGCAGGCGCAGTCCGCCGTCCAGCAGCATGCCGCCGATGACGGCCTGGGCGAGGGCCGAGGTGTTGACGGTGGTCATGCTCTTGAGCTTGGCGAGCTCGTCGGCGAGCAGGTCCTCGCGGCCGTCCGGTGCGGCCACCCGCTGGTCGGCGACCACGTAGCCGACCCGGGCGCCGGGGAAGCAGGTCTTGGCGAAGGAGCCGAGGTAGACCACGTTGCCGCGGTCGCCGTCCAGGGCCTTGAGGGTGGGGCGGGGGTCGGCGGTGCGGCCGAAGAAGCCGTACGGGTTGTCCTCGATCAGCAGGACGCCGGTCTCCTCGGCCACCGCCAGCAGCCGGTGGCGGGCCGGTTCGTCCAGGCTGGCGCCGCTGGGGTTGGCGAAGTCGGGGACGACGTAGCAGGCCCGGGGGCGTTTCCCGGCGGCGCGCAGCTCGCGGACGGCCGCGGCCAGCGCCTCGGGGTCGAGTCCGCCGTCGCGCCCGGCCTCCGGGACGGGGTGCACGGTGAGGTCGAGCAGCCGGGCGGCGCCGGTGACGCCGACGTAGCAGGGCGCGGAGACCAGCAGCACGTCGTCCGGCCCGGCGCACAGGGCGCGCAGCACCAGCAGCATGCCCTCCTGGGCGCCGACGGTGACCACCAGCGCCTCGGGGTCGACGTCGATGCCTTCGTCGGCGGCCAGGGCGCGGGCGATCAGCGGGGCGATCAGGCCCTTGGTGCGCCCGTACTGGAACACCTCCTGGCGGACCTGGCTCTCCGTCAGGCCGCGTTCCTCGCGCAGGTGGCGCAGGTAGGTGTCCAGGTGCTTCGGGATGTCGCCCGGGTCGAAGAACTCCTCGTGCGGGCGGCCGGGGGCGAAGGAGACCGCCTCGGGGTAGCGGCCGGTGACCTCGTTGAGGAAGGTCATCGCGTCCAGCAGCGGATCGGCCAGCGAGCCGTGCAGGTCGGCGAGGTGCAGCACCCGGGTCACCGCTGCTGCTCCGCGGCCCGGTAGGCGGCCAGCAGCCGTTCGGCGGCGAAGAGTTGGGCCGCCCGGCCGTCGTCCAGCACGCCGGGCATGGCGAAGAAGCCGTGCGGCATGCCGTCGTAGCGGCGCAGTTCGACCGGGACGCCCGCGGCGCGCAGGGCTTCGGCGTACTCCTCGCCCTCCTCGCGCAGCGGGTCGTACTCGGCGGTGAGCACGGTGGCGGGCGGCAGGCCGGCCAGCGAGGGGGCGCGCAGCGGGGAGGCCAGCGGGTCGGCGGCGTCGGCCGGGTCGGCCAGGTAGTGGTCCCAGTACCAGGCGACCGAGTGCCGGTTGAACAGCGCCGGGTCGTCGTCCGTCCCGGGGGGCGGGACGCGATGGTCGGTGTTGGGGTAGACCAGCAGCTGGTGCAGGATCGCGGGGCCGCCGCGTTCGCGGGCCAGCAGGGTGAGGGCGGCGGCCAGGTTGCCGCCCGCGCTGTCGCCGCCGACCGCGATCCGGGCCGGGTCGAGGCCCAACTCGGGTGCGTGGCGGGCGATCCAGTCGAGGGCGGCCCAGCAGTCGTGGACGGCGGCGGGGAAGCGGTGCTCGGGGGCGTGCCGGTAGCCGACGGCGAGCACGTCGGCGCCGGTGGCGTTGGCCAGGGCGCGGCAGACCGGGTCGCCGGTGTCGAGGGAGCCGAGCGCCCAGCCGCCGCCGTACAGGTAGAGCAGGGCGGGGCCGGGGGCGGCGTCCGCCGGGCGGGGGGCGGGCCGGTAGTGGCGCAGGGCGAGCGGGCCGCCGGGGCCGTCGACGGTGAACTCCTCGACGTGGTGGACTTCTTCGCCCGCTCCGGTGGCGGCCCGCAGGTCGGCGAGGTCGGCGGCGCGGGCCTCGGCGAGGCTGCGGGTGTACAGCGGCGGGGTGCCGGTGGCGGCGCGGCGGGCCCGCATCGCCTCGGCCTGGGGGTGCAGCGGCATCAGTGCGGTCCTCCGGGGGCGGCGTCGGGGGCGACGGCCTCCAGGTAGATCGACTCGTCCTTGCGGAAGGCGGTGTCGAGGGCGGCGACGTCCGGTCGGGCGCCGGTCTGGAACTCCCGTCGTACGACGGTGAACGCGCCGTAACCGGCGCGGTCCAGAACGTACCGCAGTTCGGCTTCGTCGTAGATCCAGCGGTGGCCGAAATGGTAGAAGATCTGGTTCAGCATGAAGGCCCGGCGCTCCGGCATCGGCGGCCCGACCCGCATGGTGCGCAGGCGGCGGCGGTGGCGGCGGAAGAACTGCTCGCGGTCGTCGAGGTAGCCGGTGACGTACTTGGCGAGGTCCGGGGTGGTGATCCGGAGCAGGCCGCCGGGGCGCAGGACGCGGCGCACCTCCGCCAGCCAGGCGACGGCGGTGCCGAGCGGGACGTGCTCGATCAGGTGCTCGGCGTACACCCAGTCGACGCTGCGGTCGGCGAACGGGAGCGGCCGGCCGATGTCGAGGCGGGTGTACAGGCTGCTGCCGTCGATCCGGTAGACCGGGCCGGGGCGGGTGGCGGCGACGGCGCCCTCGGCGTCCGCGTCGGCGTCAGCGTCCGCGTGGGTGTCGGCGTCGGTGTGCAGGCCGACCAGGTCGGTGCCGAGGCCCTGCGGGTGGCGGGTGCGGAACGCGGCGAACTCGATGCCGGTGACGCCGAGCTCGCGGAAGTCCTGGTGGGTGTGCGGCGGTTCGGGGCGGACCAGCTCGATCGAGGTGCACCGGGCGAGGTCGTCGGTGAACGCGTCGGTGCGGGCCTCCAGGCCGTCGGGGTCCTCCCAGTCCCAGTCCGCGAACAGCTCCGCGGCGGGCGCGGTGACGGTGGCCGGGGGCGCTGAAAGGTTCACGGCGGGGGTGCCGGGGGCGGGGGATTCGGTGTGCGTCACGGGGGTTCTTCCGTTCTCTTCCACTTGCTTTGTCGATGCTCCGTCACGGCCCCTATATATAAGGAGAAGCGACGCGCGCTCAGCGGTACGTCCGCGGGCCCTGCGGCCGGGGCGCGAGGGCGCCGCGGTCGAGGTCCGCGAGGGTGGGCCGGCCGGCCAGCACCATGGTGTCGAGCAGTTCCTCGCGCAGCAGGTCGAGCACCGCCCGGGCGCCGTCCGCGCCGCCGTGCGCCAGGCCCCACAGCACGGGCCGCCCGATCAGGGCGGCGCGGGCGCCGAGGGCCAGCGCCTTGGCGAGGTCGGCGCCGTGCCGCAGGCCGCCGTCGACCAGCACCGGGAGGTCGGCCGGGACGGCGGCGACCACCTCGGCCAGGGCGTCCGGCGCGGGCGGGGTGCCGTCGAGCTGACGGCCGCCGTGGTTGGAGACCACCAGGCCGTCCACGCCGTGCTCGACGGCGAGCCGGGCGTCCTCGGCGGTGAGCACGCCCTTGAGCAGCAGCGGCAGCGTGGTGCGCCGCCGCAGCCAGGCCAGGTCGGCCCAGGTGACCGTCGGGTCGAACTGCTGCCGGGAGTGCTCCTCGATGCCGGAGCGGCCCGCTTCGGCCCGTCCGGCGCTGCTGGTGAGCCGGGCCGCCAGGTTGGCGGCGGTCATGCCGGGCGGCAGCGCGAAGGCGTTGCGCAGGTCACGCAGCCGGCGGCCGACCTTGGGCGCGTCGACGGTGAGCACCAGCGCCCGGTAGCCGGCCGCCTCGGCCCGCCGGACCAGTGCGGCCAGCGCCTCGCGGTCGCGCAGCCAGTACAGCTGGAGCCAGCGCGTCCCGTCGGGCGCCGCCTCGGCGATCGCCTCCAGGGTGCGCCCGGCGAAGATGCTGGCGACCAGCAGCGCCCCGGCCGCGGCGGCGGCCCGGGCGGTGGCGCACTCGGCGTCGGGGTGGGCGAGCCCGTGGTAGGCCATCGGGGCGACGCCGTACGGGGCGGCCAGCCGGTCACCGAACAGCTCGGTGCGGCAGTCGGGGGCCGAGACGTCCACCAGGACGCGCGGGCGCAGCAGGTGCTGCTGCCAGGCGTCCCGGTTGGCCCGGGCGGTCCACTCGGATCCGGCCGCGCCGTCGAAGAAGTCCCAGATCACAGCGGGCAGTCGGGCCTTGGCCAGTGCGCCGTGCTCCGCCAGGGTGAGCGGAACCATCGCGTCCGAACCTCCTGATGAACCGTCAACTCGTGCGAAAACGAGGGACAGCGTAGGGGGCGACCAGCCACTGGTATAGACCTTGACCCTTGATGCGCTCCCGTGCAAAGGTCGGCACCGACGGGGGTTCCACACTGAAGCATCACAACTTCCGAACCTTGCTTCCCACACGAGCGCGTGGAGTTGCGTTGACGCTTACCCCAACCCCGGTGCGCGGCGGCACGGTTGCCGCGGACTGGGTGGACGAGCAGTTACTCGCCGGACCGGACGGCGAACCGTGCCTGCGCTTCGGCGCTCCGGTGAACAGGGGCACCCTGCGGGCCCTGGTGACCGAACGGCAGCGGCAGTTGGCCGCCGCCGGGCTCGGCGAACACGGGACGGCGGCACTGCGGATGCCGCCGTCGGCGGAGTTCGTCGCGGTCCTGCTGGCCGTCTGGCGCTCCGGCGCCCGGGCGGTCCTGCTGGACCACCGGCTGACCGCCGTCGAGGTGGACCGCGCGGTGGACCGGCTGCACCCCCGGGTGCTGGTCGAACTCGCCGACGACCGGCCGCGGTTCACGCCGCTGCCGGACGCCGACGAGGCTCCGGCCGAGCACGCCCTGGTGCAGCTCAGCTCGGGCTCGACCGGCCCGTCCAAGGTGATCGCCCGGACGGCCGCCGACCTGCTGCGCGAACTCGACTGCTACGCGCGGCTGCCGGAGTTCCCGACCCGCGGCGAGCGCACCGTGCTGCTGTCCTCGACGGTGCACGTGCTCGGCCTGGTCGGCGGGCTGCTGCACGCCCTGCACGCGGGCGTGGAGCTGGTGGTGCCGCAGCGGGCGACCCCGACCGGCATCCTGGCCGCGATCGCCGAGGGCGGTGCCCCGACCACCGTGATCGGGGTGCCGTTCCACGCCGAACTGCTGGCCGCGGTCGCCGCGCCGCCCGAACTGCCGCAGCTGCGGCGGATGGTGGTGGCAGGCGAACTCGTCCGCCCGCAGCTGCCCGCCGCGTTCCGCGCCCGCTACGGGGTGCCGCTGGGCACCATGTACGGGATGACCGAGACCGGCGTGATCGCCACCGACCTGAGCGGCCGCCACCATCCCGCGGTGGCGCCCGTCCACGGGATGCGGCTGTCCCTGGCCGGCGGCGAACTGCACATCGCCCGGGAACACTCCCCGTACCTGGGGCCGACCGACCCTACCCGCTGGTCGGACGGCCTGCTGCACACCCGCGACGCCGCGCTGATCGAGGACGGCACCGGCCTGGTGACCGTGCTCGGGCGGCGCGACTCACAGATTTCCATCGGCGGCCTCAAGGTCGACCTGAACGAGGTCGAGCAGGCCCTCACCGGGCTCCCCGGTGTGGTCGAGGCCGTGGTGCTGTTCGCCGACGGCGCGATCGAGGCGTACGCCGCGACCGCCGAGGGCGTCACCTCCGCGCCGTCCGAACGGGGCGGCCCCGCCGAGCAGTTGCGCGAACTGCTGGGCAAGGAGCTGGCGGGCTACAAGCTGCCCCGCCGGCTGCACCTGATGCCGCGGCTCCCCCGGACCGCCACCGGGAAGCTGCTGCGGGACGTCGCCGCCCTGCGCCGACAGGCCGACGCCGCCCGCTGATCCACCCCTCTCTCCCTTTCCGCCCCTTCCGTTCCGGTGCGGTGCGCCCGGCCCGGTGGACGGCTCCAGACACCGTCCGCCCGGCCGTCGGCGCGCCCTGCCCGGAACCGCCCCTTCCTTCCCCTCCCGATTGCGCTGGAGATCCTTCCATGCAGGAACAGATCCGCTCGTTCGTCCTGACCACGCTGGCCGCGATGAACTACGACGTCTCGGACGTCACTTCGGAGACCGACCTCGGCCCGGCCGGCCTCGACCTGGAGTCGCTGGCGCTGGCCGACCTCGCGGTGCAGGTCGAGGAGGAGTTCGGCATCCGCTTCGAACTGGACGACATGGAGTCCACCGCCCTGATGACCATCGACGAGTTCAGCGCCGAGGTCGCCGCCCGGATCGCCAAGTCCGCGGTGGGCACCGCCCGATGAGCACCGACGCCAGAACCCGCTTCGACCGGGCCGAGGCCCTGGCCATGCTCGCCCGCTACGGCGACCGCGCCCCCGAGCAGGTCGACGAGCACCTGGGCTCGCTGGAACTGACCTGGCTGATCGCCGAGGCCGAGCAGACCTACGGCGTGCAGGTCGACCTGGACGACGAGCACCTGGACGCCATCCGCACCGTGGACGACGCGGTGGCCGCGCTCGGCGCCCAGCTCGCCGCGGTCCGAGGCGGGGCGGGAGTCACCGCGGCCCAGGACGGTGCGGGAGTCGCCGCGCCATGACCCCGACCGCACTCCGGAACGGCCCGCCCCGGCGCGCCGTCCTGGTCGGCGGCATAGGGGTGCGGTCGGCGTTCGGCGCCGGGCTCGACGCCCTGACCGACGGCGTGCTCGCCGGGCGGGCCGCCTTCGCCCCGGTGCAGCGCTTCCGCACCACCGCGCACCGCGCGGACCGGGCCGCCACCGGACCGGGCTCGCCCCGGCTGGCCGACCAGCTGGTCGCGGTGCTCGCCGAGGCGGGCGCGCTCTCCGGCCCGGCCGGACCCGAACAGCCTTGCGCAGAAGAGGAGTTGCTACTCGCCCTGCACGGCGACCGGCGGGCCGGACCGGTCGCCGCCGAGGTCGCCGAACGGACCGGGCTGCGGCCCCGGGTCTACACGGGGGCGTGCGTCGCCGCGTCCACCGCGGTCGCCGACGCGGCCGCACTGATCGCCTCCGGGCGGCGCGAACGCGTGCTGGTCGCGGCCGGGTACCTGGTCGAGCCGGACACCTTCGCGGTGTTCGACGCCGGCCGGGCGCTGGCCGGGGACGGCGCCGTCCGCCCGTTCAGCCTGGGCCGCAAGGGCATGCTGCTCGGCGACGCGGCGGTCGCCGTGGTGCTGGAGTCCGCACCGGCCCTGCGCCGGCGCGGCGGCCGCGCGCTGGCCCGGATCGCCGGGTGGGCCCGGACCGGGGACGCCTTCCACGTCTGCCGCCCGCACCCCGACGGCACCGGCCTGGCCCGGGCGGTGCACGACGCGCTCGCCCGGGCGGGCGCCGGACCGGACGCGGTCGGCTACGTCAACGCCAACGGCGCGGGCTCCAAGCTCGGCGACCTGGCCGAGGCCGCCGCGCTGCGCGCCGTCTTCCCGTCCGGCACCCCGCCGGTCAGCTCCACCAAGTCCGTGCACGGCCACGCCCTGGAGGCTTCCGCCCTGCTCGAACTCGCCGCCACCGTCGGCACGTTGCGCGCCGGATCGCTCCCCGTGAACGCCGGCTGGCAGGCCCCGGACCCCGACTGCCCGCTGGACCTGGTGCTGGACCGCCCCCGCCCGGCGTCCCCCGCCCTGGCCCTCACCGTCAACGCCGCGTTCGGCGGCGCCAACACCGCCCTCCTGGTGGCCCCCGCCTGACCTCGCCCCCCGGCAACCGGTCCCGGCGGCCCCGTCCGCCCCGTCTCCTCCCGTTCCCCCGTCTCCTCCCGTTCCCCGTCCGGCTCTCCCGGCCCGCACTCCTGGTGGCACCCGCATGACCGCCCCGAGACCCGCCCCCGTCCTCGCTCCCGACCATTCGCCTCCGCATCCGCACCTGCATCCGACACCGCAGGCACCGCAGGCACTGCAGGCACCGCAGGCACTGCAGGCACTGCAGGCACCGCAGGCTGCGCCGACGGTGCCCCGCGTGCTCGCCGGGCCGCTGCGGGTGCTGGCCGCCGCCCGCTGGCCGGACGGGCCGGAGGACGAACTGCCCGCCATCGCAGGGTTCGTGGAGTCCGCGTTCAGCCCGCTGGTGGCCGAGGTCGCCGAGCGCTGCCTGCGGGCCCGCTACGGTGCGCCGCCCGCCGTCGGGGCGCCGCGCACCGCGCTGCTGCTGGCCAGTCCGAGCGGCGACACCGGTACGGCGGACGCGCTGGCCCGGGCCACCGCTGCCGGGCAGCGGGTCGCCCCGCTGCTGTTCTTCCAGTCGAACCCGAACGCCGTGCTCGGCCACGTCGCCGCCCGCTGGCAGGTGGACGGTCCGGTCGTCGCGCTCGGCCCCGGCTTCCCGGACGGGCCCGAACTGCACGAGCGGGCGGCCCTGTTGATCGAGGACGGCGACGCCGAGCAGGTGCTCCTGATCACCGCCGTCCAGGGCCCGCCCGACCGCGCCACCGCCGTCCTGCTCGCCCCCTGAACCACCGCAGCCCCGCAATCCCCCCGCACCCCCCGCACCCCCGGACTCCCCGTCGCGCGCCGCGGCCCGCCGAGGGGACCTCCCCCTTTCCCGCACCACGAGAAGAACGGGAACGATGAGCCTCCGCACCCTTCGCGCCGTGCTGTCCGCCGACAGCTCCGTCGGCGCCGGCAACGTCCTGACCACCCGCGTCGAGCAGGGTCTCGGCCCGGACTCGCCGACCCTGACCTTCGACACCCCCGTCGACGCCCACCCGGCGGGCGAGTCCCTGACACTCAGTCAACTCGACCTGGCGGTAAGGATCCGGGCCGCCGCCCTGCACGCCCGGGGGGTGCGCCGCCGCGACCCGGTCGCCGTTCAGGCGTCCGCCGCGGCCGACCAGGTGCTGTGCTTCCTCGCCCTGAGCCGCCTCGGCGCGATCCCGGCCCTGCTCAACCCGGCGCTGGACGCGGACACCACGGCCCGCTACCTGCGCCGGTTGAACGCGGTCGGGCTGCTCGCCGACACCGCGCACGCCAAGGCGCTGGCCGACGCGGCCCCCGCCGATCCGGCCCTCGGCGATCCGGGCTGCGGCACCCCGCTGCTCGCCGACATCGCCGAACTCGCCGGCGGTGAACCGGAGTCGGCGCCCGAGCCGTACCGGCACTGGCCGACCGACCCGGTGGCGATCACCCACTCCTCGGGCACCACCGGCCTGCCGAAGGCGGTGCTGCACACGCACGCCAGCCTGTACGCGGCGATCCGGCACCGCCTGCTGCTGCCCCGCCCGCAGGGCATCGACCGGGTGCTCAGCGCCCTGCCGGCCGCGCACGCCGCGACCCTGATCGCGGTCAACCTGGCGCTCAGCTTCGACGCCCAACTGCACCTGATCTCCGGCCAGTCGGGGCCGGCGGTGCTGGACGCCATCGAGCGCTGGCAGCCGCAGGGCGTGTACGGTTTCGCCACCACCTGGGCCGACCTGGCCCGGCAGGACCTCTCGGCCCGTGACCTGTCCTCGGTCGGCCTGTGGTGGAACACCGGCGACTGCGCGCACGAGGCGCACATCCGCCGCCTGGTCGCCCAGGGCTCGCGGGAGACCGCCACCCGGCAGGGCCGGGTCCGCACCGCCGGGTCGGTGTTCGTCGACGGCCTGGGCTCCTCCGAGATGGGCCACTCGCACTTCCACATCACCCACACCGTCGACTCCGCGCGCTACGGCCGCTGCGTGGGCCGCCCGCACGCCTTCGTCGACTGCGCGGTCCTCGACCCGGACGGCAACGAGCTCGGCCCGGGCCTGGTCGGCGAGCTGGGCACCCGCTCGCCCACCCTGTCGCCCGGCTACTGGAACGACTCGGTGACCACCCACCGCACCCGGGTCCGCGACTACTTCCTCACCGGCGACCTGATGTACCGCGACGAGGACGGCTACTACTACCACGTGGACCGGGCCGTCGACACCGTCGACCTCGGCGACGGCCGCCGCCTGCACACCGCCGCCAGCGAGGAGCGCGTCCTGGCGGCCTGCCCGGACGTGCACGACTGCACCGTGGTCGCCTTCCGCGACGGCGACCGGACGGTCGCGGACGTGCTGCTGCAACTCGACCCGGCCGCCGTCCGCGCCGCCACCCAGGACGACGCCCGCACCGCGACCCAGGACGATGCCGGGACCGCCGCCCGGACCACCGAGGTGCTCGCCGCGCTGGAGCCGCACGTCGCCGCCGTCGTCCGCTCGGTCCTGGTGGTCGAGGACGCGGACATCCCGCTCGGGCCGACCGGCAAGGTCCGCAAGGTGCTGCTGCGCCGGCGCCACCTCGCCGCAGCGACCTCGGCGACCTCGGCGACCTCAGCGACCTCGGCGACCTCGGCGGCCGCCCGATGAGCACGGTCGCCGCGCAGGTCACCGGCATCGGCTGGGTGACGCCGCTGGGCCGGGCCGTGCCGGAGGCGTTCCGGGCGCTGGCGGCCGGCCGTTCCGGCCTGGTCGCCCCGCCGGAGGGGCACCCGGCGGGGGGCTGGCTGCGGGTGGCGGGCATCGCCCCGCCCGTCCCGGCCACCGAGGTGCTGCCGCCGACCGAGACCCGGGTCGCCGACCGCTTCCTGCTGCTGGCGCTGGCCGCCGCCGAGGACGCCCTCACCGACGCGAAACTGACGATCCGTCAGGATACCGACCCGGAGCGGGTGGCGGTGGTGCTGGGCACCGGCGGCGGCGGGCTGGAGAGCTACGAGCAGCAGGCCGCCGGGCGGCGCGAGCGCGGCCGGGCCGCGGTCAGCCCGTACCTGCTGCCGGGCATGCTGTCGAACATGGCGGCCGCCCGGATCGCCATCGCGTACGGCATCCGCGGCTACAGTTCGGCCGTGATCACGGCCTGCGCGGCGGGCGCGCAGGCGATCGCCGAGGGCCTGCGGCTGATCCGCGGCGGCGAGGCGGACGTGGTGGTGTGCGGCGGCGCGGAGGCCCCGCTGCACCCGACGATCGCCGCCGCCTTCGACAACTCCCGTGCACTGGCTGCTGGTTGGGATGATCCGACGCAGGCGTCCCGGCCGTTCGACGCCCGCCGCAACGGCTTCGTGCTGGGCGAGGGCAGCGCCGTCCTGGTGCTGGAGAGCGCCGAGCACGCGGCGGCCCGCGGCGCGAGCGGCTACGCCTCGCTGGCCGGCTGGGGCGCGGCCACCGACGCCCACCACCCGACCATGCCGCGCCCGGACGGGGCGGGCGCGGTCTCGGCGATGCGGGCCGCGCTGCGCTCGGCGGGCCTGGAGCCGTCGGCCGTGGACTACGTGAACGCGCACGGCACCGGCACCAAGCTCGGCGACGTCGCCGAATCGGCGGCGCTGCGCGAGGTGTTCGGCGCGCACGAGCCGTTCGTCAGCTCGACCAAGGGCGCGACCGGCCACCTGCTGGGCGCCTCGGGCGCGGTGGAGGCGGCGGTGTCGGCGCTGGCCGTCGCCGAGGGCCTGATCCCGCCCACCCTGAACCTCGAACAGCCGGACGGGGCCTGCGCGTTGCGGCACGTCCGGGGCGCGGCCGAGCACAGCGTCGTGCGGCACGCCCTGTCCAACTCGATCGCGTTCGGCGGCCACAACCTGAGCCTGCTGTTCGGTCCGCCGAGCATCACGGCCAAGCACCTCGGAGGGGACTCATGACCGTGCCGGGCATCGCGTACACCGAACTGTACGTGGAGGACGCCCACAAGTACGCCGCGCGGCTGCGCGACGACTGGGGCTTCACGCTGTACGAGCCGGCGGCGGCCGCGCCGGGCACCGCGCAGGTGGTGGCGCACCAGGGGTCGGTCCGGGTGCTGCTGACCTCGGCGGTGGAGGCCGACCACCCGGTGGCCGGCTGGGTGCGGCGGCACGGCGACGGCGTCGCGGTGATCGCGCTGCGGCACGCCGACGCGGCGTCGGCGGCCGCGGCGGCCGAGCGGGCGGTGGCGGCGGGCGCCGTACGGCTGGACGGGGCGGGCACGGTGTCCGGCTTCGGCGACCTGGCGCTGCGCTTCACCGGCCCGGAGGACCTGCTGCCGCCGGGTGAACTTCCGGGCCCGGGTTCGCTGTTGTCGCTGGACCACGTGGCGGTGGTGGTGCCGGGCGGGCAGCTGGGCGACTCGGTGCGGTGGGCGGTCGAGGGGCTGGGCCACCGGGAGGTGTTCCGCGAGTACGTGGAGGTCGGCGACCAGGCGATGGACTCCCGGGTGGTGCAGAGCCCGTGCGGGACGGTCACCTTCACCCTGCTGGAGCCGGACACCTCGCGGGCGTCCGGCCAGATCGACGGCTTCCTGGCGGCGCACGGCGGCGCGGGCGTCCAGCACCTGGCCTACGCGACGGGCTCGATCACCGTCGCGGTACGGGAGTTGGCGGCCCGCGGGGTGGCGTTCCTGAGCACGCCGGGCGCGTACTACGACGCGCTGGAGTCCAGGCTGGGCCCGACGGCCATCCCGGTGGCGGAGCTGCGCGACACCCACGTGCTGGTGGACCGGGACCACGGCGGCGAGCTGTTCCAGATCTTCGCCCGCTCCACCCATCCGCGCCGGACGCTGTTCCTGGAGCTGGTGGAGCGGCGCGGCGCCGGCAGTTTCGGCACCGCCAACATCAAGGCCCTGTACGAGGCGGTGGAGCGCGAGCGCGCCACCGCGGACAGCTGAGCAGAGGGGAGAGGGAAGTGACCACCGTCATCGAGCAGTTCGCGTTGACCGAGGAGGAGTCGGCGCTGCTGCCGACCGTCGAGGAGGTGCTGGAGTACGCGGAGCGCGGCTGGTACCTGTCGCGGCGGCTGTTCTCCGACGCCGAGCTGGACACCCTGCAGGCCGCCACCGAGCGCTACTACGCGGGCGAGCGGGACCGTGAACTCCCGGCGCGGCCGCCGCACCTGGCGTCCTGGAAGCCGTCGGACGGGCCGGTGCAGCGGCACAACGACTACGTGCACTACGAGCACGCGGAGATCGGCCGGATCCTGCGCAAGCCGCTGCTGGGCGCGGTCGCGGCGCGGCTGGCGCAGGCGGCGGAGGTCCGGCTGTTCCAGTCGACGCTGATCTACAAGCCGCCGGTGCCGGGCGAGCCGAGCAACGTGGTGCCGTGGCACTTCGACAAGCACTACTGGCAGACCTCCACCTCGCAGCGGATGCTGACGGCGTTCCTGCCGTTCCACGACTGCACGGAGGAGATGGGCACCATCACCATGGTGGACGGCAGCCACCGCTGGGAGGAGCGGCCGGGCGGGGACGACTCGACCCGGCACTTCGCCGCCCGGGACCGCTCGGAGCTGGAGCAACTGCTGCACGAGAACGCCGAGTTCAACGGTACCGAGGTCCGCACCGTGCCGGTGGAGATCCCGCGCGGGCACGTGTCCTTCCACCACTGCCGCACCTACCACGGCTCGGGCCCGAACCGGTCCGCGCAGCCGCGCCGGGCGGTGTCGCTGCACCTGCAGGACGGGTCGAACCGGTACCGTCCGTTCCTGCGGCCGGACGGCTCGCCGGTGGCGTACAACCACGACGCGGTGGTGCGGCGGGACGCGAACGGGCGACCGGACTACGCGGACCCGGAGTTCTGCCCGGTGCTGTGGCGGTCGAGCCGGTGAGCCTGCCGCACCTGACGGACCCGGCGGGCCGGTACCGGGCGATGCGGCTGATCCGCTCGTTCGAGGAGCTCGCCCTGGAGTGGGTGCGCTCGGGGCTGGTCGTCGGCGGCACGCACCCGTACATCGGGCAGGAGGCGGTGGCGGTCGGCGTGTGCGCGGCGCTGGATCCGGCCGACCAGCTGACCTCGACCCACCGCGGGCACGGGCACGTGCTGGCCAAGGGCGCCGACCCGGGCCGGCTGCTGGCCGAACTGCTGGGCCGGGTGGGCGGGTTGAACGGCGGCCGGGGCGGGTCGATGCACGCCGCGGACTTCTCGCTGGGCATCCTGGGCGCCAACGGCATCGTCGGCGCGGGCGCGCCGATCGCGGTCGGCTCGGCCTGGGCGGCGCAGCAGCGCGGCGAACCCACCGTGGTGGCCTCGTTCTTCGGCGACGGCGCGCTCAACCAGGGCGTGCTGCTGGAGGCGTTGAACCTGGCGTCGATCTGGCGGGCGCCGGTGGTGTTCGTCTGCGAGAACAACGGCTACGCGACGACGCTGCCGGCCGCCGCGGCGGTGGGCGGTTCGGCGTGCGGCCGGGCGGCGGCGTTCGGCATCCCGGCCGAGACGGTGGACGGGATGGACGTGGAGGCGGTCCGGGCGGCGGCCGAACGGGCGGTGCAGCGAGCACGCGCGGGGGGCGGGCCGTCGTTCCTGGAGTGCCTGACGTACCGGTTCGAGGCGCACCACACGATGGAGCGGCGCTTCCGGCTGTCGTACCGGACGGCCGCGGAGGTGGCGTCCTGGCGCGAGCGCGACCCGCTGGCGACCGGCCTGCCGGAGGCGGCCCGCATCGATCGCGAGGTGGCCGAACTCCTTTCCGCCGCCGCCGAGTTCGCGCTCGCCTCGGCGGAGCCGGATCCGGCGACGGCCACTGACCACCTGTACGCGAGCGGGCTGCGGCCCCGGTCGGGAGCGGCCCTGTGACGCTGTTGTCGTACGCCAAGGCGATGAACCGGGCCCTGTCGGACGCGCTGGAGGCCGATCCGGCGGTGTGCGTGTTCGGCGAGGACGTCGGCGCGGGCCTGGCCGGGCTGACACCGGGCCTGCAACGACGCTTCGGCGCCGGGCGGGTGGTGGACGTGCCGCTGTCGGAGCAGGCGTTCACCTCGGCCGGGATCGGGGCGGCGCTGAACGGGATGCGGCCGGTGATCGAGTTGCAGATCCCGTCGCTGCTGTTCCTGGTGTTCGAGCAACTCGCCAACCAGGCGCACAAGTTCCCGCTGATGACGGGCGGGCAGGCCCGGGTGCCGCTGACCGTGGTGGTGCCGGGTTCGGGCTCGCGCAGCGGCTGGGCGGGCCAGCACTCGGACCACCCGTACGGCCTGTTCGCGCACGTGGGCATCAAGACGCTGGCGCCCGCGACGCCCACCGACGCGTACGGGCTGCTGAGTTCGGCGATCGCGGACGACGACCCGGTGGTGCTGTTCGCCCCGGCGGGGGCGCTGGCCGTGCGCGAGGACGTGACGGCGCCGCTGGCGCCGGTGCCGATCGGCGCGGCCCGGATCCACCGCGCGGGCACCGACGTGACGGTGGTCGCGGTCGGCCACCTGGTGCACCAGGCGGTGGCGGTGGCCGAGGAGTTGGCGGACGAGGTGTCGGTGGAGGTGCTCGACCCGCGCACCCTGTACCCGCTGGACCGATCCGCCCTGGTGGAGTCGCTGCGCCGCACCGGCCGGCTGGTGGTGGTCGACGACTCCAACCGCTTCGCCGGGTTCGCCGCCGAGGTGCTGGCGGTCGCCGCCGAGGAGTGCCGCCTGCTCGCCCCGCCGCTCCGGGTCACCCGCCCGGACGGCGCGGTCCTCCCGTTCGCCCCGGCCCTGGACCGGGCGCTGCAGCCGGGCGCCGAGCAGTTGCGGGACGCGGTCCGGGCCGTGCTGAAGTGACGGCCCGGCCCCGGCGGGGCGACGGCCCGGCCCCGGAGCGGTGCGCACCGCTCCGGGGCCGGGCCTCTGCGGTCATCCACCGCTTCCCGCGCGGCAGTTGACGGCTCGGGGGTGGGTCCGCGGTCAGGCCCGGCCGAGCCACAGGTCGGGGCCGAAGACCTCGTAGTGGATGTCGGCGGCGGGCACGCCCGCGGCCAGCAGCTGGGTGCGGACGGAGCGCATGAACGGGAGCGGGCCGCACAGGTAGGCGACGGCGTCGGCGGGGACGTCCAGGCCGGTCAGGTCGACCCGGCCGGTGCGGTCGGCGGGCCACTCGCCCTCGGGGCGCTCGTACCAGACGTGCGCCTCGGCGTCGGGGAGCTTGTCGACCAGCAGCGCGAACTCCTCGCGGAAGGCGTGCGCGGACTCCTGCCGGTCGCCGTGCACGGCGATCACCTTGCGGGCGGCGCCGGTCTCGGCGAGGTGGGTGAGCATCCCGACGATCGGGGTGCAGCCGATGCCGGCCGAGGCCAGCACGACCGGACGGTCGCCGTCGGCCAGCTGCACGTCGCCGAACGGGGCGCCGACCAGCAGGGTGGCGCCCTCGTCGACGTGCTGGTGCAGGTGGTTGGAGACCTCGCCGGCCGGGTCGCCGGCGACCTTCTTGACGGTGATCTGCAGGCCGCCGTCGGGCTGCCCGGACAGGCTGTACTGGCGGATCTGGTGGGCGCCGTCGGGGAGTTCGACCTGCACCGAGACGTACTGGCCGGGCTTGTGCGCCGGGACGGGGCCGCCGTCGGCGGGGCGCAGCAGGAAGGTGGCGACGTCGGCGGTCTCGGCGGTGCGGGCGGCCACCGTGTAGCGGCGGCGCTCGCCGCGGGTGCCGCTCTCCTCGTACAGGCGGGCCTCGATGGCGATCAGGGCGTTGGCCATCAGCCAGTACACCTCGTCCCAGGCGGCGGCGACCTCGGGGGTGACGGCGTCGCCGAGCACCTCGACGATGGCGGCGAACAGGTGGGTGTGGACCACCTGGTACTGGTCGGGGGCGATGCCGAGCGAGGCGTGCTTGTGGGCGATGCGGGCGAGCATGGCGTCCGGCCGCTGGTCGGGGTGCTCGATCAGCGCGGTGGCGAAGGCGGCTATCGAGCCGGCCAGCGCCTGGCGCTGGCTGCCGTCGGCCTGGTTGCCCCGGTTGAACAGGTCGCGCAGCAGCTCGGGGTGGGCCGCGAACAGCCGGTCGTAGAACGATCCGGTGATCTCCCCGATGGCCGCGCCCACCACGGGCAGGGTGGCACGCACGGTCTGCGCGGACTTCTCGGACAGCATCCGAAACTCCAAACTCGCATCTGAGATGCGCATTCAATGGCATGGAAAACCGACACGCGGAACCGGGCGGAGGACCGACCGGGGACCGGACGGGGACCGGACGGGGACCGGTGGAGAACTGCTGGTGACCGCATGGGGCCCGCCCGGCGTCCGCATGGTGACCGCCTGGGGCCCGCCTCGATGCTCGCCCGGGCGGGCTACGGCGAGGAAGGGCCGAACGGCCCCGGCCCCGGCGGGCCACCCGGACCTCCGGGGGGCCCTCCGCCCCCGGCGGGCCGCCGAACACCGGCAGTCCGAGCAGGACCGGACCGCCGGGCTCGCTCGGCACGCCGACCAGGTCGTTGACGGTCAGCGGGTCGAGGGTGGCGAAGAACGCCTCCTGGGCCCGCCGCAGCGCCCCGCGCAGCCGGCAGGAGTGGCGCAGCGGACAGGGCGGCTCGTCCTCGCAGCCGACCACGTCGCCGACGCCCTCCAGCTCCCGGACGGTCCGGCCGAGCGATCCGGTGCGCCCGGCGGCGGTCAGGGCGAGCCCTCCGCCGCGGCCGCGCCGGGCCTCGACCACGCCCAGGTGCTGGAGCCGGCTGACCACCTTCGCCGCGTGGTTGTAGGGGACGCCGACCGCCTCGGCCACCTCGCGGGTGGTCGGGGTCTGGTCCTCGTCCAGCACCGCCAGGCGCATGGCGATGCGCAGTGCGATGTCGGTGCTCTTGGTCAGCCTCACGGGCCTGACTCTAATCAATTGCGCATCTTGGATACCAATTACACCGGTGTCTGGTGCGTCACGTCCCGGCGCCCCTCCGCCCGGTCCGCGCGCCGCCGTCGCGGACCGGTGATCCTGCTCACCCTCGTGCGGCGCACCAGCAGCCGGCCCCGCCGCCCCGCTAGCCTCGGTGACGCCCGGCCACCCCGTCCCCGGCCCGGGCCGCCCTTCCCCTTGCTCCCGCTCCTGTTCCCCTTCTTGTTCCCGTTCTTGTTCCCGTTTCCCCGTGACGGAGGCCCCCGGTGACGGCACGTCAGCTCCTCGACCGACTGGTCGACCCCGGCAGTCTGCACAGCTGGGACGAGCCGATCACCGCCGAGTACGCCGACCCCGGCTACCGGGACGCGCTGGCCCGGGCCCGGGAGCGCACCGGCCTGGACGAGGCCGTGACCACCGGCCGGGCCCTGCTGGACGGGCGGCCGATCGCCCTGGTGGCCTGCGAGTTCGCCTTCCTCGGCGGCTCGATCGGCGTGGCCACCGCCGAACGGATCACCCGCGCCGTGGAGCGCGCCACCGCCGAACGCCTGCCACTGCTCGCCCTGCCCGTCTCCGGCGGCACCCGGATGCAGGAGGGCTCGGCCGCGTTCCTGTGCATGGTGCGGGTCACCGCCGCCGTGCACGCCCACCGCACCGCCGGACTCCCCTACCTGACCTACCTGCGCAACCCCACCATGGGCGGGGTGTTCGCCTCCTGGGGCACCCTCGGCCACCTGGTGCTCGCCGAACCGGGCGCCCGGCTCGGCTTCCTCGGCCCCCGGGTGTACGAGGAACTGCGCGGCGAACCACTGCCGCCCGCCGTCCAACGCGCCGAGACGCTCGCCGCGAACGGCCGGCTGGACGCCATCGTCCCGCCCGAGCGGCTGCGCACCTTCCTCTCCCGCGCCCTCACCGTCCTCACCGCCCGCCCCGCACCTGCGGTTTCCGCCGCCACCCCGCCCCCCTCACCCGTCCCCACTCCCCCGGACGCCTGGGAGTCGGTGCTGCTCAGCCGCCGCCCCGACCGCCTCTCCGCGCTCGAACTCCTGCACCACACCGCCGAGTTGTTCCTCCCACTGGACGGTGACAGCGCCCTCGTCCGGGGCCTGGCGCTGATCGGCGGACAACCCGTCATGGTCGTCGCCCAGCAGCGCCAGGGGCCCGACCGGCCCGCGCTGCCGGTCACCGCCGCCGACCTGCGGGCCGTCCGACGGCAGGCGGAGATCGCCGAGGAACTCGGGCTGCCGCTGCTCACCGTGGTCGACACCACCGGCGCGGAACTCTCCGTCGAGGCCGAACTCGACGGCGTGGCACTGGAGATCGCCCACTGCCTGACCACCCTGGTCGGGCTGCGCACCCCCGTGCTCGCCGTCCTGCTCGGCCAAGGCAGCGGCGGCGGCGCACTCGCCCTGCTGCCCGCCGACCGGGTGCTCGCCGCCGAACACTCCTGGCTGGCCCCGCTGCCGCCCGAGGGCGCCTCCGCGATCGTCCACCGCGACGGCGACCACGCCCCCCAACTCGCCCGCGCCCAGGGCATCACCGCCACCGCCCTGACCGCCACCGGCCTGGTCGACCAGGTGGTCCCCGAGACCGACGACCCCGCCGACCTCCGCGACCGCCTCGCCACCGCGATCACCGCCACCCTCGCCGAACTCACCCGACTCCCCACCCCCGAACGCCTCGCCGCCCGCGCCACCCGCAACCGCCGCCTCGGCGGCCCCACTTCGCCCCTCCCCCCGCGATGAACGCCCCCACCGCCGCCTAGTGCTGCGCCGTGGAGGAGGCGGAGGACGGCATGAGGCAGCGGGTGTTGATGGTGAAGGTGAGCCGGTCGGGGCCGCCGCCGGTGCTGACGTTGATGAAGTAGCGGCCTTCGTTGTGCTTGGCGTACAGAAGTGCCTCAGGCCGGCCGTTCACGGTCTCGCGGTAGCTGGTGACGGTGAAGCCGTCCTGCTCCAGGACGGGTTTGAGCTTGCGTACCGCACCGGGGTGCTCGGCCAGGGGGACAGTGCTCGCCACGTGGTAGGCCAGGGTGTAGCGGCCGTCCTCGACGACCTCACCGTTCTTGCCCTCGCAGTTGCTGAAGAAGGGATTGACGCTGTCCTTGTTCAGAGTGACGCCGGCGGCTTGGGCCATGTACTCGGTCATCTTCTGCGCCCATACCTGGGTGTCGGCCTTGGCCATGACAGGGAGCGGCTCGTTCGGGTCAGGACTGTTCATACAGGCTCCCAGGAGGAGTGACAGGGACAGGGTTGCAGCGCCTGCGAGAACGCGGCGCCTGGCAGGTCTGCTCGGTTGGTGCATCGAAGCGCCTCTTTCAGGGACAGCGTTCAGGTGTCAGAGGCCGGACACGATTGCACCGGGTTCGCCCCTGTGGTTGTCGACGGTGCTCGGTGTCATTCCGGCGATGATCCTTCCCTGGTTGGCCAGGCTCTCGCTGTCGGGGTCCCAGTAGCCGCTGTGGCCGGAGGTGTCGATCCTGATGGTCCGCCCTCCGAAGGCGCCGAGTGTCGGGTCGGGGCCGAGGGTCAGGCCGGTAGCCAAGCTGATGTTGTCGTCGGCCGCGGTCCCGGCCCAGAAGTGGTCGGGGTCGACGTGGAGGTTCGCGGCGTTGTCGGTGGACATGCCGGGGCTGGCGATGGCGACGATGTCGTCCGCCTGCAGTCCTTGACCGCCTGCTGCGGCGGCTCCGACAGCGGTGGTGCCGTAGCTGTGGCCGATGACGGTCAGGTGGCTGCGGTGGTCCCCTTCGGAGACGCGCAGGCCACCGGTGAAACGGCGCATGTCCTCGGCGCCGCCCTCGGCACGGCCGGGCGTCATGACGCTGGCGCTCACCTCTGGCGCGTCGTAGCCGAGCCAGGACACCACTGCGACCGTCTCGCCTGAGCGTCCCGCGTCCTTCGCCGAGTCCTGCAGTTTGTTGATGCGGTCGATCTGGCCGGGCATCTCCTTCACGGTGGTACCGGTGCCGGGCACCAGGACCGCGGTGTGGTCGGCGGTGTCCGGGTTGCCGGTGGACACGATGGCCTTCCCGTCGCCCCTCGGGTCCAGGCCCAGCAGGAGCAGCCGGTGCTGCTGGTCCGCCCCGTCGCGCTGGTCGAGTTTCTCCTTCAGCACGCGGAGGCTGGTCTCGCGCTGGTGGTACTCGTCGGCCGTCATCCCCGAGCCCCGCGCGTCGCCGGCCTTCAGGGCGTCGAGCTGCTGCTCCAGGACGAGGCGGTTGGCCCGGTCGCGGACGGTCGAGGGGAGGCCGTCGAGGCGGCCGATCTCCTCGGGGTGCAGGGCGGTGTAGTTCTGCTGCTGTTCGGGTGTCAGCGACTTCCACCACTCGGCGCTCTGCCGGGGGTCCTTGTTCTCCGGGATGTACGGCGCGGCGAGGCCGAGGTCCTTGGCGACGTCCTGGACGTCCTGCGCCGATTCGGCCGCCGCTCCGAACACCCGGGGCCGGGCGAGGATGTCGGCGCCGAGCCGTCCGAGTGCGCGGGCGCCCTGGTCGCTGGCCTCGCGGGCGGCGGCGAGCGCGGCGTGGATGCGGTCCTGGACCTGGTCGCGCAGCACGACCTGGCCCTGCCGCTCCTCCCGGGCGTCCGGGTCGTGGCGGTCGGGTGCCGCCTGCGGCGGCAGGCCGACCGTTCCGTCGTCCGCCACCGGCAGGTTCCACTCGTCGGCCCGTTGGAGCGCGTTCGACAGGTTCGTCCGGGCCTGGTCCATCCGGTCGGCGACGGTGTTCAGCACGAGTGCGGCCGACTCGGCCTCCACCCGGACGATCTCGAGCTTCTGCTCGGTGGACTCCATCGTGAAGAACGCGCTGTCCGCGTCCCTGCCCTGCCAGTGCCCTCGCAGCGGCCCGTTGACCCGGTGCCGGTGCAGGCCGTTGGCGTCCTCCGCCGCGGCGGACAGTCGGCGCCAGCCTTCGGCCGCGGCACGGAGCCCGGCGGGGTCGAAGCGCCGCAGCAGCGCGAAGTCGCCGCTCACCGTTCTCCGTTCCCGCGCCAGGTGCCGGCGATCCGGTCGTCGTTCCACTCGTGGCCCTGGGCGGTGGCTTCCAGGGCCGAGGCGGTGGTGGTCAGACGCTCCGCCAGTCTGTCGAGGGTCGGGTCCCAGCCTTCCGCGAGGCGCTGCAGTTGCCCTCCGATCGACCATCCGGCCAGTTCGCTGCCGGTCGAGCGGCTGGCGGCGACCGCCGTGGTGGCCGGCTGCTGCAACTCCTCGCCGATGCTCCGGGCGGCCGCCGCCGAGGCCCGCAGCTCGGCCGGGTCCACGCTGATCCGTTCGCTCACTGATCCCCCTGGTCGGCGATACCGGTGGTGATCGTAAGGTCACGGAGGGGCAGGGGCGTCCGTACTCGTACGCGGAGTCCGCGCGCGGCCCGGGCGACGGCCGGACGACGACCCGGGCGACGGCCGGGCGACGGCCCGGGCGACGCGCAGCGGGGCCGGTGCGGAGGCGGGCCGGTTCCGTTCACCCTTGGGGGCAGGGCGGGTTGACCGGTTCGCCCGTCCGGACGACGGCCCCGGACCGGTCCACCGCCGCCCCGTCAGACCGGGACGCGCAGCCACTCCTCCAGGACGGTGAGGTCCTCGTCCGTCAGGCCCGTCCGGGGGTCGACCCGGAGCAGCAGCGCGGGCCCCGGGTGCCGGGCGGCCACCCACTCCCGGTCGGCCGTCCCGATCTCGTCGTCCACCCAGGCGAACGCCGCCCCGCCCGCGTGCCCCACCACCAGCGGCGCCTTCCAGTGCACCCCGGGCGGAAGGTCCGCCGGGGCCGCCCCGTCCGGTTCCTCCAGCACGGGCCACGGCGGCAGTCCGAGCAGCGGCGCGACGCACACGTTGGCCTCGTGCTCCCACGTGGTGGCCCACACCGGACGGCAGCGCAACCCCGCCAGCCGCGCCCCCACCCGGGGATCCAGCCGCCCCAGCAACGGATGCCCCTCCGCCGCCCGCTCCACCACCTGCCGCACCCGACGCCCCGTCAGGTGCTCCACGTGCCACCCGGCCGGCCCGCCGAACGGGATCAACGGCCCGTCGACATCGAGGTACAGCAACGGCAGTCCCATTCCCCGCATTCTGCCGTCCCGCCCCGGGCGGCGGGCGACGGCGGGTAGCGTCCGACCGTGGCCTACGGACTGACGCGCCTGCTGCGCACCGAAGAGGACTGGTCGGACCTGCTCTGCTTCCTCGCCGAGCTGGACCCCGAACCGCTCCGGGCGGCGCTGCGCCTGGCGCCGGGGGCGGTGGCGGTCCGGCGGGAGGCCCCGGTGGCGGGGGGCCGGGCCGACCTCGTGGTCCTGCTCGACGGCGCCGAGCGCGCGGTGCTGGAGGTGAAGATCGGCGCCGGCGTGCACGGCGGACAGTTCGCGGCCTACGACGCCTGGGCGGAGTCGAAGGGCGTCCCGGCAGCGGACCGCCACCTGGTGGGCCCGAACACCGATCCCGTCCCGAACCAGCCGGCCCACTGGTCCCGCCGGCTCACCGTCCCCGGCCTGCTCGCCGGCTGGAACCGCTCCACGGACGACCTCGCCCGGCTGCTGTCCGTCCGGGCGCTCCGGCAGTTCACCCGGGTCGAGGCCGAGCTGACCGGCCCGGCGGACCGCGCCTCCGACGCGCTCAGCGACGCCCTGCGCCTGCGGCGGCTGGCAGGCGTCACGCAGGCGTCCGCCCCGCCCGGCACGGTCTTCGCGGCCAGGCAGCGCTCCCGGTCCGGGAACCCGAACGTCTGCGCCTGGCGGCCGACGGAGGACGGGTACGCCGTCGCCGAGATCCAGCGCCTGAACCCGAGGAACGGCACGGGCACGCCGTTCGAGATCCGCCTCATGGTCCAGACCCGGCAGGCCACCTCCGCCGCCAACGGGGCCCTCGCGGACCGGCACCGGGACTGGCTCGCCCGCAGCAGCTTCGTCCGGTACGCCGGCCCCGGCGTGCGGGAGCTGGTGACGGAGCCGGAGGGCGACGGGTTCAAGAAGAAGCCGGGGGCGAAGGGCCACCCGCGGTACTACGGGTACGAGGGCGGCGGGCACGGCAGCTCCGTCCTGCTGAAGGCCGCCGTCGACCTCGACGGCATGGTGACCGCGTTCGCCGCCGCCCTGCGCTACCTCGCCACCTACCCGGCCCGGTAGACCGGAGCCGGGCGGACGTCCCCGCACCACTCCGCACCACCGGTTCCGGCGGGCGGGAGAGCCGGCAGGCGAAGGTGCTGCGGACCGCCCGGGGTTCCTGCCATGATGCGCGTGACAGCACAACGGACGGGAAAGCAGGGCGAGTTGACTGGTGCGCAGATACGGCTGTCCGGTGCCGACCCGATCGGCGAGACGGCCGCCCTGTGGGAGTGGCTGCGCGGCGAGGAGCAGCTCCGGGGCCTGGTGAAGGCGGTGACGCCGCCGCCCGGCGAGGGCGAGCTCGGCGGGGCCGTGGAGGTCCTGCAGGTGGCCCTCGGCGCGACGGGTGTCGCGGGGGTCCTGGCCCGGTCGCTGACGGTGTGGCTGCGCACCCGCCGCTCGGACCTGAAGGTCACCGTGACCCGCGACGGCGGCGGCGCGACCACGGTCGAGGTGAGCAACCTCGCCCCCGGACAGGTCGAGGAGGTCCTGCGCCGGGCCCTCGACGGCGGGACGGAACGGGGCGACGGTGCGGGGCCCGGCGGGGGACGGGGTGGCGAAGGGGATGCCTGAACCAGGCGGACCGGACGGACCGGACGAACCGAACAGGCCGAGCGGACCGGACGGACCCGGCGGACCGGCCGGGCCCCGGGGACTCCGCGGGTTGCCGGGGCTGCCGGGGCTGCCCGGCGGCCCCGGGCTGCCGGCCGGGCTGACCTCCCGGGCCATCCTGATCGGCACGTCCAGCTACCAGGACCCCGCCTTCACCCAGCTGCCCGCCGTGGCCAACAGCCTCGATCGGATGCGGCGCATCCTCCTCGACCCGGAGCTCTGCGGCTGGTCCGAGGACGAGGTGACGGTCTTCCGGGACCCGCAGAACATCAAGGTGCTGGCCCCGCAGCTGCGCCGCTCGATCGAGAGCACCGACGGCGTCCTGCTGCTGTACTACGCCGGCCACGGCCTGCTCCAGCCGAACGCCCAGCTCTGCCTGACGTTCACCGACACCAACCCGACCGACCCCGACGTCAGCAGCCTGACGTACGAGAAGGTCCGCGACAACCTGCTCGGCTGCCCCGCCCGGGTCCGGATCGTCATCCTCGACTGCTGCCACGCGGGCCGCGCCACCCGGGCGCTCTCCGGCCCCGGCGGGGCGGGCATCGGGGCGCTCGGCGGCGCGCACCTCGACATCGAGGGCACGTACATCCTGGCCGCCGCCGAGGGCCCCGCGGACGTCGTCCCGCTGGAGCAGCAGCACCGCACGGCGACGTCCTTCACCCGGCACCTGACCGGACTCGTCGAGGAGGGCGTCCTCGGCGGGCCTCCGCTGCTCAGCCTCGGCGCGCTCTTCCCGCACCTGCGCAGCCGGCTCGTCGGCCACAATCTGCCGCTGCCGACCCAGTCGAACACCAAGTCGGCCTACCTCTTCCCGTTCACCCGCAACGCCGCCTGGGAGAGCGCCACCCGGGCCCTGCGCGAGTACCGGACGGCGATGGCCGACGCCCTCACCCGGGCCGACCGCCACGGCCTCGACGCCGACGCCCTCGCCACCGCGCTCGCGCTGTCCGCCGACTCGGCCCGCGCCTACCTCGACGGCCACTGGATCGTCCCGGCCGACATGCTGCGCGACTACCTCGCCGTCCTCGACCGGCACGGCTGCGCACCCGACCGCCCCGCCCGGGAACACCTCGCCGAACTGCGCACCCTCGCCGAGGCCGCCGCCGCGAACGACCCGGCCGAGGTGCCCGCCCTGCTCGCCCGCAACCACGCCCAGGCCCGCGAGATCCGCGAGCTGCGCAGCGCCCTGGAGCGCGAGCGCGCCGACGCCGCCGCGGCTGCCGGGGCCTCGGCGAAGGCCTCCGCCGCACTGGAAGCCGCCGACCGGGCCCGGGCGGAGGACGCGGCGGCCGCCGCCCGGGAGCAGCAGCGGGCCGAGGAGGAACTCGACCGCCTGCGCGACCAGGTCGACCACCAGCGCCGGCAACTCGTCCAGGCCACCCACTACACCCGGGCGCTGGAGTCGGAACTGACCGACGTCCGGCACGAGGCGGACCAGATCTCCCGCGAACTGCGGGTGCTGCGAAGGCAGTTGAACGCGATGACGGCCGCACCGGCGGTCCTGCCGCCACCGCGCGCCGCCGAGACCCCGATGACGGCGGGAGCCACCGCCACGACCGCCACCGGCACCGGTGCGTCCGCGACGACGGAGAGCGCCCCGCCGTCACGCCCCCGGCCGGCGCCCGGCCCGGCCGTCCCGCCGACAGCCCGCCCCGCCAGGGCCGCCGCAGCATCCGCCGCACCGTCCGCGCCACCGTCCTCGGCGCGGTGGCGGCGACGGTTCGGCAGGGCCTACACCTCCCTCAGCGTCGATTACCTGTCGCGCGGGTCGTCCGGCCGGGGCCGGTTCACCGAGCGGGCGGTCCTGCTGTGCGGCCTCGCCGCCGTACTGGGCGGCATCACCTGGGGCGTCCTGCTGCGGGCCGACGCGACCGCCGACGTGTTCGCCCCGCCGTGCGCCGCCGCGGCCGCCCCGGCGGCGGACTGCATCACCACCGAGACCGGCCAGGTCACCGACAAGAACCACCACTCCAACGGCGACAGCGACACCTGGACCCTGAAGGTCACCCACGGGACGGCCCACAGCAGTTACGACGTCGACCTGACGCTCTACGACTCGCTCCGCAGCGGCGACAGCATCGACGTCAAGAGCTGGAAGGGACAGGTCGTCCGGCTCGAACACGCCGGCCACTCCGACCGGGTCCGACCGGACTTCGCCCTGGACCGCCTCCTCGCCGTCCTGCTGATCGTCGCGGGCCTGGTCGTCCCCGTCGCGGTCCTGCTCCGGGCCCCCGTGCTGCGGACGGCGTACGTCCTGGCCTGGTGCTCGTTCTGGGAGGCGTTCCCCGGTCTGACACTGATCGCCAGCACCTCCTGGTGGGCCCTGCTCGCCATCCCCTGGGGCGCCATCGGCCTGATGAGCCTGGCCGTCCTCGCCTGAGCCCCTTCGCCGGCTCCAGCACCTCCCGGACTCCCCAGACCCCTCAGCCCCGCGCGCGGAGCCGGTAGCCGCCCTCGCTCACGTGGAAGCCGGGGCGGGGGCGGCGCACTTCACGGTCTTCGGCGGAGCGGTCGGGTCCTTGAAGTCCAGGACGTCCGACCAGCCGACCCGCGCCTGACCGCCGCCACCGCCCCGGCCTCCGCCTTCGCCTTCGCCGCCCGAACTGCCGCCGCCCGCAACGCCGTTGCCCGGCCGTCCAGGGAGAAGCCAGACCCGGTCTCCGGGTGCCACCCGCTCGACGGGACGGACGACTGGGGCGTGCCCGGCGGGACGGCGCAGGTCAGCGACCGCACCGTCCCGGTGTCGCGCCCGTCCGGGAGGAACTGCGCCGCGCACTCCGCCTGCGTCATCTTCTGCAAGATCGCCTGCCGCGTCTCCATCCACTCGTCTTCGACCGGCCCCCGGTGACCGGACGCCTCACCCGGCCGCCGCCACCAGAGTCTCCGTCGCCGGGGTCTCCGCTGCCAGGGTCTTTGTCGTCAGGGTCTCAGCCAGCCAGTCGGCCAGGTCGGGGAGCCAGTCCGGCAGGGCGTTGCCGAGCAGGTGGTTGCCGTACGGGACGTGGAGCAGTTCGACGTCCGGCAGGTCGGCGGTGAGGGCGTCGGCGTTGGTGACGCCCGGGATGCGGTCCGCACCGCCCTCGACCAGCAGCACGGGCAGCCCGCGCAGCCGGGGCGCCAGGGCGGCCAGGTCGAGCTGCTCGACGAAGGCCCGGGCGGCGGACGCGTCGCCGCAGCGCCGGGCGAGGGTGGCCGTGACGAACGGGACCACCCCGTCCCAGTCCAACCGGTACGGCCCGCTGACCAGCGCCGCCGCCCGGACCCGCGGGTCGTGGGCGGCCACGGCGGCGGCCAGGTAACCCCCGAGACTGAGCCCGAGCACCGCGATCCGCCCCGGATCGATCACGCCCCCGGCCGGGACGACCGCCCCGACAGCCCCGGCGCATACGCCCGGGTCGACGGACGGCATGGCGGGCAACTCGGCGGCGACGGCCAGGGCGTGGTCCAGGGCCCGGCCGATCGCGTGCCGGTGGTCCGGGCCGAGCGCCGGGCCGTCGGCCAGTACGCCCTGGCCGGGGCCGTCGACGGCCAGCACGGCCACCCCGCGGGCGAGCAGCGCGTCGGCCGGGCCGTGGAACTCCTCCTTCGAGGAGTCCATCCCCGGCACCAGCACCACCAGCGGGAACCGTTCGCCTGCCGCGTCCGCCGGTTGCGGCAGCCGCAGCCACCCCGCGTAGCCCTCGCCGGCGATCCGCCGGGCCCGGGGTTCGAGCAGGGCGAGGGCGGCACCCATCGAACGGTCCGCCTCCGCGGCGACGGCGGCGGCCCGTTCGCGGTCCGGGTCCGGGAGCAGCGCGGCGAGGTGGAACCAGCGGGCCGCCAGCCGGTGGTGCTGCCCGGCGGTGCGGACCCGGCCGCGTTCGGCGGCCCGCTCGGCCCGGGCGCGGTGGTCGAGGGCGGCCGCCCGGCAGGCGTCCGGCCACTGCAACAGGGAGCCGATCGGCGCGGTGACCCGGTCGTACTCGTACGGGTCGATGCCCGCGCCGTGGGCGCGCGGGCGGGTCTCGGCGATGAACCCGGCCGACATGCCGGGGGCGGTGAGGAAGGAGAGTTCGGTCATGGGTGCGCGGTCCTCCGAGGCGTGGCGAGTCCTGAACGGTCGGTCGGGTGGACGAGCAGACAGGCAGGCGGGCAGACGGGCAGACGGGCAGACGGGCAGTCAGGCTGATAGATCGACAAATCGATGGCCTGGAAGGTGCGTAGGCGGGCGGTGCACCCTCCGTGGCGCGGCGCGCGCAGCGGGTCGCGGCAGCCCGGCCGCCCCCGGCGTCAACAGCAACATCAACACCAGCCATAATCATCAATGCATTGATGACTGTCAACGACAATGATTGATGCGGGCCGCCCTGTAACATCGCCGCATGGGAATGCCCGTCAGTGACCGCCTCGGCATCGATCTGCACCGCGCCGGCCAGGAGTTGCTGGCCTCGAAACGCCTCGCGGTCGAACCGGCGGGGCTGACCGTGCCTCAGTACGCGGCGCTGTTCGTGCTCGCCGACAGCCCGGGCATCAGCGGGGCCGCACTCGCCCGGGCCTGCCAGGTCACCCCGCAGGCGATGGCCATCCTGCTCAAGCACCTGACCCAGCGCGGGCTGGTGGAACGGGCACCGCACCGCTGGCACCGCAACGTGCTGGAGACCCGGCTGACCGATCGCGGCCGGGCCGCCCTGGAGTTGGCCGACGACCGGGCGACCGAGGTCGAGCAGTGCCTGGCCGACGAGTTCACCGAGGCCGAGCAGGAGCAGTTCCGCACCTTCCTGTCCCGCGCCACCCGCGCGCTGCGCCGCGCCGCCGACGACCTCGGCTGACCCACCACCCGCACCCGCACCCGCCCCGCGCCCTTCCCCTTCGGTGTCGACCACGGGCAACCCCCGGGATGGCGCTGTTGGCGGATCCACCGGCGGGTTCCGGTTCTCGGCCGGCAACAAAAGGTCTGCGGGCCACCAGATGTGCGTTCTATGCTGACCGCCTGCGCACACCTCGAAGGAGTTCAGGATGGCAGTCGAGTACGCCTTACTGATCTGCGACCAGGGGCCCATTTCGGTGGTTCTGACCGACCCCGGGCCGCGCCCCTTCGAGGTCGTGAAGGTGGTCCGTCGGAGGACCGGGTTGAGCCTGTGGCACAGCAAGTCCCTCATCAGCGACCTGCCGGCCACCATCCTCGAGGATGCAGCACAAGAGGTGGCTGAGGCCACGGTGCGCGAACTCCTCGAAGCGGGAGCCCACGCCGAGGTGCGGGAGTAGAAGCACCCACGGGGCGCCTTCCACGGAATCACGGCCAGAACCGTTTTCAGGGTTCGCCATTACGTCATTACGTCACCAGGGCAGGTTCCACGGAGAAATGGACAGTGCCCGCGCAGCATGGACAACAAGCGGGCAATTCCAGGGTTCTGCGGACAATGAGCCTTTTCGAAGTGGCCACCGACCGGGCGCCGGTCGGCCTGATGCCATCTGTGGGGTTTTTGGAGCTGCGGCCCGGGTTGATGGAGTAGGAGCTGTAGAGCCGATGGGCGAGGGCGTGGTGGTGACCCTGCGCTCTGTGGTGCTGTCGGGGGCCGCCTCCAGGGTGACCAGCAAGATCGTCATCGGGTCACCCCGGCGTGGCTGGAACCGGTCGGAAGAGGTTGGTGTGGGTTGGTGGCACAGGGGGCCGGGAGAACGGGAGCACTGGGTGCTCGATCCGCTGGCGGGGGTGGGGCCGCTGCGCTTCGGGATGGACCCGGCGCAGGTCCGGGAGGCGCTGGAGGGAGCGGGCGTCCGGCCCGAGATGACGTGGCAGACGGGAGACTCCCGGGAGTACTACGACGAGCCGGGGCTGACCGCGTTCTACGCGCCGGGGCCGCGGTTGGTCGCGGTGCTGATCGACGCCACGGGCGGGCCGCTGGTGCGACTGGGGGACGTCGAACTGGTCGCCCGGGTGCCCTCCGAGGCCCGCGCCGACATTCACCGCCTCGCCCTCCTCGACGGGGCCGAGGTGCGGGTGAACCACCACGGGGAGCCGGAGGTTCTGGCCTGGGGGCTGTCCCTGTGCGCGGCGCAGGAGTGGGGGCGTTCGTCCGCGGGCCACCGGGAGCGTCGCGACAGGATGATCACCGGCCTCCTGGTCACCGGCTCCGAACTGGCCGAGGATCCCTGGAACACGGAGCCGGTCACCGGCTTGACCCGCAATTCGTACGCCCGGCGGACGCCCCCGGGCCCGCCGCCCGTGATGGCCGATCAGGACCGGCTGCGTTGGGAGTGCGCGCCGCTGCGGGGGGTCGGGCCGCTGCGGTTCGGGATGAAGCCGCGGCAGGTGGCTGCCGCGCTGGGCGGCCGGGAGCCTGTCGACCGCGAGGGCCACCACCCGTTCCGGCCGGGCGGGGGCCGCGACCTGGACAGGTGGGAGCTGGACCGCGAGCACTACGACCACGCCGGGGTGAGCGCGCACTACTGGGAGGGTGCGGACGGCCCCGAACTGAGCGCGGTGAGCGTCCACGGCCGCACCGGCCCGCAGGTCTCCCTCCACGGCGTCGAACTGGTCGGCCGCCGGCCCTCCGTCGTCGAGGCGGAGCTCTTTCGGCATGCCGAGGACCATCCGTTGAAGCTTTACTACAGCCCGTACGGGAACGTGGGCTCGGTCGAGCTCAACGTGTGGGTGCGGGCCGAACGGGTCGGGGACGGCACGATCACCGGGGCCCTGTTCTGCGTCGAGCAGTGGGAGTACAGCGACGACTGATGCCGAGCCCATCAAGGCAACCGCCGATCGGATGGTTGCGGAGGTGGAAGAACCGGCAGGGCTCTTGGGCGGTTGAGTGAGGTATCCGACATCTCAACTCTGCTGCCCGGGAGTCCCGCTGGTCACCCATCCAAGTGCACTGGACCTGCCGCACGCGCTCGTCGAGTGGGTCACCATGCTCATCGTCACCCGCGAAGGCGACCGCCGCTGCAAACTCCGGCCCTCCCAACGCGCGCTGGTCGCGCTGGTGTACCTGCGCAAGCACGACACCCTCGCCCGGATCGCCGCCGGCCCCGAGTACGTCCTGGTCGACGGCACCCTCGCGGAATGCGACCGCGTCGGTGATGGCCGGGCCGACTACTCGGGCAAGCACCGCCGCCACGGTGTGAACCACCGGGTCATCACCAGCCCGACTGGTCGGCTCTTGTGGATTTCCCGCGCTCCGCCCGGCCGCACCCACGACCTGACCGCAGCCCGCACCCACCGCATCGTCAAAACCTGCGCCAGGCTGCACATCCCGGCCCCGGCCGACATGGCCTGCACCGGTGCTGGCGGAACGTTCGCCGTGCCGACCAGACGCCTGCCCCGCAAGGAGCCCAGCGTCAGGCAGCGATCGGTGAACCGGGCCCACGGTACGGATCAGGTACGACGAGTCGTCCGTGCGGGAGATTCCCTTCAGGCAGCTGCAGTCGACGGATTTCACCTGGTCGATGCCGTGTTGACTGGAGCCGGCCCGGCTGCTCCTGGCCGACATGGTTCCGGCCACGAGCGCGATCCACGGCCAGCCGTGCCTCGTGACGGCCCGGGTCGGCGACCGGGCACGACGTCATGTCCCGGACTTTCTCCTGGTCATGAGATCCGGAGTGGTGCGGGTGGTGAACGTCAAGCCGGCCGACCGGCTCGCGGATCCCGTGATCGCCGATGCGCCGGCATGGCCCGGCGACTTGGTCCGGCAACACGGTTGGGAGTACGAGATCTGGTCAGGAGCGGATCGTGTGGTGCTGGAGAACGTACGGTTCCTGGCGGCCTACCCTCGCCCAGAAGTGGTTCCCGAGGCTACTGAAGTTGAACTCGTGATGTCGGCCCAGGATCTCACCGTGCTGCCAGGACGGCCGCTCTACGATCCTGTGCTGTCCAAGCGTGAGGCAACAAGCGCCACGAAGTGCTGGAGGGCGGCGAACGGCAGCGTTTGCGTCGCGTCGAAGTAGACCTCCGGCGGCTTCTCCTCCTCGGCTGCGTAGACAACCACCGTCACAGCCGTCGGCCCTGGAGCCGGGGAGGCAGGCATCGAGGGGCCTCCGCCTGGAACCATGCGGGCCTCGCTGAGCTCGAAGTGTGTCATCAGGTCTTCCGCTGAGCCCGTCACGGTAGTGAGGGCACAGAACAGATCACCTTCGCAGTCCCAAGTCAGGAATGACATGGCGATGATGTTGCCATACCAGGTGCCGTAGGCGATCGTGCACGTTCATCGCTCGGAGCGCGACGATTGCCCACACGACACCCACAGAATCAGTGACCGTCGGACGTAGAATCTGACGTTTCCACAGGGCCCAGTGCTCATCGCAACGCAGGCCCTGCAACCAGCGTGGCCGGAGATGTTGTCCACTGCCCGTGTCGGGCGGTCGTGCGGCGCATGTCGCGTCCGTGGACGGCTCGGGTGATGGTCCTTCGACCCCGGCGCGGGTGTGGTGGCGCTGGCGCCGTTCGTCGGCCTGCTGGTCGGTTCGGGCTTTGCGCAGGGCCTCGAGTTCGCCGTGGTGGTGGAAGGTCATGGAACAGGGAACATGACGGATAGTCAGTGGTGGCACGGTTCCCGTCGGGTGCGCCCGGGTCGGGTGGGCGTGCCGCGTACAGGCGTTACCGACCGAGGGAAGGTGTCCGTCCGTGATCGGCAGTTCTTCGACCCGTCGCCGTTCGAACGTCCTGAGGGGTGCTGCCGCGGCCGTCGCCGCCGTGGGCCTCCTGTCCGCCGCGGGGTGCGGGAGCGGGGGCGGCCCGGCGGCGGATGCGGCCCGACCGTCCGCCTCCGTGCCCCCGGCGTCCACGTCCACGTCCACGTCCTCCACCGCCCCCTCCGCGTCCCGCAGTGGCGGTCTGACGATCCAGGCCGGTTGCGAGGACCACGCCGAGATCATGAAGGAGCTGGACCAGGTCACCATCGCCGGGCGGTACGGGAACAAGCCCGCGCAGATCGGGGACCTGCTCCGGGAGGCGCAGGGCCGGTTGTCGGCCGATGTCGCCCGGGCGAAGGTCCCGGCGGTCAAGGAGGGCCTCCAGAAGGAGTTGGCGGGCGTCACGGCCGCGCTCGACGCCTACACGGCCGGGGACAGCAGCGGGGTCGACAAGGGGCTGCTGGCGGCCACCCTCGACGGTGCGAGCTTCGCGTGCATCGAGGCCGCGGCCGCGCCTCCGGCCTGACCCGCAGCCGGTCCCCGTCCCCGTCCCCGCTCCGTTCCACCCCCGCCGGGTACCGCCGGGTGCCGCCGTCGAGGGCTACCGCCGGTGTGGCCAATGTCGCACGGCGGATCTCCGCAGCTCGTGGGGGGTACGACGGGCGGCTGCGGGTAGGCTGCGGCTGCCCTGTCCCGGAGTCGTGAGGAGTTGTGCGTGTCTGCGATCACCGTTGTCGGGGTGGGGGCGGACGGCTGGCCGGGGCTCTCGGCGGTGGCGCGGGAGGCGTTGGCCGCGGCGGAGGTGGTGCTCGGCGGGGCGCGTCAGTTGGCGCTGCTGCCGGAGCAGCCGGCGGGGTCTGCGGGAACGACTGGAACGACGGACGCGGCGGGAACGGCGGGGGCAGTGGGGGTGACGGCGGAGCGGGTGCCGTGGCCGTCGCCGTTGCGGCCGTCGGTGCCGGGGTTGCTGGAGCGGTTCGCGGGGCGGCGGCTGGTGGTGCTGGCCAGTGGTGATCCGATGTTCCACGGGATCGGGCGGACGCTGCTGGAGTGCGGTGTCCCGGCGGAGTCGTTGCGGGTGCTGCCGCATCCGTCGTCGGTGTCGCTGGCGTGTGCCCGGCTGGGCTGGCCGGTGGAGGAGACCGAGGTGGTGACGCTGGTCGGCCGACCGGTGGAGTCGTTGCACGCGGCGCTGTACCCGGGGCGCCGGCTGCTGGTGCTGAGCGCGGACGCGTCGACGCCCGCGCGGGTGGCGCGGGTGCTGGTGGAGCGCGGGTTCGGGCCGAGCCGGGTGCGGGTGCTGGAGCAGTTGGGCGGTGCGGCGGAGGCGGTGCGCGAGGGGGTGGCGGCGGGTTGGTCGCTGCCGCCGGGCGATCCGCTGAACGTGCTGGCGGTGGACTGCGTCCGCGATCCGGCCGTCGCGGCGGAGGCTCCCCGGCAGCAGCTGGTTCCCGGCCTGCGGGACGAACTCTTCGAGTCGGACGGGCAGTTGACGAAGCGTCATGTCCGGGCGGCGACGTTGGCGGCGCTCGCGCCGGCGCCGGGCGAGCTGCTGTGGGACGTCGGCGGCGGTTCGGGGTCGATCGGCATCGAGTGGCTGCGGGCGCACCGCAGTTGCCGGGCGGCGAGCGTGGAGCGGGATCCGGTGCGGGCGGAGCGGATCGTCCGCAACGCGGCCGCGCTGGGCGTGCCCCGGCTGCGGGTGGTGACGGGGGCGGCGCCGGGGGCGCTGGCCGGGCTGGCGGCCGAACTCGGCCGTCCGGACGCGGTGTTCGTCGGCGGCGGGCTGACCGTGCCGGGGGTGCTGGAGGCGTGCTGGTCGGCGCTCGGTCCGGGCGGGCGGCTGGTGGCGAACACGGTGACGCTGGAGTCGGAGGCGCTGCTGACGCAGTGGTACCGGCGCCACGGCGGCGAGTTGGTGAAGCTGGCGGTGGCGCACGCGGTGCCGGTGGGCGGGTTCACCGGGTGGCGGCAGGCGATGCCGGTGACTCAGTGGAGCGTCGTCAAGGGCGAGGTTTCCGGTGCCGGGGCTTCCGGTGCGGACGAGGTTGTCGGAGGAGCGAAGTGACGGTCTATTTCATCGGTGCCGGTCCGGGTGCCGCGGATCTGATCACGGTGCGCGGCCAGCGCACCCTGGCCCGCTGCGGGGTGTGCCTGTACGCGGGCAGCCTGGTGCCGCCGGAGCTGCTGGCGGACTGCCCGCCGGACGCCCGGCTGGTCGACACCGCGAACCTGGACCTGGACCGGATCCTGGCCGAGATCGTCCGCGCGCACGGCGAGGGCCTGGACGTGGCCCGGCTGCACTCCGGCGACCCGTCGGTGTTCTCGGCGATGGCCGAGCAGATGCGCCGGCTGGACGCGGCGGGCATCCCGTACGAGGTGGTGCCGGGGGTGCCCGCGTTCGCCGCGGCGGCGGCGGCGCTGAAGCGGGAGCTGACGGTGCCGACGGTCGGCCAGACGGTGATCCTGACCCGGGTGGCCCGGCAGGCCACGCCGATGCCGCCCGGCGAGGAGCTGTCCGTCCTCGGGAAGAGCGGCGCGCTGCTGGTGCTGCACCTGGCGGCCCGTTACGTCGACAGCGTGGTCGAGGAGCTGCTGCCGCACTACGGGCCGGACTGCCCGGCCGCGGTGGTCGCCATGGCCAGCCGCCCGGACGAGCTGGTGCTGCGCGGCACGCTCGGCGACATCGCCGTGCAGGTGAAGGCCGCGGGCGTGCTGCGCACCGCCGTGATCATCGTCGGCCGGACGCTGGCCGCGACGGAGTTCCGCGACAGCCACCTGTACTCGACCACCCGGGCTCGCTGACCCGTCCCGGGCCCGGGCCGCCCCCGGCCCGCCCCGCCTCCGTTCAGCCCCGCCTCCGTTCAGCAGAGGCTCACCGGACGCCGGACGGCTCGGGTGCGCCCTCGCGCGGCTCGCCCTGGTGCGGTTCGTCGGACAGCAGGCCGTCGACGGCGCCGTCCAGGAGGCGCTGCATGTCGGCGGACCGGGGCAGCATGGTCGCCTCGTAGGCGCGGACGGCCCCGGCGAGGGTGTCGTGTCCGGCGATCGCGAGGGCGAGTTCGCAGGCGTCGAGCATGGCGAGGTTGACGCCGACGCCGAGCGGAGGCATGAGGTGGGCGGCGTCGCCGAGCAGGGTGACGGCGGGGTCGTGCGTCCAGGCGTGCGGGACGGGCAGGGCGTGGATCGGGCGGTCGACGTAGGGGCCGTCGTTGTCGGTGAGGAGTCGGCGCAGGCTGGGCGCCCAGCGGCGGTAGCGGTCCAGCAGGAGGGCGCGCAGGGCGTCGGTGTCCTGGACGGTGTGGCCGGCCCGGGCGATCCAGTCGGCGGGGACGCGCTGGATGACGTAGACCCGGATGTGGTCGCCGCTGTTGCGCTGGGCGAACAGTCCGCGTGTGCCGTCGGCGGCGGAGGCGCTGCCGGGGCCGACGAGGGCTGCGAGCTCGGGGTGGCGGCGGTCGACGTCGTGGAACCAGGCTTCGAGGAAGCCGGCACCGGTGTAGTGGGGGTGGCCGGGGAGAGCGCGCGGCGGACCTTGGACCAGGCGCCGTCGGCCCCGATGACCAGGTCGGCCTCGGCGGCGGTGCCGTCGGCGAAGTGCAGGCGGCGGGGGCCGCCGGCGGGGCCTTCCACGGAGCGCAGGGCGCGGCCCCAGCGGACGGTGTCCGGTGCGAGCGAGCGCAGCAGGAGGTCGCGCAGCTGGCCCCGGTCGATCTCGGGCTTGAACCGTTCGCCGTCCTCGGGGACGTGGTGGAAGCCGATCTCCCCGGTCAGGGCGTCGAGTTGGCGCATCTCCTGCCCTTCGGCGCGGGCGAGGCGGAAGAAGTCGTCGAGCAGTCCGGCTTCGCGCAGGGCGAGTTGGCCGTTGTCCTCGTGCAGGTCGAGCGTGCCGCCCTGGTCGCGGGCGTCGGGGCCGAGGTCGTGGTCGTACACGGTGACGGCGATGCCGTGGCGTTGCAGGATGCGGGCGCAGGTCAGGCCGCCGGGCCCGGCGCCGACCACGGCGATGCGGGGGGCGGAGGGGCCGGAGCGGGTGGAGGGGGCGGAGGGGGTGGAGGGGGTGGTCATGGTGGGGCTCCTTCCGGACGGGGCGCGGCGGTGCCGCGCTCCCAGAGGACCACAACGAGTACAAAAGTGCAACGACTCAACTTTTGAACCGAGTGAACCCGACAGGTAGGATGCCCCCATGCCCGACACCCCACCGCCTCCACCGCCCCAGCCGCCCCCGCCGCCTCCCCCACCGAGCCCCGCACCCCCGCCCCCGCTCCCGCCCCCGGGGCGCCGTGAGCGCAAGAAGGCCGCCACCCGCCAGGCCATCGCCGACGCCGCGCTGCGCCTGTTCCTGGAACGCGGCTACGACGACGTCGGCATCCGCGAGATCGCGGACGCCGCGGACGTCTCCACCACCACGCTGTTCAAGCACTTCCCGGTCAAGGAGGCGCTGGTCTTCGACGAGGAGGCCGACCTGGAGGCCGACCTGCTCGCCGCCGTGCGCGAGCGTCCCCCCGGCCGGTCCATCCCAGCCGCCCTGTGCGACCACGCCCTGCACCACCGCCGGGCCGCCGGCGACGGCGATCCCCGTTTCGCGGCCTTCACCGCCCTGGTGGACTCCACCCAGGCCCTGCGCGACTACCACCAGGCCATGTGGCTGCGCCACACCGCCGCGCTCGCTGCGGTGATCGCCGAGCAGAGCGGCCGTCCCGCCGACGACCCCGCCTGCACCGCCCTGGCCCACTTCGCCCTCGAGGCACCCCGGGCCGCCCAGGCCCACCAGGACGTCCGCGGGGCCGTGGTCCGCGCCTTCGACCTCCTCGACCGGGGCTGGGGCGGCCTCGACTGAGGCGCCCGCCCGGGTGTCGCACGAACGCGCGGACGCGGGGACGCAGGGACGCAGGGACGCAGGGACGCGGGGACGCGGGGGCTGCGGGAGTGTGGCGCGAGGGCCGTGCCGGTGGGCACGGCCCTCGCGCCGGGTGTGGGTTCCCCGTTCCCGCCCTCGTCGCCGGATCTGCACGTGGTGGTGAACTGTGCGTGGTGCACGGTCACTTGTGCGCGGTGCTGAGCTGCACTGTTGACGGGGAATCGAACCCCTGCGTTGCTCTTCACGCACCAAGGGCCGGATGGACCGCCGGCCGCGGTGTGTGCACGCCTCCGCTGTGACTACCTGCTCCCACACCCGGTACGCGGGGGATCAGCCGTCGGCCGTCCCGTCCTCGATCAGGTCGATCTCCCAGTTGGTGCGCTGGATCAGGGTGTCCACCTCGCGGATCTCCTTGGCCAACAGGTCGGCGCGGGAGCGGAGTTCGGCGACCGGCAGGGCAGGCAGCATCCGGAGTTCGGAGCGCAGTTGCCGCACCGAGCCGCGCTGGTCCTGTCCGGCGGCGGCGTCGGCGGCGGCGCTGGTCACCGCGTGGCGCAGCCGCAGGACGTCCCGGCGGGCGAGCGCGTCGGTGAGGGTGCCGCCGCCTTCGACGCGGGTGGCGGAGTTGGTGCGGTTGATCCGGCGGATCAGCTCCTCCAGCTCGTCCAGCACCTCGCCGGTCCGGGCCAGTACCTCCGCCGCGTTCTCGGCGGGTTCCTCGCCCTCCTGGTAGCGGGCGCTGCCGACGACGCGTGCCCGCAACTGCTCGACCTGCCGCATCGCGGCCGTGCGCCGCGCGAGCGCCTCCGCCAGTTTCACCGCGTCCTCGCCATCGTCGCCGCCTGCCCGCCGTCCGGTCCGTCCGGAGACCTTCCGGCGCGGGTGCGGTCGGTGTGCGCACCGCCGCCCGACGGCATGCTACCGGGAGCCGCGCCGGGAACCGGTCCCGGGCCCGGTCCCGGTTCAGGTCAGGTCAGGCCGAGGCCGTCCAGGACGGTGCGGGCGCCGTCGGTGAAGGCGCGGGCGGGGTCGGTGGCGGCGCGGGCGGCCAGGGCGGCGGAGAGCAGCGGGAAGGTCTCGGGGACGAGCGGGCCCGCAGGAGCGGCAGCGGCAGCGGCGTGGTGCTCGAGTTCGAGTTCGCCGATCACGTAGGAGACCAGGGCGTGCAGGGCCGCGGCGCGCTGCGGTGCGTCGAGTCCGGCGTCGGCCAGGGCTTCTAGGAGTTGTTCGCGCCAGCGCAGCGCGGGCAGGCAGTTGCCGTGGTGCCGGACGGCGAGCGGGAGGATGCCGGGGTGGGCGCCGACGGCTTCGCGCATGAGGTCCAGCAGGGTGAGCAGCCGGGTCCGCGGGGAGGGCGCCGCGGGTGCGCGGGTGGCGCGGTCGAGGACGGGGCCGAGGGCGAGGTCGACGACCAGGCACTCGAGTTCCTCGCGGTCCTCGACGTAGCGGTAGAGGGCCATGGTGCGGCGGTCGAGTTCGGCGGCGACGGTGCGCATGGAGAGGGCGGGCAGGCCGTCGCGGTCGATCACGGCGAGGGCGGCGGCGGCGATCTGGCGGGTGGTCAGGGAGCGTGGGCGGGGCACGGGTTGACAGCGTACGGCATACGCCTACAGTTTTGGCGTACGGTCTACACCTACGAGGAGCCCCCGAGGAGCCCGCGTGTCCCGACTCCGGACCGGCACCACCGCCCCTGCCCTCCCCGCCACCGACGCCGCCGGCGCACCACTGCCGCCGGTGCCCCCGGACGGCCTGACGCACCTGCAGTTCCGCCGCTTCGCGGGCTGCCCGATCTGCAACCTGCACCTGCGCGGCTTCGCCGTCCGCCACCCCGAGCTGCGCGCGGCGGGGGTCCGGGAGGTGGTCGCGTTCCACTCCCCCGCCGACGAACTGCGGCCGTACACCGACGGGTTGCCGTTCCCGCTGCTGGCCGACCCGGAGCGGCGGCTGTACCGCGCGTACGGGGTCGAGCGCGGGGCGCGGGCGCTGCTCGACCCCCGAGTGTGGCCGTCGATCGTGCTGGGGGTGCTCAGCGGCGTGCCGCAGGTGCTGCGCGGCCGGGAGCGGCTGCCGTCGGCCCGTCCGTCGGGCGGGCGGCTGGGCCTGCCGGCCGACTTCCTGATCGCCGCGGACGGGCGGCTGCTCGCCGCCCACTACGGCACCCACGCGGCCGACCACTGGCCGGTGGCCCGGGTCCTCGCCCTGGCCGCCGAACACCGCCCGACCCCGACCCCGGCCCCGGCCCCGACCCCGGCCCCCGCACCCGCAGCAGCCCCGGCCCCCACAGCAGCCCCGGCCCCCACAGCAGCCCCGGCCCCGGCCGCCCTGCCCGACTGATCCCCGGGCCCGGCCCGTCGGCCCCGTCGGCCGCGTCAGCCCGCGAGGGGCGCGACGGCCGCGCGGACCAGGGCGGCCACGTGGGCGGCGGCCTCCGCCACCGGCACCTGGACGGTCTCGCCGGTGGCCCGGGTGGTGACCTCGACGACGCCGTCCTTCAGGCCGCGCGGGCCGACGGTGATCCGGTAGGGGATGCCGACCAGTTCGATGTCGGCGAACTTGACGCCGGGCCGCTCGTCCCGGTCGTCCAGCACCACGTCGATGCGCTCGGCGCGCAGCCGGCCGTACAGGTCGTCGACCACGGCGGCGGTCTGCTCGTCGGCCTTGCCGATCGGGACGACGGCGACCTCGAAGGGGGCGACGGCGACGGGCCAGGCGATGCCCTTCTCGTCGTGGTGGGTCTCGACGATCGCGGCGATGGCCCGTTCGATGCCGATGCCGTAGCTGCCCATGATCGGCTTGACGGCCGCGCCGTCCTGGCCGAGCACGGTGACGTCCAGCGCCTCGGTGTACTTGCGGCCGAGCTTGAAGATGTGGCCGACCTCGACCGTCTGGACCACCTCCAGGGCTTCGCCGCACTGCACGCAGGGCTCGCCGGCCCGGACTTCGCGCAGGTCCGCCCAGCGGGTGACGGCGATGTCCCGGGCGACGTCGACGCCGCGGAGGTGGACGCCGTCCTGGTTGGCGCCGGTGGTCATGCCGGTGCGGCCGGCCAGGGCGTGGTCGGCCAGCACGGTGACGCCGGTGACGCCGGTGACGCCGACCGCGCCGAGGCTGCCGGGCAGGGCGCCGAGCAGGCCCTTGATCTCGTCGGCGTCGGCGGGGCGGACCGTGCGGGCCCCGGTGGCGTCGAGGAGCTTCTGCTCGACCAGGCTGTGGTCGCCGCGCACCAGGGCGAGCAGCGGGCGGCCGTCGGCGACCAGCACCAGGGTCTTGATCTGCTGTTCGGCGGGGACGCCGTGCAGCCGGGCCAGTTCCTCGATGGTGCGGGCCTCGGGAGTGTCGAAGCGCTCGGGGGCGGCGAGCGCCTCGCCGTCCGCCGCGGCGGGCAGCGCGGAGCCGGCCTTCTCGACGTTGGCCGCGTAGCGGCAGGCGGGGCAGTGCACGACCAGGTCCTCGCCGGCCGGGGTGGGCGACATGAACTCGACCGACGCCGAGCCGCCCATGCTGCCGCTGGACGCCTGGACGGGGATGGCGGGGATGCCGATGCGGGCGAAGATCCGGGTGTAGGCGGCGTGGTGCAGGTCGAAGGAGCGGTCCAGCCCGGCCTGGTCGAGGTCGAAGCTGTAGGAGTCCTTCATGGTGAACTCGCGCACCCGCAGCAGGCCGCTCTTGGGGCGCGGTTCGTCCCGGAACTTGGTCTGGAACTGGTACCACATCTGCGGGAGTTGGCGGTACGAGGAGAGTTCCTGGGCGAGGGTGGTGAAGATCTCCTCGTGCGTCATGCCGAGGGCCAGGTCCGCGCCCCTGCGGTCCTTGAGCCGGAACATCTCCTCGCCCATGCCCTCCCAGCGGCCGGTGCGCTGCCAGATCTCGGCGGGGTGGAGGGCGGGCAGGATCCACTCCTGCGAGCCGATCCGCGCCATCTCCTCGCGCACCACGTCGACGATCTTGCCGCGCACCCGCACCGCCATCGGCAGCAGCGAGTAGTGCCCGGCCATCAGCTGCCGCACGAACCCGGCCCGCACCAGCAGCCGGTGGCTGGCCGCGTCGGCGTCCGCCGGGTCCTCGCGCAGCGTGGGGACGTACAACTGTGACCAGCGCATGGGAGTGTCTTCCTGCTCGGGAACCGGGGTCGAATCGTATGCCAGGACGCCGCGGCCCCCGTTCAGCCCGGACGCCACGTCGCCGCGGCCCCCGTTCAGCCCGGACGCCACGTCGCCGCGGCCCCCGTTCAGTCCGGATGCCGGGACGCCCCGGCCCCCGTTCAGCCGAGCGAGGCGGTGAACTCCTTGGCGCGGCGGGTGATGTCGGCCCAGTCGCCGTCCGCGACGGCCTGGGGCGGGACGACGTCGGTGCCGGCGCAGACGGCGAGGGCGCCGTGGTCGAGGAAGGCCCTGGCGTTGCGGGTGTTGACGCCGCCGGAGGCGACCAGCGGGACGTCGGGGTAGGGGCCGCGCAGGTCCTTGAAGTAGCCGGGGCCGAACGCCTTGGCGGGGAAGATCTTGACGGCGGCGGCGCCGAGGTCGACGGCGTCGGCGACCTCGCTGGGGGTGAGCGCGCCCATCACGACCGGGACGCCGGCTTCGCGGGCGGCGTCGGCGACGGCGGGGCGCAGGCCGGGGGTGACCAGGAAGCCGGCGCCGGCGGCGATCCCGGCCCTGGCCTGGTCGGCGGTGAGGACGGTGCCGACGCCGATCCGGCAGCCGGCCCCGGCGGCGCGGGCCAGGTGGCGGGTGACGTCGGGGGTGGTGAAGGTGAGTTCGGTCCAGGCGATGCCGCCTTCGGCGAGCGCCTCGCAGAGCGCGACCGCGTCGGGTATCACGGGGGCACGCACCACGGCGATCACCGGCTGCCGCGCCAACGCCAGCCGCAGTGCGGCCGTTTCGGTTCCCATCCTGGCAACTCCTCTTCACACGTGAATTCTTCGGATTGGCAATGCGGAACGAGCTTTCTCCGCAAGGAAATTGACGGCCCGTCAGCCGACTGCGCGGACCTTCCGGTCGGCGCCGCGCCGCAGGGCGCGGCCGGCCAGGTCGCCGGTGGGCTTGCCGTCGGTGAGCGCGGGGACGCCGTTGACCAGGACGTGCCGGATGCCTTCGGCGGGCTGCCGGGGGTGGTCGAAGGTGGCGGTGTCGCGGACGGTGTCGGGGTCGAACAGGACCAGGTCGGCGTGGTGGCCGGGGCGGACCAGGCCGCGCCGGTCGAGGCCGAGGCGGCGGGCGGGGCGGCCGGTCATCCGGGCGACGGCCTGTTCGAGCGTGAGGACGCCCAACTCGCGGCTGTAGCGGGCCAGGTAGCGGGGGAAGGTGCCCCAGGCGCGGGGGTGCGGGCGGGCGCCGACCAGCAGTCCGTCGCTGCCGACGGTGTGCGCGGGGTGGCGCATGATGGCGCGGACGTTCTCCTCGTGGCCGACGTGCTGGAGGATGGTGGTGCCGAGCTGGTCGGCGCGCAGCAGGCCGAAGAAGACCTCGGTACCGGTGCGGCCCTGGGCGGCGGCGAGTTCGGAGATCCGCTTGCCGACGACGGCGGACAGCGCGCCGTGCCGGACGCCGGAGACCTGGATGGTGTCCCAGTCGGTGACGACGCCGTGGCAGCCGTCGCTGCCGCGTTCCTCGACGTCGGCGCGGATGCGCTCGCGGGCAGCGGGGTCGGCGAGCCGGGCGAGGGTGGCTTCGGGGCCGCCCTCGGTGGACCAACTGGGCAGCAGGGCGGCCAGGGTGGTGGAGCCGGGCAGGTAGGGGTAGCTGTCGAGGGTGAGGTCGACGCCGTCGGCGAGGGCGGCGTCGACCAGGTCGAGGAACTGTCCGGCGCGGCCCTCGTTGACGCCGAAGTTCATGGTGGCGTGGGTGAGGTGCAGCGGGCAGCCGGAGCGCCGGGAGATCTCCACCATCTCCGCGTAGCCCTCCAACGCGCCCGCGCCGTAGGAGCGTTGGTGGGGGGCGTGGAAGCCGCCGCGGGCGGCGACGGTGGTGCACAGGGCGACGAGTTCGGCGGTGTCGGCGTACATGCCGGGGGTGTAGGTGAGCCCGGTGGACATGCCGACCGCGCCGTCCGCCAGTGACTGGTCCAACAGCTGCTGCATCCGGGCGAGTTCGGGGCCGGTGGGGGGACGGTTGTCCCAGCCCATGGCGAGCATCCGGACGGTGCCGTGCGGGACGAGGTAGCAGGTGTTGACGGCGGCGCCGGCGTCGAGGCGGTCGAGGTACTGGGCGACGGTGCGCCAGTTCCAGTCGAGGTCCTCGTCGGCGGGGTCGCCGTTCCAGCCGGCGAGTTGGCGGCGCAGCGCGGCGAGGGTGGTGTCGTCGGCGGGGGCGTAGGAGAGGCCGTCCTGGCCGAGGACTTCGAGGGTGACGCCCTGGGTGATCCGGGAGGGGTGGTCGGGTTCGAGGAGCAGCCGCAGGTCGGAGTGGGCGTGCATGTCGATGAAGCCGGGGGCGAGGACGAGTCCGTCGGCGTCGATCGTCCGACGCCCCGCCAGGCCGTGGCCGGTCGGGCGGGAACCGGTCCGGCCGGTCCGGTCGATCCGGTCGGTCGGGTCGATCCGGTCGGTCGGGTCGATCCGGTCGATCTGGTCGATCTGGTCGATCCAGCCGTCGGTGACGGTGACGTCGGCGCGGTAGCGGTCGGCGCCGGTGCCGTCGACGACGGTGGCGGCGCGCAGCAGCAGGTCGGCCATCAGAAGTACGTCCGGACCAGGTCGACGACGCGGGGGTGGTCGGTGTCGGCGTGGTCGAGGACGGGGATGAGGCTCCACTTGTCGAAGGCGGTGCAGGGGTGGGAGAGGCCCAGGCGCAGCACGGCGCCGACGGGGGCGGCGGGTCCGGCGCCGCGCAGGAAGGCGTGCTGGTCGTTGAGGGCGGTGACGGCGGCGCCGGTCAACGGGCCTCTGCCGCGGACGAGTTGGGGTTCGGGCAGGCCCTCGTCGAACGGGAGGTCGCGCTTTCCGGCGTCGAGCAGGGCGAGTTCGGGTTCGGGGTGGGAGACGACCCGGGCCCAGCCGTGCATGGCGGAGCGCAGCGGGGTGGCGTCGGAAGTGCGGGAGAGCGGGGAGATGCCGCGGTAGAAGCCGTCGTCGTGGGCGAGGTAGGCGCCGGCCCGGACGACGACGACGGTGCCGGGGACCTGCCGGGTGAGCGGGGTCAACTCCTGCGCGACGGTGTCGAAGTAGGCGCTGCCGCCGGCGGTGACCACGGGGGTGGCGGTGGGGTAGTCGGGGGCGAGGCGGCGGTGCAGGTCGGCGAGGTCGGCGAGGTAGCCGCGGACGGCGGCGAGGGCGGGGTCGGAGGCGTCGTGGGCGAGGGCGCCCTCGTAGCCGCCGACGCCGGCCAGGCGCAGGGTGGGGGCGGCGAGGACGGCGGCGGCGACCTCCAGCGCGGCGGGGACGCCGCGGGCGCCGGTGCGGCCGCCGGGGCCGCCGAGTTCGACCAGGACCTCGACGGGGCGGCGGGCTCCGGCGGCGCGCAGGGCGGCGTCCATCTGCCGGACGCTGTCGGCGGAGTCGACCCAGGAGGTGAAGGCGAAGCCGGGGTCGCGGTCGAGTTCGGCGGCGATCCAGGCGAGTCCGGCGGGGTCGAGCAGGGTGTTGGCGAGCAGCAGGCGCTGGACGCCGAAGGCGCGGGCGACGCGCAGCTGCGGGAGGTTGGCGAGGGTGACGGCGTGGGCGCCGGCGGCGAGTTGGGCCTGCCAGAGGGCGGGGGCCATGGTGGTCTTGCCGTGCGGGGCGAGCAGCACGCCGGCGTCGCGGCACCAGGCGGCCATGGTGCGCAGGTTGTGGTCGAGGGCGGCGGCGTCGAGGGTGAGCAGGGGGGTGCCGAGGCCGTCGAGGGTGGGGCGGGTGGCGAGCCAGTCGCGGACGGTGCGTCCGTGGGCGGCGGCGGGGACGGCCTTGAAGCGGAAGTCGAGCGTCTCGTCGGCGAGGGCCGCGACGGCGGCGGTGTCGAGGCCGGGGCCGGACGCGGGGTCGGCGAAGTACTGCGGGCCGTCGGGGGTGCGCCGCTGCCCGGCGCCCGGCTGTTCCGGCCGCCTCGACGACGGCTCCGACGACCGCTCCGACGACGACCCCGACGACGGCTCCGGCCGCCCTTCCGCGCCCGTCCGGTCCACCGTTTCGTCCATCGCCGTGCCTCCGTTCGCAACCCCGACCCACCTGCGAGCTGGGGAGTTGCAACATGCGCAACCTCTATTGCGCATGTTGGTGATACGGTTCTAGCATTCACGCCGGACGGCGGTCAACGGACCGCGACGCGACCCGTCCACCCCTCCCACCAGGCACGCAGCACCGGGGCTCACCGCCGAGCGCCGGGCCGCGCGGGCGCCGGACGGTGGGAGCGGGGCACGGGCCCGAGGGTGAGGGAGCGGGTTTGATGGCGGATCAAGGCGGTGCGGCGGCTGCCGCCCGGGCAGTGTGCCTGGGCGAGTCGATGGCGGTGCTGCTGCCCGACCGGCCGGGGCCGTTCGAGGCCGTCGGCGCGTTCCGCCCCTCGGTGGGGGGCGCCGAGTCGAACGTGGCGGCGGCGCTGGCCGCGCTGGGCGTCCCGACGGCGTGGATCAGCCGGGTCGGCGCGGACGGCTTCGGCCGCCGGCTGACCGGCGACCTCGCGGCGGCGGGCGTGGACGTGTCGGCCGTCGCGGTCGACCCGCACCGCCCCACCGGCGTGTACCTGAAGGAGACCGGCGGCTCCGGCCTGCCGCACGACCTCGGCCCGGGCCGCTCCCGGCTGCACTACTACCGCACCGGCTCGGCGGCCTCGGCGCTCTCCCCCGCGCTGCTGGACGACCCGGCGGCCGCCGCGCTGCTGGACGCCGCGCCGCTGCTGCACCTGACGGGCATCACGCCCGCGCTGTCGGACGACTGCCTGGCCCTGGTGCGCGCCCTGCTGGCCCGCCGCCGCCCGGGCCGGCTGGTCTCCTTCGACCTGAACTGGCGCCCGGCGCTGTGGCGCCGGCGCGACCCGGCGGTGCTGCCGGAGCTGCTGGACGCCGCGGACGTGCTGCTGCTCGGCGCGGACGAGGCGCAGGACGCGTTCGGCGCGGGCGACCCGCAGGCGCTGCGCCGCCGCTTCCCCTCCCCCGCGACGCTGGTGGTCAAGGACTCCGGGCACCTGGTCACCGCGCTGGACCGGGACGGCCGCTCGGTCACCGAACCGGCGCTGCGCGTCGAGGTGGTGGAGCCGACCGGCGCGGGCGACGCGTTCGCGGCCGGCTACCTGGCGGGCACCCTGCGCGGCCTGGACCAGCGCTCCCGGCTGCGGCTGGGCCACCTGGCCGCGGCCGGCGCCCTGACCGCGCCCACCGACCACGGCACCCTGCCGGACGCCCGGACGGTGGCCGCGCTGCTGGCCGCCGACGAGCGGGACTGGGCGGCGACCCGGGTCCGCGCGTCCGGCATCGACTCCCCCGTCCTGCCCGCGCCCGATCCCGTCTCCGCCCGTTGAAGCACACCCCCCGAAGCCCCGTCCGAAGCCCCGTCCGAAGTCCCGTCCGCAGCAGCCGCCCTGAAGCACCCGACCCGAAGCACCCCACCACTCCCGGCACCCTCGAAGAACCCTCGGGACACCCATGAGCCAGACCGTCACCCGCGCCCTGCGCCTGCTCGCCGAACTCGGCGAGGGCGAACGCTCCCTCGACCAGTTGGCCGACCTGATCGGCGTGCACAAGACCACCGTGCTGCGGCTGCTGCAGAGCCTGGAGGAGGAGCGCTTCGTCCACCGCGACGCCCAGTACCGCTACCACCTCGGCGCGGGCCTGTTCGCGCTGTCCAGCCTCGCGCTGGAGCAGCGCGGCATCCGCCGCACCGCCGCCCCGCACCTCGCCGAGCTGAACGCGGCGACCGGCCAGACCGTGCACCTGGCCGCGTACGAGGGCGGCGAGGTGGTGTACATCGACAAGTACGACTCGCGGCACCCGGTGCGGATGTACTCGCGGATCGGGCTGCGCGCGGCGCTGCACAACACGGCGGTGGCGAAGGTGCTGCTGGCCGACCTGTCGCCGACCGAGCGGCGCCGGGTGGTGGACGGGATCGAGTTCACCGTGCACACCCCGAACACGATCACCAGTCCGCACGCGCTGCTGGCCGAGCTGGACCAGGTCGGCGCGCAGGGCTGGGCGCAGGACCACGCCGAGCACGAGGCGTTCATCAACTGCGTGGCCGCGCCGATCCGGGACGCCTCGGGCCGGGTGGTGGCCGCCGCGTCGATCTCCGTGCCGGACGTGGTCCTCCCGTACGAGCAGGTGCTCGACCTGCTGCCCCAACTGCTCGCCTGCACCCGGGCGATCTCCGCCGACGCGGGCCTGCCGGTCCGCGGCACCGTTCACTGACGCACCGTCAACCCACCTATGGAGCAATGCACATGAGCGACAAGATCGAGGTCCGTACCGACGGCGCGCCCGCCCCGGCCTGGATGTTCTCCCAGGGCGTGCGCAAGGGCCCGATCCTGCAGGTGTCCGGCCAGGGCCCGCAGGACCCGGCGACCGGCGAGTACCTGTACCACGGCGACGTGAAGGCGCAGACCCGGCGCACGCTGGAGAACGTGAAGGCGATCGTCGAGGCGGGCGGCGCGAGCATCGAGGACGTGGTGATGTTCCGCGTCTACCTGACCAAGCGGGCCGACTTCCCGCTGATGAACGAGGTGTACGCCCAGTTCATCGAGGAGAACGTCGCGCCGGGCGGCGTGAAGCCCTGCCGCACCACCGTCTTCGTCGAACTCCCGCAGGAGCCGATGCTGGTGGAGATCGACGCCCAGGCCGTCGTCACCTCCTGACCCCGGTCCCTGACGGACCGGCGGGGGCGGCCCGGCCGACGATCGTGCCCGCGCGGTCGATGCAGATCACGTCGACCGCGACGGGCGCGCCGAGCAGCACGCCGAGGGCGGTGGCGCGGGCCCGTTCGGCCACCAGGTCGCCGAGCGGGACGCCCGCCGCCGCGCACGACTGCAGCGCCTCCAGGGCGGTGTTGGCGGCCGCCACCCGCGCCGCCAGCGCCGCGTCCGCGCCGGCCTCCGCGGCCAGCGCGGCCAGGTGGCCCTTGTCGACCTGGGAGCGGCCGGAGTGCAGGTCGAGGTGCCCGGCGGCGAGCTTGGAGAGCTTGGCGAAGCCGCCGCAGACCGTCAGCCGCGGCACCGGGTGGCGGCGCAGGTACTTCAGGACGGCGCCCGCGAAGTCGCCCATGTCGAGCAGCGCGTCCTCGGGCAGGCCGTACTCGGTGACCACCACCTTCTCCGAGGTCGAGCCGGTCGCGCCCGCGACGTGGGTGCGACCGGCGGCCCGGGCCACGTCGATGCCGCGGCGGATCGACTCGATCCACGCCGAGCACGAGTACGGGACGACCACGCCGGTGGTGCCGAGGACGGACAGGCCGCCGAGGATGCCCAGCCGCGGGTTCCAGGTGCGCCGGGCCAGCTCCTCGCCGTGGTCGACGGAGAGTTCCACCTCCACGTCCCCGGTCCCGCCGAACTCCGCCGCCACCTCGGCGACCGCCTCGCGGATCAGCTGCCGGGGCACCGGGTTGACGGCCGGCTCGCCGACCGCCAGCGGCAGGCCCGGCTTGGTGACCGTCCCCACCCCCGGCCCGGCCCGGAACACCACGCCGCTGCCCGCCGGACCCGGCCGCACCGTGGAGCGCACCAGCGCGCCGTGCGTCACGTCCGGGTCGTCGCCCGCGTCCTTCACCACCCCGGCGCTGGCCCGGCCCTCGCCCAACTCCTCGACCGCCAGCGCGAACCCGGGCTGCTCGCCCCTCGGCAGCGTGATCACCACCGGGTCCGGGAAGCCCCCGCCGAGCAGCGCCGTGTACGCGGCCTTGGTCGCCGCGGTCGCGCACGCCCCCGTCGTCCACCCGGGCCGCAGCCCGCTGCTGCGCAACTGCCCCTTGCGCCCGCCGACCGCACCCTCACCGACCGCAGCCCCGCCGACCGAAGCCCCGTCACCGCCACTGCCACTGCCGCCGACCGCAGCAGCAGCACCATCACTGCCGCTGCCACTGCCGCCCTGCGTCTCGTCGCCGCTCACCGCTCGCCCTCCGCTCTCCTCGTCCGCTCCGACTCCCGCCGCCCCCGCCGCCCCCACCGTCCCACGCCGACCGCCCGGTTAGGGTGGTGTGTCCTGATCGCACCGGCCCCGGGAGTCCGCATGCACGTCCTGATCCTCGGCGGCACCAGCGAGGCCCGCCGGCTGGCGGACGCGCTGGCGGCCGACCCGGCGCTGCGGGTGACCAGCTCGCTGGCCGGGCGGGTGGCCCAGCCCCGGCTGCCCGCCGGAGAGGTCCGGATCGGCGGTTTCGGCGGCCCGGCCGGCCTGGCCGCCTGGCTGCGCGCGCACGCCGTGGACGTACTGCTGGACGCCACCCACCCGTTCGCCGAGCGGATCAGCCGCAACGCGGCGCTGGCCGCCGCCGACACCGGCACCCCGCTGCTGGCGCTGCGCCGCCCGAGCTGGACCGCGCAGGACGGCGACCGCTGGCACCCGGTGCCGAGCCTGGCCGCCGCCGCGGACGCGCTGCCCGCGCTCGGCACCCGGGTGTTCCTGACCACCGGGCGCCAGGGCATCGGCGCTTTCGCGCACCTGGACGGCCTGATGTTCCTGGCCCGCTCGGTGGAGCCGCCGGTGCCGCCGATGCCCGCCGTCACCGAAGTGCTGCTGGAGCGCGGCCCGTTCACCCTGGACGGCGAGCGCGCGCTGCTGCGCGCGCACCGGATCGAGGTGCTGGTGACCAAGGACAGCGGCAGCGCCGCCACCGCGCCCAAGCTGACCGCGGCCCGCGAACTGGGCCTGCCGGTGGTCGTGGTGGAGCGCCCGGCCGCCCCGGCGGGGGTGCGCACCGCCCCGGACGTGGCCGGGGCGGTCGCCTGGGTCGGCGGACTGAGGGGCTGACGGTCCGTCAACTCCCCTTCTGCTCCTCGGGGTAGCGGCGCGGCGTCCACACCACCTCGGTGTCGCCGCCGCGCCGCACCCACCGGGTCTGGGTGGAGCCGACCAGCAGCAGGGTGCGCATGTCGACGTCGGCCGGGTCGAGTTCGGCGAGCGCGACGGTGCGGACCCGCTCGGTGGGGCCGCCGACGTCCCGGGCCAGCACCACGGGGGTCTGCGGGGAGCGGTACTCCAGCAGCAGGTCGCGGGCCGAACCCACCTGTGTGGTACGGGACTTGGAGCCGGGGTTGTAGAGCGCGAGCACCAGGTCGGCCTCGGCGGCGGCGCGCAGCCGGCGGGCGATCACCTCCCAGGGCTTGAGCCGGTCGGAGAGCGAGATCACCGCGTAGTCGTGGCCGAGCGGCGCCCCGGCCCGGGAGGCGGCGGCGTGCGCGGCGGTCATGCCGGGCAGCACCCGCACCGGGACGTCCCGGTAGGGGTCCTCGCAGGCGGCCTCCAGGACGGCGGTGGCCATGGCGAAGACGCCCGGGTCGCCGGAGGAGACCACCGCGACGCGGCGGCCGCGGCGGGCCAGTTCGAGGGCGAACTCGGCCCGGACGCCCTCGACCTTGTTGTCGGAGCCGTGCCGGACCTGCCCGGCCCGCACCGGCACCCGGTCCAGGTAGGTGGTGTAGCCGACCAGGTCGGTGGCGTTCGCCAGGGCGCCGCGGGCCTCGGGGGTGAGCCAGAGCGGCCCGGCGGGCCCGGTGCCGACCACCACGACCTCGCCGACCGTCCCGTCGACCGCCCCGTCGACCTCTCCGCCGACCGGCTCGCCGACCGCCCCATCCACCGGCTCCTGCGGTGCGACCGGTGCGACCGGTGCGACCGGGGCGTCCGCCAGGGCCTGGAAGGGCTGCCCGGCGGAGTCGAGCGCGGCGACCTTGCTGGGCAGCACGGCGACCGAGAAGTACGGGACGCCGTCGGGGTCGACGTCCGCCAGCCGTCCGGTGCGCTCGCCCTCCATGGTGGCGCGTTCCACGTACCGGGCGTCGTCGAGGCGGCCGGCCCGCTCCAGGGCGCGGCGGACGGCGGGGAAGGTGCGGCCGAGCTTCATGACGACGGCGGAGTCGGTGGCGGCGAGCCGGGCGGCGAGCTCCTCCTCGGGGAGGGTGCCGGGGATGACCGTGAGGATCTCCTCGGCCTCGACCAGCGGGGTGCCCAGGCGGGCGGCGGCGGCGCTGATCGAGGTGACGCCGGGGACGACCTCGGTGGGGTAGCGGTGCGCGAGCCGCTTGTGCATGTGCTGGTAGGAGCCGTAGAACAGCGGGTCGCCCTCGGCGAGGACGACGACGTCGCGGCCGGCGTCGAGGTGGGCGGCGAGCCGTTCGGAGGCTTCCCGGTAGAAGTCGTCGAGGGCGCCGCGGTAGCCGCCGGGGTGGTCGGTGGTCTCCACGGTGACGGGGTACATCAGCCGCTCCTCCACCTGGCCGCCGGTCAGGTAGCGTTCGGCGATGGCCCGGGCGTGCGAGCGGCCGTGCCGGGCGCAGTGGTAGGCGATGACGTCGGCCTTGCCGATGAGTTCGGCGGCGCGCACGGTGACCAGCGACGGGTCGCCCGGTCCGACGCCCACCCCGTAGAGCTTTCCGGTCGTCTGACGGTCCGTCATTCTTCTTCGCTCGCAATCGCGTTGATGGCGGCGGCGGCGATGGCGCTGCCGCCGCGGCGGCCCCGGACCACGAGGTGTTCCAGGGCGGCGGGGTGGTCGGCGAGGGCCTGCTTGGACTCGGCGGCGCCGATGAAGCCGACCGGGACGCCGATCACGGCGGCGGGCCGGGGCGCGCCGGCCTCGACCATCTCCAGCAGGCGGAACAGCGAGGTGGGGGCGTTGCCGACGGCGACGACGGCGCCTTCGAGGCGGGGCAGCCAGAGTTCCATCGCGGCGGCGCTGCGGGTGGTGCCCATGGTGCGGGCGAGTTCGGGGACGGCGGGGTCGGTGAGGGTGCAGATCACCTCGTTGTCGGCGGGCAGCCGCTTGCGGGTCACGCCGCTGGCGACCATGTTGACGTCGCAGAGGATCGGCGCGCCGTCCAGCAGGGCGCGGCGGGCGTCGGCGACGGCGTTCGGCGACCAGAGCAGGTCGTCGACCAGGTCGGTCATGCCGCAGGCGTGGATCATCCGGACGGCGACCCGGGCGACGTCGGCGGGCAGGTGGGCGAGGTCGGCCTCGGCCCGGATGGTGGCGAAGGACTGGCGGTAGATGGCCGCGCCGTCCTTCTCGTAGTCGATCATTTGGGCCTCCGCCATGGGGTGTTCCGGGCTTCGGCGACTGCCTCGGCCGTGTCGTTCTCTTCGGTGTCGCGGACGGTGCCGTCGACGGTGACGCGGTGTCCGGCCGCGGTGGCCAGGACGTCGACCCAGCGGCCGGCGGGGTGCCCGCAGCGGCGGGCGCAGCCGGACCAGTGGACGGGCAGTCCTTCGGCGGGGACGGCGGCGACGGCGCGGGCGGCCTGGGCGCGGACGTCGGCGAGCGACTTGGCGCAGCCGGGCAGGCCGGTGCAGGCGGTGACGCCTTCCCAGGGGCCGCCGGGGGTGGTGCGCAGTCCGGCGTCGGCCAGGCGCGGCAGCCAGTGGGGGTCGGCGTGCGGCAGGACGGCGCCGCGCCAGGGGGTGAGCCGGGCGGGGTGCGGGGAGGTGTCGCCGAGGGCTTCGGCGAGCAGCCGCCACTGGGCGCTGCCGAGGCGGCCGAGGCGCGGGGCGACGGAGAGGCCGCCGGGGACGGCGCCCAGGGCGGGCGGTTCGCCCGCGAAGGGGGGCAGCGGGACGTCGCCGTCGGGCAGTTCGTCCTGGATCTCGCGCGGGTGCCAGGCGCGGCCGGCGGCGAGGTCGAGGAAGCGGCGGGCGGCGTCGAGGGCGGCGGGCACCGGGTCGTGGACGGCGGTGGCGCGGCGGGCGCGGCCGAGGCGGAGCAGGGCGCGGCCGTCGCCGACTGCGAGCAAGGTCACATCGGCGTTGAGGGCGGCGACGTCGCCGCGGCCGTCGTCGAGGGCGAACAGGAATTTGCCGGACAGTGCGGCGGCCCACGGCGCGGCGCACAGCGCCTGGTCCAACTCCCGTACCCAGTCGGCGATTCGGTTCCCTCCGGCGCCGCGGCCGTCGAGTCCGGCGAGCGGGGAGGCGACGATGTTGCGGACGCGTTCGTGGGTGTCGGAGGGCAACAGTCCGACGGTGCGCAGGCGTTCGGCGAGGTCGGCTGCGCAGCCCGCGGCGAGGCCGCGCAGCTGGAGGTTGCCGCGGGAGGTGATCTCGGCCTCGCCGTCGCCGAGGGTGTCGGCGGCGTCGGCGACGGCGAGCAGCTGACGGTGCGTCAACTGTCCGCCGGGCAGGCGGAGTCGGGCGAGGTGCCCGTCCTCGGCGGGGTGCAGGCGGAGCGCGCCGGGGCAGGCGTCGGCGCGGCCTCGGTCGGGCCCGACGGAGGGTGCCTGGGCGGCGTCGGGTGTGGGTGGCATGGCGGCGAGCATACCCATCGGTCCGGCGCGCGCCACCGCCTCGTGCATCACACCGCCGCTCCGGGCGGGCGGGCGATTGCCCAGCTCAGCGCGGGGTGGGCCGGGGGCGGGCGGCGCGGACGGTCGGGTTTCGGTCAGCGTCGCAGGTCACACTCCCCCGGGGGCCGATCACCCCGTACGATGCTGGCGGGCGCCTCTCGGGGCGTCCGCTGCCAGCGACGGCACAGCGGAGGAAGTCCGGTGCGAATCCGGTGCGGTCCCGCCACTGTGACCGCGGCTCAGTGAGCCGCGGGAGCCAGGAACTCCGGCCGTCCTCCACTGCCCGGGGCGAGGACCCCGAGGAAGGCTGTTCCATGCGCTGCCGCATGTCCGTGCCCCGCCGGGTGCCCGCCGTCGCCGGGTCCTCCCGTGCCGCCGGGCCGTCCTGTGCCGCCTGTCCCGGGCCGTTGCGCTCCGCCCGCCCCGTGCCGTCCGAGACGCCCGGGAGGGCTTCCGCATGATCCTGCTGCTGTCGACGTCCGACACCGACCTGCTGAGCGCCCGGGCGGCGGACGGCCCGGTGCCGTTCCGCTGGGCCAACCCGGCCCGGCTGTCGCCCGCGGAGCTGCCCGCGCTGCTGACCGGCGTGGAGCTGGTGGTGGTGCGGCTGCTGGGCGGGCGCCGGGCCTGGCAGGAGGGTCTGGACGCGCTGCTGGCGGGCCCGCTGCCGGTGGTGGTGCTGACGGGTGAGCAGGCGCCGGACGCGCAGCTGATGGAGCTGTCGACCGTCCCGGCGGGCATCGCGGCGGAGGCGCACGCGTACCTGGCGCACGGCGGTCCGGCGAACCTGGCGGAGCTGGGCGCGTTCCTGTCCGACACGGTGCTGCTGACCGGGCACGGTTTCGCGCCCCCGGCGTCGGCGCCCGCGTGGGGCCCGCTGGAGCGGGAGGCCCGCACCTCGCAGGGCCCGGTCGTCGCGGTGCTGTACTACCGGGCGCACCACATGAGCGGCAACACGGCGTTCGTGGAGACGCTGTGCCGGGCGGTCGAGGAGCAGGGCGCGCAGGCCCGGGCGTACTTCTGCGCCTCGCTGCGCGGGGCGGAGCCGGAGCTGCTGGCGGAGCTGGGCGCGGCGGACGTGATCGTGACGACCGTGCTGGCGGCGGGCGGCACCCGGCCCGCGGACGCGCAGGCGGGCGGGGACGAGGAGGCGTGGGACGCGGGCGCGTTGGCCGCCCTGGACCGGCCGATCCTCCAGGCCCTGTGCCTGACCTGGTCGCGGGCGCAGTGGGAGGGCAGCGACGACGGCCTGTCCCCGCTGGACACGGCGACCCAGGTCGCCGTCCCGGAGTTCGACGGGCGGCTGATCACCGTCCCGTTCTCGTTCAAGGAGGTCGACGAGGACGGGCTGACGGTGTACGCGGCGGACCCGGAGCGGGCGGCCCGGGTCGCGGGCATCGCGGTGCGGCACGCCCGGCTGCGGCACACCCCGGCGGCCGAGCGCCGCCTGGCCCTCGTGCTGTCGGCGTACCCGACCAAGCACGCCCGGGTGGGCAACGCGGTCGGCCTGGACACCCCGGCGTCGGCGATCCGGCTGCTGGAGCGGCTGCACGCGGAGGGCATGGACCTGGGCGACGGCCTGCCCGGTTTCCACACCGGGACCGAGCACGGCCACGAGGGCGACGCGCTGATCCACGCGCTGATCGAGGCGGGCGGCTACGACCAGGCGTGGCTGACCGAGGAGCAGTTGGCCCGCAACCCGGTGCGCATCCCGGCCGCCGACTACCGCCGCTGGTACGCCGGCCTCCCGGCGGCGCTGCGCGAGCGGGTGGAGGAGCACTGGGGCCCGGCGCCGGGCGAGCTGTACGTGGACCGTTCGCAGAACCCGGACGGCGACCTGGTGCTGGCGGGCATCCGCTCCGGCAACCTGCTGGTGCTCGTCCAGCCGCCGCGCGGGTTCGGCGAGAACCCGGTGGCGATCTACCACGACCCCGATCTGCCGCCCAGCCACCACTACCTGGCGGCGTACCGGTGGATCGCGGCGGACCGCGCGGACGGCGGTTTCGGCGCGCACGCGGTGGTGCACCTGGGCAAGCACGGCAACCTGGAGTGGCTGCCGGGCAAGACCGCCGCACTGTCGGCGGAGTGCGGCCCGGACGCGGCGCTGGGCGATCTCCCGCTCGTCTACCCGTTCCTGGTGAACGACCCGGGCGAGGGCACCCAGGCCAAGCGCCGGGCGCACGCCACGCTGGTCGACCACCTGGTGCCGCCGATGGCGCGCGCCGACTCCTACGGCGACATCGCCCGCCTGGAGCAACTCCTCGACGAGCACTCGAACATCGCGGCGATGGACCCGGCGAAGCTGCCCGCGATCCGGGCGCAGATCTGGACGCTGATCCAGGCCGCCAAGCTGGACCACGACCTGGGCCTGGCCGAGCGGCCCGAGGACGACGGCTTCGACGACTTCCTGCTGCACGTCGACGGCTGGCTGTGCGAGGTGAAGGACGCCCAGATCCGCGACGGCCTGCACGTGCTGGGCCAGGCCCCGGCGGGCACCGACCGGGTCAACATCGTGCTGTCGATCCTGCGGGCCCGGCAGATCTGGGGCGGCGTGCGCGCCCTGCCGGGCCTGCGCGAGGCGCTGGGCCTGGACGAGGCGGCGCTGACCCTGGGCGCGACGGACGCCGCCGAGGCCGAGGCCCGCGCGCTGGTCGAGGCGATGGAGGCCGAGGACTGGAACCCCGCCGCGGTCGCCGGGGTCGCCGAGGGCCTCCCCTCCGCCGTCGCCGACGTGCTGTCCTTCGCCGCGACCCAGCTGGTGCCCCGACTCGCCGCCACCACCGACGAGTTGGACGCGGTGCTGCACGCCCTGCGGGGCGGCTTCGTTCCGGCCGGGCCCTCCGGTTCCCCGCTGCGCGGGCTGGTCAACGTCCTGCCCACCGGCCGCAACTTCTACTCGGTCGACCCGAAGGCCGTCCCCTCCCGGCTCGCCTGGGAGACCGGTCAGGCGCTGGCCGCCTCCCTGGTCGAGCGCTACCGGGCCGACAACGACGGCCAGTTCCCGCCCTCGGTGGGCCTCTCGCTCTGGGGCACCTCGGCGATGCGCACCGCGGGCGACGACATCGCCGAGGCGTTCGCGCTGCTGGGCGTGCGCCCGGTGTGGGACGACGCCTCGCGCCGGGTCACCGGCCTGGAGCCGGTCCCGCTCGCCGAGTTGGGCCGTCCGCGGATCGACGTGACACTGCGCATCTCGGGCTTCTTCCGGGACGCCTTCCCGCACGTGGTGGCCCTGCTGGACGACGCGGTGCGCCTCGCGGCCCGCCAGGAGGAGCCGGACGCCGACAACTTCGTCCGGGCCCACGTCCAGGCCGACCTGGCCGAGCACGGCGACGAACGCCGGGCCACGGTACGGGTGTTCGGGTCCCGCCCGGGCACCTACGGCGCGGGCCTGCTCCAGCTGATCGACAGCCGGGACTGGCGCACCGACGCCGACCTCGCCGAGGTGTACACGGTGTGGGGCGGCTACGCGTACGGGCGCGGCCTGGACGGGCGGCCCGCGCGCGAGGAGATGGAGAGCGCCTACCGGCGGATCACCGTCGCCGCGAAGAACACCGACACCCGCGAGCACGACATCGCCGACTCCGACGACTACTTCCAGTACCACGGCGGCATGGTGGCCACCGTGCGGGCCCTGACGGGCAGCAGCCCGGCCGCGTACATCGGCGACTCCACCCGCCCGGAGACGGTGCGCACCCGCACCCTGACCGAGGAGGCGGCCCGGGTCTTCCGGGCCCGGGTGGTCAACCCGCGCTGGCTGGAGGCGATGCGCCGGCACGGCTACAAGGGCGCGTTCGAGATGGCCGCGACCGTCGACTACCTGTTCGGCTACGACGCGACCACCGGCGTGGTCGCCGACTGGATGTACGAGAAGCTGACCGAGGAGTACGTGCTCGACCCGGTCAACCGCGAGTTCTTCGCCGAGGCCAACCCGTGGGCCCTGCACGGCATCGCCGAACGCCTGCTGGAGGCCGCCGGGCGCGGCCTGTGGGCGGAGCCGGACGCGGCGCTGCTGGACGAGCTGCGGCAGGTGCTGCTGGAGACGGAGGGCGACCTCGAGGGCGAGTGAGCGCGCGGGATCGGGGCAGGAGGAGGGCGACCCTGACATGCCGATGATCGAATAGGGGTGCCTTCCCGCCCTCCCGGGCGGACAATCTCCGCATGAGCCTGCGAACCGCACTCACCCGCCCGGCCCGCTACGGCGCGCTGGCCTCGGGCACGCTGCCCGTCCTGACCTTCCCCGGCGTCGGCCTGGCCTGGCTGGCCTGGGCGGCGCTGGTACCGGGGCTGCTGCTGATGCGGGCGGCGGACGGTCCGCGCGAGGCGGCGGTGCGCGGCTGGTGGTTCGGCGCCGGGTTCATCCTGACCGGGATGTACTGGCTGATCCCGTCGATCGGCCCGGCGCTGCCGGTGCTGGCGGTGCTGTTCGGGGCCCTGCAGGCCCCGTTGGGCCTGGCCGCGTGGTGGCTGCTGCACGGCGAGCCGACGGCGCGCCGGGCCGCGGCCGCGCTGGCGGTGCTGCCCGCGGTGTGGGTGAGCGCCGAGTTCGTCCGCTCCTGGGACGCGCTGGGCGGGCCGTGGGCGCTGCTCGGCGCCACCCAGTGGGAGCACCCGGCGGTGCTCTCGCTGGCCTCCATCGGCGGGGTGTGGCTGGTGAGTTGGGCGCTGGTCACGGTGAACACGGCGCTGCTGGTGCTGCTGTGCGCGCACGAGGTGCGGCTGCGCGCGGCGGCGGGGACGGCCGCGCTGGCGGTGCTGCTGGCGGGGCCGCTGGTGTTCGCCGAGCAGGCCGCCCCGGCGACCGCCGGCTCGGCCTCGGTGGGGCTGGTGCAGTCCGGTCCGACGCCGGACGAGCAGGCCCGGCTGGAGGCCAACATCAAGATCACCCGCTCGCTGGCGGGCCGCCCGGTGGACCTGGTGGTGTGGGGCGAGAGCTCGACCACCGACGACCTGGACCGGAAGCAGTCCACGGTGGACCGGCTGGCGGCCCTCTCCCGCAGCACCGGCGCGCAGCTGCTGGTCGGCGAGGACGCCCGGAAGGCGGACGGCCGGATCTCCAAGGACGCGGTCCTGGTGGACGGTTCGGGCCTGGTCGCCCGCTACCGGAAGATCCGGCTGGTCCCGTTCGGCGAGTACATCCCGCTGCGCCCGCTGCTCGGCTGGATCGCCGGGGTGAGCGCGGCCGCGGGCGAGAACCGGGCCCCCGGCAGCGCGGTGCACCTGCTCCCGGTCGTCGACCGGGACGGGCGCCCGCTGCCGGTCGGCACCCTGATCTGCTTCGAGTCGGCGTTCCCCGACATGTCGCGCACCAGCGCCCAGCAGGGCGCCGCCCTGATCGTCTACCAGTCCGCGACGTCCACCTTCCAGTCCACCTGGGCCCCCGCCCAGCACGCCTCACTGGGCGCCCTGCGCGCCGCCGAGACCGGCCGCCCCGTCGTCCAGGCCGCCCTCACCGGCGAATCCGTCGCGTACGACGCCCAGGGCCGGCGGCTGGTCCGGCTGACCACCGACGAGTCCGGCGCCGTGACCGTGCGGCTCTCCCTCGCCGCCCCCTCTGCCCGCACCTGGTACGTCCGGCTGGGCGACTGGGTCCCGCTGACCGCCCTCGCCGTGGTCCTCGCCGCAGCCGCCACCGCCGCCCTCCCCCTCCTGCGCGAACGCCGCCGCCCGGGCCCCCCGCCGTCCACCACCCCCACCGGCGCACCCCCGGCCCGGGTCTGACCCGCCCCCCTTCTCCTCTCTTCTCTCCCTCGGACTACTGGCCGCCCCCTCTCCCCGCCTGCGCGAACGCCGCCGCCCGGGCCCCGCCCCCTTCCCCCCTTCTCCCATCCCCCGAACTACTTGCCGTCCCCCTCCTCCGCCACGTGGATGCCGAAGACCGCGCCCTGCGGGTCGCGCAGCACGGCCAGCCGCGGCCCGTCGGGGACGTCGGTGGGCGGGAGGGTGACGGTGGCGCCGAGCAGGGCGGCGCGCTCGGCGCCGAGGTCGACGTCGGCGACCGCGAAGTACGGCATCCAGTACGGCAGCACCTCGGCCGGGAACTGGTCGGACATGTCCATCATGCCGCCGAAGTCCCGTCCGCCCAGGCCGAATTCGGTGTACATCTCGCCGGTGTTGACGCTCCAGCCGAACACCCGGGCGTAGAACTCGGCGGCGGCCCGCGGGTCCCGGGTGGCGAGTTCGACCCAGCCGAGGGCGCCGGGCTCGTCGCGCAGGTCGACGCCGTGCAGCCCGGCGGGCTGCCAGGTGGCGAAGACCGCGCCGGTGGGGTCGGCGGCGACCGTGAAGCGGCCCCGGTCCGGGGCGTCCGTCGGGGGGACGATCAGCCGGCCGTCGGCGTCGGCGATCTCGTCGGCGGTGCTGTCGGCGTCGGCGGTGTGGAAGCCGATGGTCCAGGCGGTGGCCCGGTCGGGCCGCAGCAGGCCGCCGAGTCCGGCGACCAGCTGCTCGCCCAGGTACAGCCGGGTGTAGCCGCGGGCCTGCTCGTCGGCCGCCGTCTCGGCGCGCCAGCCGAACAGCTCGTGGTAGAAGACCCTGGCGGCGGCCGGGTCCTCGGTGGCGAGCTCCACCCAGCAGGGCGCGCCGGGGCTCGGTTCGGTGATCTTCACGGTCGGCTCATCTCCCAAGCTCGCGCTGCCTCGGGTCGGGTCCGCGCCCCCGTCGCCGGGTCGTCGCGTCGCCCCGCCCGCTCCGTCTCCCTGTCCACCTTGCCGGGGTACCGGCGGGTAGCCGGGGGCTGGTGGGCCGAACGGGAGGGCCGTGCGTCCGCACGAACGACGGGGCCGGCGGGGCGGGGAATGCCGTCCGGGACGCCAGTTGTTCGAATTGGAACCACGGTGTAGCGTCGGGCGAGCACGATCCGGTTCGAATTTGAACAACCCGGTGGCCGCCGCCACCCCCCTGGTCCGCCTGCACTCCGAGTGCCTCACCGGCGACGTCTTCGGCTCCGCCCGCTGCGACTGCGGCCCCCAGCTGCGCGAATCCGTCCAGCGGATCGCCGAGACCGGCGGCTACCTCCTCCACCTCCGCCAGGAGGGCCGCGGCATCGGCCTCTACAACAAGCTCGACGCCTACGCCCTCCAGCCCTCGTGCACTGCGATCACAATCAAATAGTGCGGACACGCAACGGCAACCACTGAGCTTGATTGAGTGATGTCGGAGCCGTTCGCCCGACAGCGGTCTGCCGGCTCCGGTAGCCCTGGTTTCGTGAGGTATGAGGTACGCGCAGGGCGGCGGGCCTGGCGCGAGCGTGGAGAGGTGGGCGTCCGGCCGAAGGGTTCGCCGGGTCGCCCGAGGCCCGGTCCGGGCCAGATCGCCAAACTGGGAAGGGAGTTGGAGCGCGGTCCGCTGACCCGCGGGTGGGCGGACCAGCGGTGGACGCCGGCACCGATCCAGCGCAGGTCGCGCAGCATCAGCTCCCGGTGCCCGTCGGAGCCGGCCAGCATCACGACGCAGCCCTCGTCGCACTCGCCCGACGCCGCGTCGGCGTCCTCTTCGCCATGCTCCGCGGCGGCACCGTCTACCGGCCCCCAACTGCCGTCACCGCTCGGCGAAGACCGTACTCGAACACCTCGGCCTCCTGCCAGCGGCCGAGCCTCCGCCGGCAGGTCTGCCCGGAACCGAATCCCAGCTCCGGCGGCAACTGCTGCCGGGTGAGGCCGGTGTGCAGCACGAACAGGATGCCACGCCGGCAGCAGCAGCTCGATCCTGGCCCGCAGCTCGTCGCCCACGACCCACGGCTTGTTGCTCACGCCATCACGAACGGACGGGTCGTCACACCGGTTACGCTCCACCAGCAACGATCAGCAAGATCGTGTTACGAATTCTCAACGCGGTGTCGGAAGGAGACCGCCGGTCGCAGCGGGCCCTGTCAGGGGTGGAGCAGGTCACGGAGGCGGGCGGCGGCAATGGCAGCCTGGCCGAGGCTGAGGCCGCCGTCGTTGCACGGGACGACCGCGTTCCGGTAGACCGTGAAGCCATCGGCCTGCAGTTCGGTGGTGAGCAGGCCGAGCAGCAGGGTGTTCTGGAAGACGCCGCCGCTCAGCGCCACCCTGTCGAGCCCATGCCGACGTCGGGCGGCCCGGCAACGGGCGGCCAGTACTGTCGCGAGCCGGACGTGGAAACGGTGGGCAGTCTCGGCGAGCCCGCAGCCCGCGCGCAGGTCCTCGACAAGGGCACGGACCAGCGCCGGCGTGTCGATCGGCCCGCCCTCGGCGAGAACCCCGTCGGTCGGCGGTAGCGCACGGGTGGGTGCCCGATGGCGCAAGGCGAGTTCCTCCAGCGCGACTGCGGCCTGTCCCTCGTACTGGTTGTGGTGGCGCAGGCCGAGGATCGCGGAGACCGCGTCGAACAGGCGGCCCGCGCTGGACGTGAGCGGTGAGGCGGCTCGGTCGGCGATCAGGCGGTCAAGGGCGGCGGTGCGCTCCGGCGGCAGTTCGCGCAGCAGCGGCAGCGCGGCGGGGTCGGCGTCGTCGCCGAACGCCGCCCGCAGGTACACGTAGCCGAGCATCCACGGCCGCCGGACCGCCTGCCGAGCGCCGGGCAGCGGTACCGGGGTGAGGTGCGCGAACCGGGAGAACCCTCGCAGGCCACCGACCAGCACCTCGCCGCCCCAGATGGTGCCGTCCGGTCCGTGGCCGGTGCCGTCGGCGGCGACGCCGATCACCTGACCGGTGATCCGGTGCTCGGCAATGACGCTGGCGATGTGCGCCTCGTGGTGCTGGACGCCGATCTTCACCGGTATCCCCGATTCGAGGGCGTAGCGGGTCGAGCGGTAGCGCGGGTGGTAGTCGTGCACGACGACGACGGGAGCGACGTCGAACAGGCGACGGTAGTGCTCGACGGTCCGTGCGTACGACTCGGCGGCACGCGGCGCGTCGAGCTTCCCGATGTGGTGGCTGACGAACGCCTGGTCGTCCTTGACGAGGCAGAAGGTCGCCTTGTTGTTGGAGCCGCAGGCCAGCAGGGGTACGGGTGACGCCTCCGGCAGGGTGACCGGGGCGGGGGCGTGGCCACGGGCCCGGCGCAGCACCTGCGGCCCGCCGGGCGCCATCCGGACCAGCGAGTCGTCGCACCGCATGTGAATCGGCCGGTCGTGGAGCAGCACGGCGTCGGCGATGCCGGGCAACTGTGCCAGTGCGTCCTCGTCGCGGTAGACGATCGGGTCGTCCGAGGCGTTCGCACTCGTCATCACCAGTACGGCGGGCCGGTCCACCGGCCGCACGGCCCGGTAGGCGTCCAGCAGCACGTGGTGCATCGGCGTGTAGGGGAGCATGACCCCGAGGGTCCCGGTGTCGGGGGCGACGGGCGTCATGTCCGTCGAGCCGTGGTGCCGGCGCAGCAGGACGATCGGTCGTTGAGGGGATTCCAGCAACCGTCGCTCCTCGGCGGAGATCGCGCACAGCGACTCGGCGGTGGCCAGGTCGGGCACCATGACGGCCAGCGGTTTCGCTTCCCGGCCCTTGCGTCGTCGCAGCTCCGCCACGGCTGTCGGGTCGGTGGCGTCGCAGGCCAGGTGGAATCCGCCGAGGCCCTTCACGGCGAGGATCCCGCCGTCGGCGAGCAGCCGTGCCGCCCGGTCGAGCGGCCCGTCGCCCGGCCCGGGCTGCTCGCGCCGGTCGGCGAAGGAGAGTCGGGGGCCGCAGTCGGGGCAGGCGTTCGGCTGGGCGTGGAAGCGGCGGTCGGCGGGGTCGGTGTACTCGGCGCGGCAGCGGGCGCAGAGCGGGAAGCCGCTCATCGTGGTGTTGGCGCGGTCGTACGGGATGTCCCGGGAGATGGTGAACCGCGGCCCGCAGTTGGTGCAGTTGATGAACGGGTAGCGGTGGCGCCGGTCGGCCGGGTCCAGCAGTTCGGCCAGGCAGTCCGCGCAGATCGCGGAGTCCGGTGCGATCAGGGTGTTGCGCTGCTCGTGGTGGCCCCGACTGGCGACGATGGTGAACTCCTCGCCGCCGCGGGGTGCCAGGTCCTGCTCGGTGATCCCGTCCACCCGCGCGAGCGGCGGGGCCTGGTCGCGCAGCGCGGTGACGAATGCCGACACGTCCTTCGGGGCGCCCTCGGCCTCGATGAAGACCCCGTCCGCGTCGTTGCCGACGAAACCGGTGAGCCGGTGGCGCCGGGCCTCCTGGTAGACGAACGGCCGGAAGCCGACGCCCTGGACGATGCCGCGGACCCGGATTCGCCGGCGCTGGAGGGTTGTCCGCATGTCGCTCCTCAGGATTCGGGTCGGGCGGGCGCGGGGGCACCGCCACGGGTCGGGCGCGGGTCCGGTCGGCCTCGCCGTTCCAGGCGCGCCAGGTAGTGCGGGCCGTCCTCGGTCACCTCGGCCAGGGTCCAGCCGGTGCCGACGGCCAACTGCTCCAGTTCGGTGGGGGAGGCGAGCAGGTAGTCGAACCAGTCCGTGGCGACCGCCCCGTCGCGGACACGGAAGCGCTGCTGGCCGGGTAGCCGCCCGGCGGCCCGGTTCGCGTCGGCGTACCGGGCGTGTTCGGGGCTCTTCAGCCGCTCCGGGTCGATGCCGACGCCCAGCAGCACCCCGTCCGCCGTGGTCAGGTCGGCGAGCAGCGCGAGCAGCTGCGGTGCCTGCTCGCGGTTGCCCAGCAGACCGAGGTTCTGGCCGCCGAGCAGGACGGTGTCGAACCCGCCCAGGTCGGGCTGCAACTCGTCCAGCCGGGCCTCCAGCACCTCCACCCCGCGCTCGCGGGCCACCGCGGCCGCACCCGCTGACGGCTCCACGCCGAGCACAGGCAGGTGACGGGCACGCATGTGCACCGCGTGCCGCCCCGGACCGCAGCCGACGTCGAGCACCCGCCCTCGGGCCTCCTCGACCGCCAGGCGCTCCACGGCGTTCCACTCCGCCGGTCCGGTGAAGTACCGGCCGGAGTCGTGGACCGTCAACAGCCCGTCGTCGCGCTCGATGACCTCGTGGGCCGCGCCCGGTGCCCCGCCCCGTCGCCACGCCCGGCGCACCGCGTTCCCGAACGCGTCCCCGATCGGCACCACCGGTCCGTGGGCACGGCGGGACGACCGGTCCGCCGTCGCCGGGGGGCGGGAGCCGGCGGGTCGACCCGCAGCCTCGTTCGACGCGTACGTCTCGTGGTTCTCGTCCCTCATCAGTCTTCCTCCCATTCGACCGGCAGGGTGCGGTGTCCGCGCAGCGGCGAGCGGGCCAGCAGGACGACGGGCAGCGCCATCAGCGCGACGCCCGCCCAGAGGGCGGCGGCCGCGGACCAGGACGTGGCCAGCAGGCCGCCCAGCAGTGCCCCCAGCGGGGTGGTGCCCTGGGTGACGACGCCGGCCGCTGCGGCGACCCGGGCCATGTAGCGGGTCGGTGTCACCCGGGCCCGCAGGCCCGCGGAGGCGATCGCCCGTCCGACCACGACGAAGCCGATCAGTACCTGGGCGGCCGCGACCAGCGGCACCGCCGCACCCGGCGCGAGCCCGGCAAGCGGCGCGCCGACGGCCGCGACCGGGGCCGATGCGGAGAACACGAAGACCATCCGGATCTCGCCGAGCCGCCGCCGCAGCCGGGGACCGACCAGCGAGGACAGCACGCCCGCCGCGGCGCCCGCCGTCGACAGCGCGCCGTACAACCACGGCGCGAGGCCGAGGTCGTGCAGCAGGAACACCGGCAGGACCGCCAGGATCACGCCCGCGCCCAGGTTGTTGAGCGCCGCCTGGGCCATCAGCAGCCGCACCAGTGGCTGACGGGTCGTCACCCGGATTCCCGCGGCGATGTCGTGGCGCAATCGGCGCGTCCCGTCGGCGGGCCGGGCCACGTCCGTCTCCGGGCGGACGCCGCGCACCAGCAGGCTGGACAGCAGGTGCAGGCAGGCGGCGAGGCCGTACAGCAGCGGGGCCGGGACGGCTTGGGTGAGCAGGCCGGCCGTGCCGGGGGAGACCGTCCGGATCGTGTTCTCGGAGGTCTGCAGCCGGGCGTTGGCGTCGGCGACCCGGCGCTTGGAGACCAGCAGCGGCAGCACGCTGGTGTGAGCGACGTCGAAGAAGACCCCCGCCACGCTGGCGACGAAGGCGACCGCGAACAGCTGGGGGATCGTCAGGCAGCCCAGTGCGTACGTCGCCGGGACGCTGGCGAACGCCAGCGCGTAGGCCAGGTCGGCGGCCAGCAGGACCGTCCGCTTGCGCCACCGGTCGACCCAGGCCCCGGCCGGCAAGCCCACCAGCAGGTAGCCGAGCCGGGTGAACACCGCGACCAGGCTCGCCTCCAGAGCCGTCGCGTGCAGCAGCACCACGGCGGTGACGGGCAGCGAGAATCCGGCCACCTCGGCCGCGGTGTCCCGGAACCCGTTCGCCGTCCACAGCCGTCGGAACCGCGGGTCCCGCAGCACTTCCGAGTCGCCGTCCGCGCCGCGGGCCGGTCCCGTCCGGGTCTGCTCGCCGGTTCCGGTCACCACACCCGGTCCGTCCCTTCGAGAGCGCCGTCGCCGACGGCACCGGCCGCCAGCGCGGCCCGGTCGGTCTTCCCGCTACTGAGCCGGGGGAAGTCCCCGGTGAGGACGAACAGCCGGGCCGGCACCAGGTAGGACGGCAGCGCGGCGCGGACGGCGGCCGCCAGCCCGGACGACGGCCCGGGCGGCCGCTCGGCCGGCCGGACGAAGCCGACGACCGCGGTGCCGAGCAGGTCGTCGGGTACCGCCACCGCCACGCACGACCGCACCTCGGGCAGCGCGCCGATCAACGCCTCCACCTCGCCGAGCTCGATCCGGTACCCGCGTGATTTGACCTGCTGGTCGGTCCGGCCGAGGTAGGCCAGCAGACCGTCGGCGTCGCGCCGGACCAGGTCTCCGGTGGGGTACCAGGTCCGCCCGTCGGCGGTGCGGACGAACACCTCCCGCCCGTCGGCGTAGCCCGCCATGAGGGTGGCCCCGCGCACCAGCAACCGGCCCGGTTCGCCGTCGGCGACCTGCTCCGAACGGTCGTCGACGATCAGGAGTTCGGCTCCCGCGGCGGCCCGGCCGATCGGAGCCGGCCGGTTCGGCCCGTGGTCCGGCGGGAGCTCGTACGAGGCGCACACGTTGGTCTCGGTCGGCCCGTACCAGTTCCACACCCGCAGACCGGGCAGCACCGTGCGCAGGCGGTCCACGTCGGCCGGGCGGAGTGCCTCGCCCGCGAACACGGCCGCGCGCAGGCCCTTCAGCTCCGACAGCAGCTCCGTCCCGCGGGCGGTCAGCCAGGCCAGCGCGGACGGCACCGTGTACCAGACGGTGGCGCCGGAGCGCCGCAGGAAGTCGGCGTAGCCCGCCGGGAACGGGGCCACGGACGGCGGCAGCACCGCCACGGCCGCGCCCACCCGGCACGCCCCGAACAGATCGAGGGTCGACAGGTCGAAGTGCAGCGGTGCCGAGTTGAGCAGCACGTCGTCCGGGCCGAGGCCGAGTTCGGACACCCCCCAGTCCACGAACGCCGCCGCGCTGTCGTGGGTGTGCACCACGCCCTTCGGCACCCCTGTGCTGCCCGAGGTGTGCAGTACGTAGGCGGGCTGCTCGGCAGGGACGGCGCGGGGCTCCGGGACGAGGGCGATCCACAGTTCGGTGGCCCCGGTTGTCGGCAGCGGCGACCAACTCGAACCGGCGCCGACCGCCTCCCACGCCGACCGGGCAGGCCCGTCGGCGACGACGGCCCGCGGACGCAGCCGTTCCACCAGCCGCGCCGCCCGCCCCGCGGGGCCGTCCGGGTCCAGCGGCGCGTAGCCGGCGCCCGCCCGTAGCACCGCGTGCACCACCGCCACGGCGGTTGCGGACCTGCTCCCGCACCACGCGACGGCGTCACCCGGCCGTACTCCGTGCGCGCGCAGCGCTCCGGCCAGGACGTCCACCGCCGCGTCCAGTTCGGCGTAGCTCAGCGCGCCGGAGCCGTCGATCACCGCGGTTCGCCCGCCGTGCAGGTCGGCCGTGCGGCGCAGGTCGGCGGTGAGCCGCCGCTCAGCGGCCATCAGCGGCCCTTGGTGGCGAGGAAGGCCCGGATCGCGGTGACGGAGTGGAAGTTCCGGGGCAGCACCTCGGTGTCCCGGATCGACACGCCGAGTTCGTGCTCCAACCGGGCCACCACACCGACCAGCGCCAGCGAGTCGAGGACCCGTTCCAGGATCAGCTCGGTGGTGTCGTCGCCGGTGAAGGCCGGCGCCGCGGCCCGGACCGCGGCCCGGACGGTCTCCAGGACCGGGTCGGCGGCGCTCACAGGCCCCACCCCTCAGCGATCACCTTCACCTGCATGTCCTCCGTTCCCGAGTAGAAGCGGCTGGCCAGCGCGTCCTGCAGCAACTGGGCGATCCCGGTGCTGGGCAGCACCGCGTAGCCGCCGTACAGATCGGCCAGGCGCCGGCCCAGTCGGCCGAACTCCCGGCTCACGTGGAGCTTCGTCAAGGCGGCACGCCGGTGCGTCAGTTCACCCAGGTCGGCGAGCCGAGCGGTGCCGTGCAGCACTTCCCGGGCGGCGGTGACGGACAGTTCGGCGTCGACCAGCCGCTCCCGCACGGAGTCGAACGCACCGATCGGGCGGCCGAACTGCACCCGGCGGCGGGCGTGCTCGACGGCGCGGGCGAGCGCGCCGGCCATCAGGCCCACGGCCGGGGCCAGGATCATGGCCCGCTCGTGGCGCATCGCGTGCATCAGCACCGCGAACCCGGCTCCCTCACCGCCCAGGCAGGCGTCGGGCCCGACCCGGACGCCGTCGAACTGCACCGGGGCCATCGCGGCCCCGGCCGGTCCCACCTGGGTGAGCGCCGGCCCCACCGTCAGGCCCGCCGTGCCGCGTGGCACCAGGAACGCCGACAGCGCGCCGAGCGCGCTGCCCGCGCCGGTGCGGGCCAGCACCAGGAACACGTCGGCGAACGGGGCGTTGGTGACGAACGCCTTCGCCCCGTCGAGCCGCCACCGCCCCGCGTCGTCCCGCTCCGCACGGGTCCGCATCGAGAACACGTCCGAACCGGCTTCGTCCTCGGTGGCCGCGAACGCGCCCGCCACCGAGCCCGTCAGCATGCCGGGCAGCAGCGCCGCGTGCTGCCCGGGCGTGCCGAAGGCCAGCAGCGGCTCCTGGCAGGCCCACAGGTGCGCGGCCATGCCGAACAGCAGCCCGCCCGGCTCGTCGGCGCCCGCCAGCACCGCCGACTCACCGGCTGCTTCCCAGGCGCGGCACGTCGCCAGGTAGCCGGCCCCCGCCCCGCCGGATCCGGTCGGGACGGACAGCGACAGCAGACCCAGCCCGGCCCCCGCGGCCCAGTCGGCCCGGGTCGGCCGCGCCGCGGCCGCCCAGCTCCGCACTCCGGGCAACCACGCGGTGAACGCTTCGGCGGGGGCCGGACCGGCGGCCCGCTCCGTCAGCACGCCGCTTCCCAACTGAACGCCTGCAGCGAGGACACCAGGCCGTGCCGGGCGAACGCCTCGGGCAGCCGGCCCGGGGGCGCCAGGGCGAGCACCTCCGTCTCCGGGCCCACCCCGGCGGGAGACCGCAGCCAGGTCAGCACCTGGTCCACCGCGCCGGTCCCGCGGAACCGCGCGCCGAGCTTGAACTCGTGCAGCAGGACCCGGTGCGCGGTGCCCGGCCGCAGCCGCCCCAACGCGGTCAGCGCGAAGACGGCGGCGATCTCGCCCCCCGCCTCCAACGCGTAGTACGCGGTGGCACCGGCCGGGCCGGTCCGGGCGAGCCGGGACGCCATCTCGGCCTCCCGCTCCGTCCCGTACAACGCACCGACCGCGGCGGCGTCCGTCACCCCGACGGGCCGCACCCTCCGTTGCTCAGCCACCGGCCACCGCCGACATGATCAGCATCCGGGTGCCGGACGGCAGCACCGTGTCGAACGACCGGAGGCTGCGAACGTCGGCGTCGTCGACGTACAGGTTGACGAACGGCAGCGGGCGGCCGGACGAGTCGAACACGTGCCGGGCCAGGTCCGGGAAGCGGGTGCGGATGCCGTTCAGGACCTGGGGCAGCGCACCCCCCTCGACCGTGAAGCGCCGCAGGTTGCCGGTGAACCGGGCCAGTGGGGCGGACAGTTCGACCTCGACCGGGCCGACCGCCCCGCGCTCCCAGTCGTCCAGGGCCGTCCGTAGCTGGCTCCCGTAGTCGGCATCGGCGATGAAGCCGTGCCCGCGCCCGTTGCGCAGCAGCACGGCCCGGGCCCGGTCGTCGCCGTCGAAGGCCCGCATGATGGGACGCAGGTGCTCCAACGCGTAGTAGGAGTCCAGCTCGGAGACCAGCGCGTGCAGCCGGTGCCGGGCCCCGCCCGCGCCCCAGTCCGCCAGCAGGTCGACCGTCGGCCGGGGCGCCGCCATCGACGGCAGTCCGGACCACGGCCGGGCCTCCTGCTCCCACTGCGGCAGCACCGCCGGATCGTTGTGCGGGGAGACGACGAACGCCAGTCCGTCCCGCCCGGACCGCACCAGGTACTTGATCGCCGCGTAACCGCCCGACGAGAGCCCGTGCCAGACAGTTCCGGACAGCCCGTGCCGGTGCAGCAGCTCAGCCTGCAACGCGTGCACCTGCGGCAGGAACTCGTCCTCGCCGAGCAGGTACCAGCCGCACGCCGAGGCCGGGGTGAGCCGGTGGATCGGATCGGACAGGAACAGGCAGGCCGCGTCCAGCGTCCGGGCCCAGGCCCGGCGGGCGAAGACCGGCGGCACCTGTGATTCGATCCGGCTCAGTCCGTGGCAGAACACGTGCAGGTAGGGGCTCGCGGGCCGGTCCGGCACGTCGACCAGGTAGTCCAGCCGGTAGCCCTCGGAGTGGCGGAACCGGCCCTGCTCGGAGCTCATGGCTTCTCCTGTCCTAACCCAAGTAGTGACGGTCGGGGTCCCGGGGGATCACCGCGGGGAACAGCAGTGCACGGCGGCGCGGAGCGGGGCCGTCCTCGACGGGGACCAGCCGACCGGTCCCCCGCTCCGGCCGGAGCAGCCGCGGTGAGAACGACACCGTGTGTCGGCGCGCCGTCCGTTCGAGGCTGAACGCGACCAGCTCGTGGACAGCCCGGTCGGGTCTGGTGACCTCGTGGACGAACTCGCCCCTGACGGTGCGCAGCAGGGCCGCGGGAATCCGCTCCGGCAACGAGAGCAGGTAGTACCGCGGTCCGGAGCCGAGCCGGACCCGGTCCAGCCAGGTCCGGCCGAACGGTCGCAGGCTGCTGAACATCGCGAAGCTCCACTCGAGTTTCAGGCCGGCCACGACGAGCGCCAGGTTCACCGCGAACGCCCCCGCGACCGCCGCGTCCACCACGCCGCCGTCGGCCGTGGACCAGGCCGACGGGGCCCCGGCCGCCAGCGCGCTCGCGCACAGCACACCGAACACGCCGCCTTTGCCCGCGTCCCGCAGGACGGTCCGGGTCGGGCGCGGCCCGGCGGCCGTCCGGCCCAGCGCGGCCGCCGACAGCGCGCCCAGCAGCAACGCCGCCGCCGTTCCCGGCCCGAACGGGACGAGCTGGCCGTGCGCGGGGTCGCAGAGCGCGGTGTCCCACAGCGCCAGCGCGACCACCGAGAAGGTGAAGTTGCCGGACACCCCGAACACCCAGTGCATGCCGATCGCGGCGAACAGTCCGGCCCTCGCCCACGACGTCTGCCACAGGCTCGCGCCGACGGCGGCCTCCACCACCACCACGGCCACCGGTGCGGCCACCAGCACCCGGCGGGGCAGCGAGACGCCGTGCAGCCCGGCGTAGAAAGCGGTCACCAGCCGGCCGGCGCTGCGGTCCGAGCGCAGGTACTCGGCGTTCACCTTGAACAGCGCCGCCGACAGGTACACGCCGATCAGCAGGTCGCGCGCGAGCACCGGGTCCAGCCGTGCGGGCAGCACCGCCATCGCCACCACCGCGACCGAGCCCAGCCACACGTGATTGGCGAGCCGCCGCTGCACTGACAGCAGCCACAGCGCCGTGAGGACGGCCGCGACCGCCCGGCCCGCCGCCCAGGGCAGCGCTGCGGCCGTCACGGCGGCGGGCAACGCACCGACGGCCACGGTGCCGGTGGCCCGGCGCGGCATCCGCACTCCCCACACCGGGGCGAAGTTGTAGAACGCGTCGGCGGTTCCCCGGTCCCACAGCCGGTCCAGCTGGTGGACCAGCAGCGCGGCGGCCACCGCGGTCTCCGGCGCCAGCCGCAGTCCGGCCGTCACCGCTCCGCCCCCTTGCTCTTCCTCGTGGCGCTAGTGGCCAAGGGTCCGTCCCTCCGACCAGGCGAGGCCCGGGCAGACCACCCGGACCACGCTGAACAGTTCGGGCCGGGACGACAGGTCGACGGTCAGCACCGGGCGGGCGGTCACCGCTTCCACCCGCGCCACCAGCGAGGCCAACTCCCGTTCCATGTCGACGTCCTCCCGGCGGTGTCCGGCCGACAGCCGGTCCCACGACACGCCTGCCCCGCGGCCCCGGAAGCCGGGGTCCGCGACCGCGTCGCGGACCATCTGCTGGCCGGAGGGTATGTCGTCGCGGGTCGCGGTGATCTCCGTCAGCCGGCTCTGCACCGCCTCCGTGACCGCCCGGGACAGCGCCACGGACGGGTCGGCGTGGCTGCCCGAACCCGCGCAGACGATCGGGAACAGCGGCGACCACACCCGGGCCGCGAACGTGGGCACCTGGTAGCGGTTCGGGAGGAACGCCAATTCGTAGGAGACCGCGGCTGCGTCCAACCGGGCCAGGAGCGCGCGCAGGTGTCCGTCCGGCACGCTCGCCGGATCGACCGGAACGCCCCCGGCCCGCGGCCCGCCCAGGCCCGCCAGCACGTCCCGCTCCACGGCCTCGTACAGGCCGTGCAGGGCGGCCTCGGTCCAGGTGTTGCCGGAGGCCAGCCCCGTGCTGCCGGACCGGAAGATCCTCGGACGCCAGAAGTGCCCGCCGGCGAACGACAGCCGGACCACGTCGAACGGCACCATGACCGACGACCCGTCAGCCGGTCGGTACGCGGCGACCCACTCCAGCCGCAGCTGCTCGACGTCCGGCACGGGCAGTCCGCCGGCCGCCAACGGCAGCTCGTCCAGCCGGTACGGCAGCGCCAGGTCGGCCGCCACTGCCCGTTCCCGGGGCAGCTCGGGCCGCTCCGCGTGCCGGAGTTCGATCGACTCCATCACCGCGGACAGCCGGGCCAGCAGCTCCGTCGCGCCCTTCCCCTGCGAGACGGCGAGTGTCTCCGAATCCGGCCTGGCAGCCAGCACCACCGGGATGCCGATCACGTCCAGCCGCGTCACATCGGCGACCCGGGTGATGCCGAACCCGGGCAGCAGCGGCGCGATCCGGGCCCAGGTGGTCTCCGGAGCGACCGCACGCCGGGTCCCCGGCAGCAGGAGCTCAGCCACCCTCGCCCCCCGCGCTCCGGGCGGCGGCCGCCGCCGTCAGGAAGCCGACCGCGAACGGCCGCAGGGCGTCGGCGGCCTGCCGCGGGGAGGCGAACCCGCGGCGCGCGCACTCGGTGGCGTCGGCCGCCACGACGCCCCAGATTCCGGCGAGCAGCCGCAGGCACACCGCGTCCGGGATGCTGCCCAGGCTGCGGTCCGGGTGCGCCCGCAGGTGGTCGGCTCCCTGTGCCAGGTACTGGTCGAGGACCGACCGGTCTGCGGCGTCCTCCCGTCCGAGCAGCAGCGCGGCCTGCCGACGGTCCGTCAGTTCCGGGGTGGGACAGAGCAGTCGCACGACGCGCAGCCGCCCCTCCGGGCAGTCGGGCCAGGCCGCGGCGGACCGGCCCAGGGTCCGCTCCAGGTGGTCGCGCAACCCGGCGGGCTCCGCCAGATCGTTGAGGTACTCCCACCACACCTCGGGGAAGCCCGGGTCGAAGATCTGCTGGTAGGCGAGCCTGGCCGCGAGTCCGGTGAACCGGTTGCGCCAACGCCGTTCGAACTCGGTCCGCCAGGACCGGTCGCCCGCCCCCGGACGGGGGCCGGCGGCCGCTCGGTCGCGCTGCGCCGCGGAGGCCACCCGCAGGGCCCGCACGCTGTCGCGCAGCTTCTGGTCGAACGCCCGCGGGTCGCACCGGACCCGCTCCTGGTACCAGGCGGCGAATCCGGGTTGCCCGTGCTCGGCGGCGATCTCCACCACCCTCGTCTCGGTGCGCAGCGGGTAGTACTCCCGCGCCCAGCGGTCGAGCATCGGTTCGGTGCCCGCGGACGTCAGCACCCCGGCCCGAACCGCCGCGGCGGCGGCCGCGCGCAGATTGACGAGCGGGACGCTGAGCGGAGTCATCACCCCGGAGTCGGCGTGCGCCACGGCGACCTCGTCGTCGCCGGTGAGCACCCCGTCGCGGTACCAGCCGTACACGTCACCGACGCCCACCATGCCGAACGGCGCCAGCTCCACCGCGCGCAGGGCGCCGATGCTGGCCGCGCCGACCACGTGCACGCCCCGGTCCAGGGCGTCGAGGATCTCCTTGTGCCGTAGCGCCGGGCCGTGGTGGTACACACCGTCCAGCAGGACCACCGAATCGTGCGGGCGGATCGCAGCGGAGTACAGGTCGCCGTGCCGCGCCGGCGGGTGGACCACGGCCCCGGGGCACTCCGCCCGGACGGCGGGTTCGGGACATGAAGGTCCGGTGTACACGTGGATCGCCATGCCCCTCCCCTTTCGCCGGCGGATCTCACTGGTTCAGTCGGCCCCCGGGAAATGCGGGGCCGGAATGCGACGAACTCAGCAGTCGACGACCTCGGAGTCCGTGATCACCAGCGGGACGTGGCCGAACAGGGCCTCGAAGTCGTCCTTGGTGAGCTCCTCGGCGGCACTGAGGACGTCGTGCCACTCCTCCTGCTGCTTGACCTGCTCGGGCATGATTTCTCCCAGAGATAGAAGGGATCTGCCTTGTCTGTGCGCGCGCAAGGTCCACGATATTCGCCGACCGGCATTCAGCAAAGGGGCTTGGGGTTTATTTTACTTTCGCAGAAAAATTCCGGAAAACGGCAGTAGGAAGCGCCGCTCCGGCCGTCGTCCGGAGCGCTTTCCGGAAATGATCCGGATGAATTCCTCAGTCGGCCCCGGCGCCGGTCGAACGGCTGAGCGGAAGGGCCAGCGCGAGGTGCTTCCCGCTCTCGGAGACCGTGATGCGACGTTCGGCGAACAGCTCCAGGAGGCGATCGACGTCCGTGGCGGAGGCCTCGGCGCCCGCTTCCCGGAGCAGCCCGTGCAGCCGCTTCGGACTACGCGCCGTCTCGCCGCAGAGCTCGTACGCCAGGGCCTGCCAGCCGGCCAGCGTCCCGGTGAACCCGCCGTCGGCGAACCGCGAATCGTGGAAGTCCAGCCAGCCGGGGCCGCGCCGGTGGGCGAGGATCGGCAGCGGTCTGCGCTGCCAGCGTTCGCGCCAGTCCGCCACCGCTGCGGAGAGCCGCCGCACGGCCTCCGCCGAAGCCACGCCCTCGGCCCGATAGTCGAAGAAGTAGGCGATCGCCGCATGGTCGATCCCCGGCACCGGGTACACGTACCGGTACGCCTCGCGCGGTCGGACGTCCCGGATCGGCAAGCCCGGGTCGGTGAAGTACGGACTGAACCGCTCCAGCCAGATCCGGCTCACCCCGTTCGGCGGCTGCAGGTGCGCCAGCAGCGGCGCGAGTTCGGCCTGACCGGTGAAGTCCTCGTCCCGCTCACCGGGGAACCCGCTGAGCATGTTCCAGGTGACGTTCATCCGGTAGTGCCGCGCCCACTTCAGGAACCTGACGTTCATCAGCATCGTGGAGCCCTTGCGCATCAGTCCCAGCACATGGGTGCTGAGGCTCTCGATGCCCGGTTGGACGCGGCGGATCCCGGCTGCGCCGAGCAGCGCCAGTTGGTCGGCGGTGAGATTCGCCTTGACCTCGAAGAACAGGTCGGTGTCCCACCCGCGGCCCCTCAACTCCTCGCACAGCGAGGAGAGGTAGCGCATGTCGATGATGTTGTCGACGGCATCGATGTGGTGGATCCGGTGCCGCCGCAGGAGTTCCTCGATCTCCCGCAGGGCGGTCCCCGGCGACTTCGAACGGAACTGCATGCCGAGCGCGTTGAGGCCGCAGAACGTGCAGTGGTGCTTCTGTCCCCACCAGCAGCCCCGGGAGAACTCCGCCAGCAGCCGGATCGGCTTGCGCCCGACGGCTTCGGCCCGCCCGAGCCGTTCCACCGCGTCGAAGTACTCGGAGTGGTCGGGGAACGGCATGGCGTCCATGGCATCGAACGGAGGCTCCCCGGGAGTGGTGACCAACTCTCCGTCCGCCCCCCGGGCACACACGCCGGGAATGCCCACCGGCGACCGGCCGGCGGACAGCGCAGCGGCCAACCGGGGTAGCGCGAGATCGGCCTCTCCGATCACCGCGCAGTCGATCCACGGAAGTCGCCTGACGTACTCGGGGCCCATCTCACCGTCGAAGTTCGCCCCGCCGAAGACGATCACCGGCCCCGGGTGCTGCTCCTTGATCCGCCGGGCCAGGGCGATCGCGGCGACGTTCTGGAAGAACGTCGAGGTGAAGCCGATGAGGTCGTAGTCGGACCACTCCGGCCGGCGGGCGAGCTCCCGGATCCACGCGGGGAGGATCTCGGAGCGCAGTCGCAGCACCTCGTCGGCGGTCAGCCCCGCTTCGTCGAAGGTCTCCGCCAGCTCCGGGAACTCCGCCAGGTACTCCCGCTCGCCCCCCGGCTCGTCGAACGCGGCCGCGCCGAACAGCCACTCCCCGAACAGGTGCAGGCGCTCGGAGGAGGCCGTGGCGAAGGTGTCGTAAACGCTCGGGGTCAACTCCCGGGACAGATCGAGGTTCGGGTAGTGCACAGTGACGTCGTGCCCGTGCGCGACGAGCCCCGACTTGAGAATTCCGCACGCCAAGGACGGGGCGTCGTTCCGTCCCCACGGCATGTTGACAAGAGCGACCTTCAACGATCTTTCCGGCCGCACAGGAAACGGCTCGCCGATCGCAGGATGAAAAACCTCGCTCAGTGCCACGCCGACTTTCTCCATCACGTTGACGAATTGCGGCAAATTCTCTCGATCCGGAGGTTCAGGGATTCGGAGAGCTTCCTGCGGATCCGCTTGCAGAATTTTCGATCGTGTCCAGTGCAGTCTCGTTGCAGCCAATGCCCCCGTCAACGGGCCAATCGTGGAGCCCGACGGGGCAAAACGTGAAGGAGGCGTGAGCGCGATCTGCCGACGGGGAACGCCACCTCCACCCCCGGAGCGGACGGGTGATCATCCGGTGACACCGAGCGACGATCCCTGACCTGGAGAAGTCGCCTGGGCGCCTCTTCATCGACGGACCCCGACAGTGACACGTACAGGCCAGGAAAGAACTTGGCGTTCGGTCCGAACGGCACTCCAGCCACCGCCCCGGGGCGGCTGATTTGACCAGAGTTTGAAGCGACCGACCCCGGCCGACCCGTCGACCCGGCCTCATGTCAGGCGTTCCCTCCGGACCGGCTCCGGCGGCGCCCACGGGCCGCCGAGGGCGACCGCTGAACGACGCGAGACCGGTGCGCGGCCCGAACACAAGCGGGTCGCCCGGACCATGCGGGCCTACTCCGTCGTCGGCGTCCGCCTTCGCCACCTGCAGGAGGACCGCCTTCGCCTGGCCGACCCACTACAACACACGCTGTCGCCACTCTTCCGACAGCCACCTCAGTCCCACCGAACACGAACGACGGCACCACACCGCTGAGCTCACGCCCGCCGCGCGACAACCACCCCCGTGTCCACCCTCACGGGCGAAGGCCCGCCCACTCGCCCCGCTCGCGTACGCCCTTCGCCTGCCGACCACGACCCAACATGCGAACACCATGGCCGCATGACCGGCTTTACGCGTCGACCCGCCGTCAGGCCACACCCTGATTCCGTGCTCCTGCTGCTCAGAGCCACCTTCAAGCTCCCGACATGACGCCTGCAAAGCACCCCGGCCTGATCGGACTCGAAGTCGGGATATCCCAGCAGGACGCCGACACCCCTCGCGCGGTCTACCTGCTGCCGGACGAACTGGCCGAGGCCGAGTTGACCATGGCATGCCTGCGGGAGTATTCGGCCACGGTCCGCCGGTCCGCGACGACGAACACCGGCCGTCCGGCGACAAGCCCGACAGGCGCGTAACCGTCGACCTCGGGGTGTTTCCACAGGTCGGGGACAAGGTAGAAGGGTGGTCCGTTACCCCAGGACTCCGGCCTCGACACCTACCAGGCCAACGCCGCCCTCGGCCTCCCCGAGGACGGCCGCGACTACACCGCCGCCGCCCAGATGCTCACCACCCTCGGCGCCCCCGCCGTCCGCCTCCTCAGCAACAACCCCGACAAGGCCACCCAGCTCACCACCCACGGCATCACCATCACCGAACGCGTCCCCACCGGCGTGCACCTCTCCCCCAGCAACCTCCGCTACCTCCGCGCCAAGGTCGAACACACCCAGCACACCCTCGCCCTGGCCCCCCTGGTCGGCTGACCCCTGCGCTGCTCAGTGGCGGCGGGTGAGGAGGGCGGCGGTTCGGGCGCGGTGGTGCCAGGCGATGGCGGCCAGCGGGACCATGAAGAGGAACGGGGTGCCGGCGTTCTCGCCGTGCATCGCGGTCAGTTGGGTGACGAACGCGCACAGCAGGAAGCCGATCAGTGCGGTCGCGGCGGGTCCGGCGAGGCGGGGCAGCAGCAGGCCGACGGCGCCGGCCAGTTCGACCGCGCCGGTCAGGTACATGAACCAGTCGCCGACGCCGATCGCGTCGAAGACGGTGCTGGCGGCGGGCAGTGCCAGCAGCTTGGGTGCCGCGCTGGCCAGGGCGAAGAAGAGCGCCAGCAGGATCCGCAGCGTCAGGACGGCGCGGGCCACGGCCTTCTTCGGAGCAGCGGTGGTGGCGGCGGCAGTGGTGGTCGTGGTGGTGGACATCTGTTGGTTCTCCCCCGTCGGGTCGGTCGGTTGTCGTTGCTCTCACAGGCTTCGACGGGCCCGACCGCCCGGACTCATCGGTCCGGGGAGGAGAGGTTTCCGTTCACGGCGGCGGGGGGACGTCCCACCAGCGGTCGGCGGTGGCGCGGGCGAGTTCGGCGTCGTACTGCCGGGTGTCGAAGTGGAAGTCGGGCAGGCCCGGTTCGTCGGCCGGGGTCTCCCGGTCGGACCAGACCACGAGTGCGCCGTGCCGCCGGACGACAGCGGCCAGGTAGCCGCAGCAGCCGCCCGTGCACGCGGGTTCGCCGAGCTCGACCCGGCGGGCCTCGCCGGTCGCCCGGAGCGGGCCGTCCCCGGCGGCGGGCAGCAGCCCCGGGGCGTGGGCGCCGAAGCCGTCCGGGCCGGCCGTCGCGTCCACCAGGTCCTCGCCGTCGACCCGCACCCGCACTTCGGCGGCCGAGCGGACGCCCGCCCGTACCTCGATCTCCAGTCGGTTGAACACCGCCCCACCCCAGGACGCGGCGGCGCGCGGGCACCGTCCGTGGCGGCTCCGTCACCGCGCGCCCCCGGCGGTCGACCCACCGCGTCCGGGCGGGTACGGCGGGTGGACCGGGCGGGGGGCGGGGCGGGGTCCGCGTTGCGGTCGCGGGCGGGCGGGCGGACGGTGGAAGCAGCCGTGTCCGGCAGCCCGCCGCTCCCCCGGAGAGCGTTCATGACCGCAAGGCCGATCAGTCCCGCCAGGCCCGCGCCCGGGGCCGTCGCGGTCCCGCTCGCCGGTCCGGCGGATCCGCACGCGACGGTGGCGGAGCTGGCCCGGCAGCTGGCCGGGGCGGCTCGGGCGGGCGATCCGCTGGACGCCTTCCTGTACGCGGCGGGCATGGTGCAGGCCGCCGAGGACCGGCTCGCCGGCACGTGGACGGCTCCGCGCCGCCTCGCCCGCCACCTGCGCGACCGCACCGGCCCGCCGGCCGAGCCGCCGGCCGAGCCGCCCACCGATCCGCTCGGGTCCGCGCTCGACCGGGCGGCCCGGCTCGCCGCGCGAACTCCCGTGCTGGACAAGGCCGTTCGCTGGACGCGGGATCTCGCCGACGTGACCGACGAGTTGGCCGCGCCGGTACTGGACTCGGCTCCGCTGCCCTCCGCGCTGTACCGGCGGCTGTTCCGGCTGGTCGAACGGTTCGACGCCGCACCGGTGTTGCGCCGCACGCTCGGTTCCGCGCTGCGCCGGCCGCCGTCCTGTTTCTGCAGCTTCGACCAGTATCCGGCGGACCTGGCCGAGTTGGCCCGCCGGTTCGACGCGGCCCGCCCGCTGCCGGCCGGGCTGCCGCTGCTGGTGGTGGGGGTGCGGACCTCCGGGAGCTACCTGGGGCCGCTGCTGGCGGCGGCGCTGCGGCGGGCCGGGCACCGGGCGGTGACGGGCTGCACGGTGCGGCCGGGGCAGGCCGTTCTGCCGGGCCGGGAACGGGAGTTGGCCCGGCTGCTGGCGGCCGGCGGGCAGGCGCTGGTGGTGGACGATCCGCCGGTCACCGGGCGTTCGCTGGCCGAGGTCGCGGCCGGGCTGTGCGGGCAGGGGTTCCCGGTGGACGCGGTGAGCGTGCTGGTCGCGGTGGAGCGGGAGCCACCGTCGCTCGGCCCGTACCGGGTGGTCGCGCTGGCCCGACCCGACTGGGAGGTCGACCGGTTGACCTCGCCCGACGCCGTCCGGGCGCTGGTCCGCCGGGCCGTCCCGGGCGCCGCCGACTGGGCCCGGCTGGAGGTCGGCCCGGCCGGTTCCCCGGGGCGCGGCCTGCACCGCACCGTCCCGGTGACGGGGCACCCGGCGGACGGGCCGCCGGTGCCGCTGCGGGTGGAGACCGTCGGGCTGGGCCACCTCGGCCGCCGGGCCGCCGAGTACGCCGCGCTGCTGCCCGGCCTGGTGCCCGAAGTCCGTTGGCTGGAAAACGGGTTGATGGTCCGTCAGGACATTCCTGCCGCCGCCCCGGTCCGGGCTCTGGACGCGGCCCGCTACGTGGCCGCCCGGCAGCGGGCGCTGGCCGTGGGCGCCGACCGCAGTGTCCGGCTGGTCGGGCGCGGGCCGGTGTGGGAGGAGGCGGGGCGCCTGTTCGCTCCGCTGTTCGGCCGCGGGGCGGTGGTGCTGCGGCCGCTGCTCGCCGACCCGGTGGCCCGCGCGCTCACCCGCGCCGCCCGGCCGTACGTGGTGGACGGGCGCACCGGCGCCGACCGGTGGACGGGCCGGGACGGACGCTGGGTGAAGACCGACTGGGCGGAGGGCGCGTTCAGCCACCTCGACCTGGCCGGCTACGACCCGGCCTGGGACCTGGCGGGCCTCGCGCTCTCCCCGCCCCACCACGCCGGCACCACGGACGGGGACGCCGGGGCCCGGTACGGCGCGGAGGTCCGCTCCGCGTACGAGCGGCTGACCGGGGAGCGGATCGACCCGGCCCGCTGGTGCCTGGCCCGGCTGGTGCAGGTGCAGGTGCAGCACGGGGTGTCGGCGCGGCCGCTGGGCCGGGCAGAGCGGCGGCGGGCCTCGGCGCGGGCGGTGCAGGAGTTCCTCGCCGAGGTCTACCTGCGCGACCTGCCCGCCGCTCCCACCGGGGCGGACGGGCCGGGCGCGGGGTGGTGCGTGCTGGACCTGGACGGGGTGCTGGAGACCGATCCGCTGGGGTTCCCGGCCTCGTCGCCGCTGGGCATGCTCGCGCTGCGGGCGCTGCGCGCGCACGGGTTCCGCCCGCTGCCGGCCACGGGGCGTTCGCTGCCGGAGGTCCAGGACCGTTGCCGGGCCTACGGATTGGCGGGCGGCGTGGCCGAGTACGGGGCGGTGCTGCACCTGCCGGGCCGGCCGCCGCTGCCGCTCACCGACCGGGACGGCAGCGAAGTACGGTCCATGGCGGTGGAGTTGGACGGCCTGGTGGTCGACCCGCTGGCCCGCTGGACGGCCCGGGTCTCGCGCCGCCACCCGGGCGGGCGGTACACGGGGCTGGACCGGCGCACCGCGGACCGGATCGCCGCCGCGACCGGCACCCGGGTGGTACGGGGCGAGCAGCAGACCGATTTCCTGCCGCCGGGGGTCGGCAAGGCGGCCGGAGTGCGGGCGCTGCTGGCCGAGTTGGGCGATCCGGGCGCGGTGCCGGTGTTCGCGGCCGGGGACGGGCCGGCCGACCGGGAGCTGCTGCGCTGGGCACGGCTGGGCACGGCACCCGCGCACGCGGCGCCCGAGGCCAAGGCCGTCGCCCGGGTCGGCGGCTCGCCCTACCAGGCGGGGCTGGCGGAGGCGGTGGCCGTCCTGCTCGGCCACCGCCCGGGCGGCTGCGCCCGCTGCCGCCCGCCCCGCCCCTCGGCGCAGAGCCGGGCACTGCTGGCGCTGCTGGCCCTGCCGGAGGCGGGGATGCCGGGCCTGCCCGCCCGGCTGCTCCGACTGGCCTGCCGGTCGGGCGGGTCGGCGGTCGGCGGCGGACGGAGGGCGGGATGAGCGTCGGCGGCCGCATCCCGGTGTACGAGCTGGTGGGGGTGCGGGAGGTCGCGGGCGGGCTGCTGCTGGTGCCGCCGGGGCCGGCGGGCCGGGCCGCGGACGAGCTGCGACTGCGGCTGGCGGCACGGGAGTTGGGGCGCGGCCGGTGGGAGGCGGTGGCGCAGGGGTTCTCGGACGTGCTGGTGGCGCGCCGGCGTCCGGCCGGCGGCGGGCCGCCGGTGCTGGTGAAGTGCCCGCGCACCGGGGAGGCGGTGCGGGCGCTGGTGCGCGAGCGGGACGCGATCGCGGTGCTGGCCTCGGAGTTGCGGCCACCGGGGCTGCGCGCCCTGCTGCCGGAGACGGTGGACTCCCGGCTGGGCGCGCGCCCGCCGGTGCTGGTGCAGGAGGTGCTGCCGGGCGTGCCGGGCGACGTCCTGCTGGCCCGCCGTCCCGAACTGGCCGGTCCGCTGGCCGTGGCCGCGCTCGGCCTGCTGGACGAACTGCACGGTGCGACGGGCGGGTTGAGCCGGGACGGGCGCCTGGTGGACGGCTGGCTGGGCCACCGGCTGGCGGTGCTCTCCGACCGGGTCCGCTGGTGCCGGGGCGCGGAGGGCACCGCCGGGCTGCTGGCGCTGCGTGTCTTCCTGCGCCGGGAGTTGACCGAGCACCCGACCGAAGTGGCGTGGACGCACGGCGACTTCGCCCCCGGAAACCTGCTCCTCCGCTCCCCCGGCACCTCCGACAACGGCCCACCGGCCGCCACCGGCCCACCGGCCGCCACCGGTCCAGCGGCCGCCACCGGCCCACTCACCGTCACCGGCCCAGCGGCCGCCACCGGCCCGCTGACCGTCACCGGGCTGGTCGACTGGGCGGACGCCCTGGCCGACGGCCCGGCCGTCGTCGACCGCGCGACGTTCGCCCTCGCCCTGGGCTGGCTGCTGGACGGCCGCACCTGGGGCGAGCAGGTGGTGACCGCCCTGCGCACCGGCGTCCTGCGCCGTCCCGAGACCGGTGAACTCCCGCGCTCCGCCGCCCTGTTGGCCTGGCTCTGGCACGTCTCCGGCAACCTCGAGAAGTCCCGCCGCTTCGCCCGCAACCGTGTCTGGCTGCGCGAGGTCCTGGTCCCGGTCCTGCGCGAGCTCGCCGGCTCCGCGCCGCCGCCCCGGTGACACCGGCCGGGCGGCGGCTCAGTGCTGCCAGACGCCGATCCAGGCGACGTGGAGTTGGGCGGTGTCGGTGGTCGGGGCCTCTTCGAAGCCGACGGCCAGGTTGATCAGGAGTTCCATGGGGGTGTCGGGGATCGCGGCGGGGTCGGTGACCTGGAGGCGGGGGGTGCCGTCGACGTACCAGGTGATGCCGTCGGGTTCCCAGTCGACGCCGAAGACGTGGTAGCCGGCCGCGAAGTCGACGGGGCCGTAGCGCTGGTGGGCGTTCGCGTCCTGGCCCTGGGGGGTGCGGCCGTGCAGGTTGAGGTCGACGTAGCGGTTGGAGTTGATGAACTCGGCGACGTCGATCTCGGGGAGGCCGCCGCGGGTGGCGGCGGGCAGCAGCCAGAAGGCGGGGAACATGCCGGTGGAGTCGGCGGGGGCCTGGATGGCGGCGGCGACGTAGCCGTAGGTGAAGGTGTGCCGGGGCTGGGCGTTCCAGTTGTCGCGGCCGGTGGAGACCATGCCGGAGGTCCAGGGGTAGGTCTTGCCGTCGCTGCCGGTGGTGGCGCGGCGGGTGGCGGTGAGGGTGAGGGCGCCGTCGGCGACCGTGACCTGGCCGGGGCGGTACCACTCGCTCTCCCGGTTGCCCGCGTTGGTGCAGCCGTTCTGGTTCCAGTCGTAGCAGGTCGTCCAGTTCGCGGAGTCGAGGCCGTGGCCGGTGAAGTCGTCGTACAGGGCGGGGTGCCAGGGCCGGGGGCTGCCGGGCGGCGCGGCGGGCGGCTCGGTGGCCGGGAGGCCGGTGGGGGCGGTGGAGGCGGTGGAGGCGGGGCCGCCCAAATCCTGCATGCTGCCGACGGCCGGGCCGCCACAGGCGGTGGCGGTCAGCAGCGCGGCAGCCATCCAGATCCGCCCGCGCCCCTTCCGCCCGGGCCCCGCCGCTCCTCCCGGTCCTTCCGGGCCACCGGGCGGCTCGGACGGCTCAGGTGGCTCGGGTGGCTCCCGCCGGACCGCCAGGGTCAGCGCGGTGGTCAGTACGGCGAGCACCAGCACCACCCGGGCGGCGGTGAACTGCCGCGCCAGGTACAGGGTTTCGGTGACCAGCGCGGTGAGCGCGGCACTGACCGCGACGGCCAGCACCGCCGTCGACCACCACTCGCCGGGGCGCAGCGCCGGGCGGGCGACCCGGACGGCGGCCGCACCGGGGCAGCTGAGCAGGAACGCGGTGACGGCCGCGACCCGCAGCGGGCCGGCGGGGGGCAGCGCGGTCACGGCGAGCGCGATCCAGCCGGAGCCGGCCGGCAGCAGCGGCCACCGGCTCCCGGGGTGTCGCCGGACGGCATCGAGGGTCCTGCTCATGACGCGCCTCCTTCCGTGACGGCTCCGACGGGTCCGACGGGCCCGGCGCCCCGGACCGGCCCGGCGCCCCCGGCACCTCCGGCTCCCCCGGCAGGCCCGACCGGAGCCCTCGGCCCCGCAGGCCCGGCCGGGGCGGTGGGCGGCAGGTACTGGTAGACGATCGCGTCGGGGCTGCTGTACACCGGCCGCAGGGCGGACAGGTGGGCGGCGGTGTACTGGATCTCGTCGACCGCGGCGGCCGGGAGCAGGCCGGTGAGCCGGCAGGAGGCGAGCTGGGCGCGGGTGAGCACCAGGTAGGAGGGCTGTCCGGTGGAGAGCGCGTCGGTGAGGGCGGTCTGCGGGTCGGTGGCGAGCAGGAGGCGGTCGGCGGGGTCGGCGTCGGTGAGGATGATCCACGAGTGCTGGTCGTAGTGGAGTTCGCCGCCGGGTTCGTCGGAGGTGAGGGAGACGATCCGGGAGCCGGGCGGGGTCTGTTCGGTGGCGTAGCGGACGGCGGCGGCTTCCTGCGGGGTGAAGTGGTTGACGGCTTCCTTGCTGTAGTAGCCGAACAGCAGTCCGCCGAGCAGGGCGAGCAGGACGGTGCCGGTGACGGCGGGCCGGACGGGCGGGCGGGGCAGGCCGGGGGCGAGCAGGGCGGCGATCAGGAAGGAGGTGGCGGGCAGCGCGAACAGGTAGGCGCGGAACAGCATTTCGCCGTCGTAGCCGTTGGCGAGGAGCAGCACGAGCGGGGCGAGCAGCAGCAGCGGCAGGGTGGTGCGGCGGACCCAGCGGCGGCGCAGCACGGCGGCGAGGGCGAGCAGCAGGACGGCGGCGGTGGTGGCCCGGTCGGTCCAGGAGGCGAGGACCTGTCCGGGGGCGGCGGCGCCGAGTTGGGCGAGGCCGGAGACGGCGTTGCGGTCGGGGGCGGCGAGGGCGGTGATCAGGCTGTGCAGGTTGGCGGCGACGAACGGCCGGGCGACGGTGGCGTCCCAGGCGACGGTGAGGGCGAGGGCGGCGGCGAGGACGGGCAGCACGGTGCGGCGGTTGCGGCGGGGCAGGGCGAGGACGGCGAGCGAGCTGACCAGCATGACGGGGGTGAGCTGGTGCGAGGAGGCGATCGCGGCGATCAGCACCAGCAGCAGCGCGTACGGCCCGGCCCGCCAGCCGAATCTCCCCGCCTCCCGTTCTCGCAGTGAGAGTTGGCGCATCGTCAGGGCGATGACGGTGACGTACAGCAGGTAGGCGAAGGCCTGCGGGGAGAAGTAGTCCTGGCCGACCCAGGAGGTGGCGTAGTACAGCCACAGGGCGCACCAGACCAGGCGGCGGTCGCGGGTGAGGCTGCGGAAGAGCAGCAGCAGCGGGCCGAGCAGCAGCAGGTTGGCGATCAGCGGGTACCAGGAGGCGTAGCCGAGGGCGGAGTGCAGGCCGGTGGCGCGCAGGACGAGGGCGTTGAGGGCGAAGAAGCCGGGCCACTGGTTGTAGACGTCGAGCTTTCCGGCGTCGGGGACGGTGCCGCCGTGGCGGAGCATCGCGTCGACGACGGCGATGTGCTTCCAGGCCCAGGAGTAGCGCAGGGTGGGGTAGAGCAGGCTGGGGGTGGCGTGCACGAAGACGATCAGCGCGAGGACGTACCGGGCGAGGCGGCGCTGCGGCAGCCAGGGGGTGCGCAGGGCGGTGAGGAAGCCGGCGGTGAGGACGGCGAGCGCGGCGTAGTAGGTGGGCGGGAGGGCCTGGAGCAGGCCGAGGTCGCCGATCCGGTCGAGGCGGGTGGTGCGCAGGGCGGTCAGCCAGAGCAGGACGGCGAGCGGCAGGGCATAGCGGACGGTCCGGGCCCGCCAGGGGGTGGCCGTCCGGGTGGCGACGGGGCGGCGGTCGGCGCGGCGGCGGGCGGCGGGGCGCAGCGGGGTGGCGCCGGCCGGGGGGTCGGCGGCGGGTGCGGTCCTGGCGGGTGCGGTCACGGCGGGCTCCTGGCCGGGGGTCACTGGCGCGGCGGTCCGCCGGTGGGGCGGCCGAGGCGGGCGCGCAGGCGGCGGTAGGCGCGCCAGCCGAGGGTGGCGGCGCTGTCGCGGAGCGGGCCGGTACGGGTGGCGCGCAGGTGGATCCAGTCCTCGAAGGTGCGGGGGGTGGTGGTGTTCAGGACCATCAGGCGGCAGATCCGCAGCGGGTCGTCGGCGGCGGAGCTGAGGGCGTTGCCGACGGCGGCGGCGGAGGTCCAGCCGGCCCGGGCGACTTCGCGGCGGACGGCGGGGCTGTGGTAGCCGTGGGGGTAGGCGAAGGCGGTGGCGGGGTGGCCGAGGGCGTCCTCCAACTCGTGTTTGCTGCCGGTGACTTCCTGCCGGAGCCGGTCGGGGCGGGCGGTGTCGAGCGGGAGGTGGGTGCGGGAGTGGCCGCCGATCTCCAGGCCGAGGGCGTCGAGGGTGGCGACCTGCCGCCAGTTGAGCATGGGGGTGGGGGGCAGCAGGCTGCCGCCGGGGAGCGCGCCGGGGGCGTGGACGGCGCCGGTGGTGAGGTAGACGGTGGCGGGCAGGCCGCGGTCGGAGAGGATCGGGGCGACCGTCCAGTAGAAGTCGGCGTAGCCGTCGTCGAAGGTGAGCACCGCGCAGTGCGCGGGCAGCGGCGGGCCGCCGTGCAGGGCGGTGACCAGCCGGGCGAGCGGGACGACGGACAGTCCGGCGTCCTGGATGCGGTCGAGTTGGGCGCGGAAGGTGTGCGGGGCGACGGTGTAGGGGGCGAGCCAGGGCGGCGGGTCGTCGGACACCGAGTGGTAGAGCAGCACGGGGGCGACGCTCATGGTGCACCCCGTCCCTGCCCCGCGCCGTTCTCCGGCCGCCCGCCGCCCGTCTGACGGTCCGTCAACTGCCTTGCCCTTCCCAGCAGGTAGCCTCCGGTGGTGAGCAGGACGCCGGTGGTCAGGGCGGTGGCGGTGCCGAGCCGGCCGTGGCGCAGGGCGGTGCCCAGGGCGGCGGGGACGGTGCGGCGCAGGTAGGCGCGTTCGCTGGCGAGGGCGGGTCCGGGGCCGCGTCGGCGGGCGACCAGGGCCTTGGAGCGGCCCTCGGCGAGGCAGCGGGCGGCGAAGTAGCGGGGGGTGGCGCGCTGCCGGGGCACCTGGTGGCGGACGGCGGCGGCCGGGTCGTAGTGCATCCGGGTGCCGGGGTGGCGGGCGGTCAGGCGCAGGCACAGTTCGGTCTCCTCGCAGCCCGCGGGGTGGCGGCCGACCCGGCCGAGTTCGGTGCGGAAGCCGCCGGCGGCGCGGGCGGGCGCGGTCCGGAAGGACATGTTGGCGCCGATCAGGTTGCGGACGTCGCGGGGCTGCCGGGGCATGCCGCTGTGGCTGCAGCCGACCACCCAGTCGAAGGCGGGCGGGAACCAGCGGGGGCGGCCGTGCTGCCAGTGCGGGGCGACGAGTCCGCCGGCGCCGAGGACGTGCTGGTCGCGGTAGGCGGCGAGCAGGGCGGCGGTCCAGCCGGGGCGGGCGGCGGCGTCGTCGTCGAGGAAGGCGGTGACGGTGCCGCGGGCGGCGGCGAGCGCGGTGTTGCGGGCCCCGGACAGGCCGGGCCGTTCGCGGTTGGCGAGCACCGTGACGTCGGGCAGGTCGCGGGCCATCCGCTCCAGTTGCTCGTTGTGGTCGATGACCAGGAGCAGTTCGCCGGGTCGCGGGCTCTGCCGTCGCACCGAGTCGACGGCGGCCTGCAGCAGGGTCCAGCGGTCCAGGGTGTAGGCGCAGATCGCCACCGTCAGCTCGGCGGCGGTCGGGGCGGGGCTGGTGCTCATGTCGGCTCCTCCTCGGGGCGGGGGCGCCCGGACGCCGGCGCGGGGGCCAGCAGGCGGGGCAGGGCGGCGAGCAGCGGCAGGGCGATCGCGCATTCGGCGATCAGCCAGGCGGCGCCGATGCCGGTGAGGCCGAACGGCGGCAGCAGGGCGGCGGTCAGGGCGACGACGGTGGCGGCGAAGGCCAGCCGGATGCCGACCATCCAGGGCAGTGCGCGGCGGACCCGGGCGATCTGCAGGACCACGTTGGGCACCGTGTTGGGGATCGCGGACAGCGCCATCAGGCGCAGCGCGGTGCTGCCGCGGGTGGCGTAGTCGGGGCCGAACAGGCCGAGGATCCAGGGCGCGGCGGCGGCGATCGGCAGGGCGGCGGCGGTGACCAGCAGGGTGGAGTGGCGCAGCAGGCGGCGGGCGTGCTCGGCGAGCCGGGCCGGGTCGCGGGTGCCTTCGACGACCAGCGAGTGGCCCATGCTGAACGCGGCGACGTACAGGGTGGAGGCGATGACGTACGCCAGCGAGTAGTAGGCGCTGCCGTCGGCGCCGAGCCGGTCCAGCACCATCAGCGGGAGCACGGTCGTCCCGGCGAAGGTGAACAGGTTGCCGAGGTAGTCGGCCCCGGCCCAGCGGGCGATCCGTTCGGGCGGGCGGGGGCCGCCGGTGTCCGCGGCGGGGGCGGCCTGGTGGGCGGGGACGGCGCTGCGGAACAGCACCAGGTTGGTGGCGGCGATGGCCAGGACCAGGGCGGCGGCCCAGGAGACCAGGATGCCGGTGCCGACGGCCAGCGCGGCGCACAGCGCGAGCAGTCCGGCCTTGGCGACCGCGAACAGGGTGTTCTCGCCGAGCACCCAGCCGGCCCGGCGGACGCCGGTGAGCGCCCCGTCCTGGAGCACGAACACGGCGTACCCGGCGGTGGCGGCGACGAACGCGACGGCCAGCACGGGGCGGCGCAGTTCGCCGAGCGCGGGTGCGACGACCGGGACGAGCAGCAGGAACGCGACGGCGACGAGGGCGCTGCCGGTCGCGGCGACCAGGTAGCAGCGCAGCACCAGGCTTCGGGTGCGGCGTCCGGCGGTAGGGACGAACCGCACCAGGGCGTCGCCGAGGTTCAGGCTGCCCAGCGTGGACAGGAACATCGTCGCGGACAGCGCGGTGTAGCTGCGGCCGACCTCGGCGGCGCTGTAGGAGCGGGTGGCGAGCACCCAGAACAGCGAGCCCAGTCCGGCCGACAGCAGCGAACTCGCGGCCAGCAGGTGGCCGTTGTGCAGCAGCGGCTCCTGCCGGGAGCGGGCCGCCAGCGCCCGGGCCCGGGCCCGCAGCAGCGTCGGGTAGCCACACGTGCAGGGCTCCGCGGCGGGGTGGGGCCGGACCCGGGCGCCGGTGCTCATCGTCCGGCCCCGTCCGCGGGCCGCCCCGGGTGCCGTCGCCGGTCCGTGCGGCGTTGGGCGTGCAGGCTGCGCAGGTAGCCGAGCGGGCCGTACAGCAGGCCGAGCAGTTCCCGGCGGCGCAGCGCCCGCAGCAGCGGGTCGTCGGCTCCGGCCGGGGCCGCGCTCCGGTGGGCGGTGCGCCACAGGCCGCGCGGCAGCAGCGGCAGCAGCCCGGCCAGCAGCCGGGGTCGGCGGCGGACGGCGGCGGCCAGGTAGGCGCCGAAGCCCGCGCCGAGGCCGAACGCCTGCGGCGGCAGGGTGTCCAGGGCGCGCCGGTGCGGGTGCCACACCAGCGCGTCGGGCCGGTAGCTGACGGTGTGTCCGGCGGCCAGCACCTGGAGGAAGGCGAGCAGGTCCTCGCCGCCGTACGCGGGGGTGCCGGTGCCGGTGGCGGGGTCGAACCCGCCGAGGGCGCGCAGCACGTCGGTCCGGAAGGCCATGTTGGCGCCGGTGCCGAGCCGTCCGGTGGCGAACGGGTACAGCGGGTCGCCGGTCCGGGTGCGCAGCGTGTAGTCGCGGGGGGCGAACCCCTTGCCGTAGCCGCTGTAGCGTTCCAGCAGCAGTTGGGCCCGGGTGTCGAGCTCGGCGGGCATCACCAGGCCGGTCACGCAGGCCGGGCCGGGGGCCTCCCGGAACCCGGCGACCAGGGCGGGCACCCACCGCTCGTCGAGGATCAGGTCGTCGTCGGCGAACGCGCAGATCCCGCCCCGGGCGGCCGCCAGCCCCCGGTTCCGGGCCCGGGCGAGTCCCGCCACCGGCTCGCGCACGTACCGCACCCGGTCGCCGTAGCGCTCCGGCAGCAGTTGCCGGACGGCGTCGTCGGCGGGTGCGTTGTCGACCACGATCACGTCGAGGGACGGGTAGCCGCCGCGCAGCAGCGAGTCCAGGCAGCGCACCAGCAGGTCGGGCCGGTTGTGCGTGCAGACCACCACGCTGACCACCGGCCCGGCCGCACCGTCACCGCCCTCCTTCTCCTCCCCGCCCGCCGCGGGTCCCTCCGTCTCGAACCGCTGCCGCGCCGCGGCGTGCAGCGCGGCGTGCAGGCGGTCGGGGCGGTCGGCGTCGGCGGTGACGGTGCCGAGGGGGTGGCCGGCGGAGCGGACGAGGGCGAGGGTGGGGCCGGTGGGGTGGTAGGGGGTGCGGTGGCCGGGGCGGTGGAGTTCGCCGGGGCGGGCGAGGTCGAGTTCGGCGACCCGGACGGGGGGTGCGGTCGGGGTGTTCATGGTCGGTCAGCCTCCGCCGGGGGTGTGGTGCTGCTGTCGGCGGGTGTAGAGGTAGCGGGGCGGTCCCTGGGCGAGGCCGCGGCGTTCCATCCGGCGCAGGGCGCGCAGGCGGCGGCGGTCGAGGGGGGTGTCCGCGGCGGGGGGCCGGTGGCCGCGGTGCCAGCCGATCGCTCCGGCGGGCAGTCGCAGCAGCAGGTCGCCGAGCAGGGCGGGGTGGCGGCGCAGGGCGGCGGCGAGGTAGGCGCCGAAGCCGATGCCGAGGCCGCTGACCTGGACGGTGAGGGCGTGCAGGGTGCGCCGGTGGCGGTGCCAGACGACGGCGTCGGGCCGGTAGGCGACGGTGTGTCCGGCGGTCAGGACGAGGTGGAAGGCGAGCAGGTCCTCGCCGCCGCGGGCGGGGGTTCCGGTGCCGGTGGCGGGGTCGAACCCGCCGAGGGTGCGCAGCAGTCCGGTGCGGAAGGCCATGTTCGCGCCGATGCCGCAGCGTCCGGTGGAGTACCGGTCGAGCGGTCCGGCGCCGGGGGCGTCGAGGTTCCAGTCGCGGGGGGTCCAGCCGCGTTCCGTGCCGGCGTAGCGTTCGAACAACTGCTGGGCGGGGGTGTCGAGTTCGGCGGGGACGACGAGTCCGGTGACGCAGCCGGTGCGGGGGTCGGCGGCGAACGCGGCGGCCAGGGCGGCCAGCCAGCCGGGGTCGGCGAGGGCGTCGTCGTCGGTGAAGGCGCAGAGCGTGCCGCGGGCGGCGGCCAGGCCGCGGTTGCGGGCCCGGGAGAGTCCGGGGGCGGGTTCGCACAGGTAGCGGATCCGGCCGGGGTAGCGCTCCGCGACCAGCCGTTCGGTGTCGGGCCCGGCGGGGGCGTTGTCGACCAGCAGGACTTCGACCGTCCCGCCGGGGCCGGCCGCGGTGAGGGTGTCGGCGGCCCGCAGGACGGAGTCCAGGCAGTCGGCGAGCAGTTCGGTGCGGTCCCGGGTGCAGATCACCACGCTCATCCCGCCGGCCGGGCAGCGGGCCGCCCGCGGCGCCGACTGCTGCGCCGACTGCCCTTCCGGTCCTGCGGGGGCGCCCGGCGCTGCGGGTGGGTCCGGTACTGCGGGTGGGTCCGGTACGGCGGGGGCGCCCAGTTCCCGATGAGCGGCGGCGACCAGCGCCCGGGCGAGCGCGGCGGGCCGGCCGCTCGTCCCGGTGGCGTGCACCATGCCGAGCGGGTGTCCGTGCAGCCGCACCAACGCCGACACGCGTCCGTCGGGGGCGGCGGGGCCGCGGCCGCCGGGCGAGCGCACCTCGCCCGGGTCGGCCAGGTCGAGTTCGACCACGGTGACGGGGGTGTGCGGCGAGGCGGGTGCGGCGGGCGGCGGGCAGGCCGCGCGGTGGCGCCGGTCGCGGCCGTTCATCGTCCTTCCCCCGCGCCGGGGCGTTCGGCGAGCAGGGTGCGCAGCACTCTGCGGCCGTCGGAGACGGCGTGCAGGTGGGAGCGTCCGCTGCGGCGGGGGAGTTCCAGGCTGGGGACTTCGGCGATCCGCAGTCCCGAGCGCAGCGCGTGCGCGATCATCTCGGCCTCGATCTCGAACCCGGTGGCGCGCAGGTCGAGTTCGGCGAGGAAGTCGCGGCGGAACGCGCAGTAGCCGTAGCACAGGTCGGTCAGCAGGCCGCCGTAGAGGCGGTTGACGACCAGCAGCAGGGCCTTGTTGCCGAGCGCGCGCAGCGGGGTGAGGTCGAGCGAGCCGCCGCCGGCCATCCGGCGGGAGCCCTTGACGAAGTCGTAGCCGTGGTCGAGGAAGTGCAGGAAGTGCGGGATCTCGCCGGGCCACATCGAGCCGTCCGCGTCGATCATCACGATGTACTCGCCGGTGGCGGCGGCGAATCCGGTGCGCAGCGCGCTGCCCTTGCCGGGGGCGCTCTGGGCGACGTTGCGGACGGCGGGGCGGCAGGTGCGGGCCATGGCGACGGTGGCGTCCCGGGAGGCGCCGTCGACCAGGATGACCTCGTCGACGCAGCTGGGGATCTGCTCGAACACCCAGGGGATGTTGCGGGCTTCGTCCCGGGCGGGGACGACCAGGCTGACGGTGTGTCGGGTCCGGTAGTCGCCGGAGCGCCGGCTGGGTCCGCGGGTCAGCGGCCGGGCGGGGGCCCGGTCGCCGGTGCGGCGCATCGGCGCGTGGTCGGCGATCCGGTCGGCGGCCCGCCGCCGGGGGCGGGCGTCGGTGGGTGGACTGCCGTCCGGCAGTGCGTGGTTGGCTGGGGTTTGCCCGGTGGGCAGGGTGGCGCTCATCGCGGTGTGCCTCTTCACCGAGGCGGAAGCGGGCAGGTCGGTGCCCGCACGGAGGACGGGTGCGGCGGTCGGGGACGCCGGCGCGTCGAGGCGTCGGTGTGCCGGGGCGTCAGGACGTCGCCGCGGTGGTGGTGCTCCCCCCGGTGCTCCCCCGCTGCCCGGTCTCCCTGCCGGTCCCCCGCCGGGACAGTCGGCGCCGCAGAAGGGCGATCGACGTCCGGGGCGCGTGGTGCGCCGTGCGCGGCCCGCTCGGCGGGTTCGGGAAGAGGGCCCGTACCGGCGGCGCCAGGTCCTCATCGTGCGCCCGCCGCCGACGGGCCGTCAACCCCCTTCGCCCACCTTTGTCCGTTTCTGCCGCATCCTCCGGGCGCCCGGCCCGCCCGGCTGTCGCCCGGAACGGCCGTCCCGGCAGTGGTCGGCTGCCGCCGTGTCCGAAACTGCCAACCCGGGCCGGGACCCGCGCGGATGGGACCGGCGGCGAGGTCTCAGCTCTCGGGGCCGGACTCGAAGGTCCCGGACGTCCTGCTCTCCAACGACCCGTTCTCGAACGACCCGCTCTCCAACGACCCGTTCTCGGACGTCCCGTTCTCGAACGACCCGCTCTCCAACGATCCGCTCTCGGACGTCCCGTTCTCGAACGTCTCGGCCTCGGCGATCCGGCGGGCGATCTCGGCGGGGCGCACGGGGCGGCCGAAGTGCCAGCCCTGGGCGAGGTCGCAGCCCATCAGGCGCAGGCGCTCGGCGTCGGCGCGGCTCTCCACGCCCTCCGCGGTGACCGACAGGCCGAGGGTGTGGGCGAGCGAGACGAGGCCGCTGACGATCCGCCAGCCGAGGTGGGTGTCCTTGGCGGGGTCGTGCAGGTCGCCGACGAAGGAGCCGGCGATCTTGAGGTTGGAGACGGGCAGGTCGCGCAGGTAGGCGAGGTTGGACCAGCCGGTGCCGAAGTCGTCGACGGAGAGCGAGACGCCCATGTCGACCAGGGCGTGCAGCGCCTTGAGCGCCTCGTCCTCGGGGCCGACCACGGTCGATTCGGTGATCTCCAGCTGGAGCATCGACGGGTCGAGGCCGGTGTTGCGCAGGGTGCGTTCGATGTCGCCGACCAGTCCGGCGTTGCGGGCCTGCCGGACGGCCAGGTTGACGCTGAGCCGGGGGGCCCGGTCGCCGAACCGGGCGACCCAGTCGGCGGCCTGCTCGCAGGCCTGTTCCAGCACCCAGCGGCCGAGCGGCATGATCAGCCCGGTCTCCTCGGCGACGCCGACGAACTCCTCCGGGCCGAGCACCCCGAGCTGCGGGTGGCGCCAGCGCACCAGTGCCTCGACGCCGGTCATCACGCCGGAGGCCAGGTCGACCATCGGCTGGTAGTCGATGAAGAACTCGCCGCGGTCCAGGGCGGCGGGCATCCGCACGGAGACGGCGTACCGGCTGACGGCGCGCGCGTTCTCCTTGGGGTCGAACAGCGTCCAGCGGCCGCGGCCGGCCTCCTTGGCGCGGTAGAGCGTGAGGTCGGCGGCCCGGACGGCGGCGCCGGGGGTGGTGGTGGCGATCCGCCGCTCCAGCACGCCGACGCTGGCGCCGACGGCCAGCCGGTGGTCGCCGATCACCACGGGTTTGGTGAGCGCGGCGAGGACGGTCTTGGCGGCGGCGACGGCCTCCTGCTCGCCGCGGCAGTTCTCCAGCAGCACCACGAACTCGTCGCCGCCGAGCCGGGCCACCATGTGCCCGAGCGGGCTGAGCGCGTTCTCCAGCCGGCCGGCGACCACGGTCAGCAGCTGGTCGCCCATGTCGTGGCCGAGGCTGTCGTTGACGATCTTGAAGCCGTCCAGGTCGACGTAGCACAGGCCGAAGCGGACGTCCGGCTCCGGGTCCTCGAAGAGCTTCTCCAGGCGTTCGAAGAACGCGGCCCGGTTGGGCAGGCCGGTCAGCGGGTCGTGGGTGGCCTGGTGCCGCAGCCGTTCCTGCAGGCGGTAGCGGTCGGTGACGTCCTCCAGCATGGCGACCTGGTAGAGCGGCGCGCCGTCGTCGTCGCGGATCAGCGAGACGGTCAGGTGGGTCCACACCACCTCGCCGTCGCGCCGGTAGTACGGCTTGTCGAACTGGAAGTACTCGCGCTTGCCGCTGATCAGCTCCTCGTAGGCCTCCCACACGCCGGGGGTGTCCTCGGGGTGGACCAGGTCGTTGACCCGCACGCCCTGCATGTCCTCGGGGCCGCCGCCGAAGATCTCGCCCAGGGCCCGGTTGACGGCCAGGATGTTGCCGTCGGTGTCGCCGAGGCCGATGCCGATCGCCGCCGACTCGAACAGGGCGCGGAAGCGGGCCTCGGAGACCCGCAGGGCCTTCTCGATCTCCTGCCGGGCGGTGTCGGCGGCCAGCCGGATCGCTTCCTGCTCGCGCAGCGTGCGCTCGCGCAGGGCGGCCGCCCAGCCGGCCGCGAAGGCGCCGCTGAGCTCCGGGCCGCGGTCGTCGGGGACGGGGCGGCGCTGGAGCAACTGGACGGCGTCGGCGAGCAGTTGCGGGTCGGTGAACTGGTTGTCGATGAGCAGCGCCCCGACCTGGCCGGCCAGGTCGGGGCGGAACGGGTGCTCCCGGGCGGCGCGGTGCAGCAGTTCGGAGGTGCGGGCGATCAGCGGGTTGAGCACGCCGGGGCGGACCGCGGCGCCGTGCCCGGTGCGGAGCATGGCCCCCCAGGCGGCGTGGAACCCGGCGGCGTCCGGGCCGGGTGCCCCGTCCGCACCGGGTGACTCGTTCACGACAGGCGCCCGACGCCGGCCATGCCCGTCATCCGCTCGGGGTGCGGGCCGACCGACGCCGCGTCGTCGGGGTGCCACTCGGGCAGGTAGACCACGCCGGGCTCGACCAGTTCGTAGCCCTCGAAGAAGGCGGTGATCTGCTCGCGGCTGCGCATGGTGAGCGGCGTGGGGGTGGAGCGGTACAGGCTCTGGTGGGAGCCGGCCTGGTCGGGGCGGCCCTCCAGGGAGGCGTGCGAGAGGATCAGCATGCTGCCGCTGGGCAGCGCCTCGCGGAGCTTGGTGAGGATCCGGTCGGGGTGGTCCTCGTCGGTGACGAAGTGCATGACGGCGTTCAGGATCACCGCGACGGGCTCGCCGGGGGCGAGCAGCTCCTCGACCTCGGGGCGGGCCAGCAGGTCGTCGGTGTTGCGCAGGTCGGCGTCGACGATCCGGCAGCGCGGGTCGTCGGCCAGGATGAGGCGGCTGTGGGCGACCGCGACCGGGTCCATGTCGATGTAGACGACGCGGGCGTCGGGCTGGTACTCGCGGGCCACCTCGTGGACGGCGCCGAAGGTGGGGATGCCGGAGCCGATGTCCAGGAAGCGGCTGATCCCCTCCTCGGCCGCGAACTGGGTGGCGCGGCGCAGGAAGGCCCGGTTCGCCCGCATGATCTTCGGCAGGTCGGGCCAGAGCTCGATCGCCTTGCGCGCCATCTGCCGGTCGACTTCGAAGTTGTGCGAACCGCCGAGGTAGTAGTCGTACACCCGAGCCGCGTTCGGCTTGTCGAGGTCGGTCCCTGCGGGCACCCAGTTCGGACGCGCCATGACGGCACTCCTTCCGGCCTTCCGGCGTGGCAGTCGAAAATGGCAAGAGGACATAAAGATCTTCCTACACCTGCGATCCGCGCCGCAAGCCGCGGCGTCCGAACAGTGGCGTGGCGCGTCCCGTGTGGCGGCGGCCCGCGATCGGCGCAGAATCACCCCCATGGGCGGTCGCATCGAGGACTACGCGCTCCTCTCCGATCTCCAGACCGCCGCCCTGGTCGGCAGGGACGGCTCGGTCGACTGGCTCTGCCTGCCCCGCTTCGACTCCCCCAGCTGCTTCGCCGCACTGCTCGGCACCCCCGAGCACGGCGCCTGGCGGATCGCCCCGGTCGGCGCGGGCGACTGCACCGGGCGCCGCTACCTCGGCGACACCCTGGTGCTGGAGTCCCGCTGGCGCACCCCGGACGGCGAGGTGAAGGTGACCGACCTGATGCCGCACCGGGACCGCGCCCCGCGGCTGGTGCGGATCGTCGAGGGCGTCAGCGGCGCCGTCCCGGTCCGCGGCGAGCTGCGGCTGCGCTTCCACCACGGCCGGGTCGACCCGTGGGTGCGCCGCACCGAGCACCACCGGGTGGCCGTCGCCGGGCCGGACGCCGCCTGGCTGCGCGTCCCGCCCGGCGTGCACACCTACGGCGCGAACGGCGCCGCGGCCGGGCCGGGCACCGGGGCCGGGCTGGCCACCGTCTCCGAGTTCACCGCGCTGCCCGGCGTGCGGGTCCCGTTCGTGCTGACCTGGCAGCCCTCCCACCTGGCCACCGCCCCGCGCACCGACCCGGAGGCGCTGCTCGCCGCGACGCTGGCCGACTGGCGCGCCTGGGCCGGGCAGCTGAGTTACCGGGGCGAGTGGCGGGACGCGGTGCTGCGCTCGCTGCTGACCCTGAAGGCGCTGGCGTACGAGCCGACCGGCGGGATCGTCGCCGCGCCGACCAGTTCGCTGCCCGAGGCGCCGGGCGGGGAGCGCAACTGGGACTACCGGTTCTGCTGGCTGCGCGACTCCGCGATGACGCTCTCCGCGCTGCTGCGCGGCGGCTTCCGGCAGGAGGCCGCGGCCTGGCGCAAGTGGCTGCTGCGGGCGGTGGCCGGCGACCCGTCCGACGTGCAGGCGGTGTACGGGGTGGCCGGGGAGCGCGGCCTGCCGGAGACCGAGGCCGACTGGCTGCCCGGGCACCTCGGCTCGCGGCCGGTCCGGTTCGGCAACGCGGCCGTCGGGCAGCTCCAGCTCGACGTCTACGGCGAGGTGGTGGACACCCTCGACCTGGCGCTGCGGGCCGGCCTGCCGATGGAGCGGCAGGTCTGGGGCCTGCTGCGCACCCTGCTCGGCTCGCTGGCCGCCCGCTGGCGGGAGCCCGACGAGGGACTGTGGGAAGTGCGGTGCGGGCGGCGGCAGTTCACCCACTCCAAGGTGATGGCCTGGGTGGCCGCCGACCGGGCGGTGCGGATGGCCGAGGCCACCGGCCTGCCCGCCCCGCTGGAGCAGTGGCGGGCGCTGCGCGACGCGGTGCACGCCGAGGTGTGCGAGCGGGCCGTCGACCCGCGCCGCAAGGTGTTCGTCCGCTCGTACGGGGCGACCGAGTTGGACGCCGCCACGCTGTTCGTCGCCACCACCGGTTTCCTGCCGCCGGACGACGAACGGGTGGTGCGCACCGTGGAGGCCGTCCGGCGCGACCTGGACCACGGCGGGCTGGTGCGCCGCTACCGGGCGGGGGCGGCGGACGGCCTGCCCGGTTCCGAAGGGGCGTTCCTGGCCTGCTCGTTCTGGCTGGCGGACGCGCTGGCGGTGATCGGGCGCCGGGCCGAGGCGCGCGAGCTCTTCGTCCGGACCGCCTCGCTGGCCAACGACCTGGGGCTGCTCAGCGAGCAGTGGGACCCGCCGGCCCGGCGCCAGCTGGGCAACACCCCGCAGGCGTTCACCCACGTCGCCCTGGTCAACACCGCTTTCCGACTGGGGAGTTGAGGTCTTCCTGGATCGCCGGGTCCGGGAACGGCAACCGCCCACCTGCAGACTCTGCAGGTGGGCGGCGCCTTCGGGGTGGTGCGCTGCGGCTTCGTCCCGCGTCAGTCGGGCTCGGCCGCTACCCGCTGCGTGCTACCGGCTGCCTGGTGTCAGCTGGTGGCGGTGCAGGTCAGGGTCGGGACGGCGTTGCTGCCGGAGTAGCTGCCGCCGAAGCCGAAGCTGGTGGTGCCGTTCGCGGCGACCGCGCCGTTGTAGCCGGCGTTGTTGACCGTCACGGACTGGCCGGACTGGCTGACGGTGCCGTTCCACAGGTTGGTGACCTGCTGGTTGCCCGCGTAGGTCCAGGTGACCTTCCAGGACTTGATCGCGGTGTTGCCCGCGGTGACGGTGACGTCGGCGTTGAAGCCGGCGCCCCAGTCGCTGCTGACCTTGTAGGTGGCGGTGCAGCCGGCGCTGCCGGTGCCGGTGCCGGCCTGGGTGGTGGCGGTGACGGCCGCGGCGGCGGAGAGGTTGCCGGCCGCGTCCTTGGCCTTGACCGTGTACGAGTACGCGGTGGAGGCGCTCAGGCCCGAGTCGGTGTACGAGGTGCTGGTGGTGGACCCGATCAGGGTGCCGCCGCGGTACACGTTGTAACCGGTCACGCCGACGTTGTCGGTGGAGGCGCCCCAGGTCAGCGAAGCGCTGCTGGAGGTGGTGGTGGCCGCCAGGTTGGTCGGGGCGGTCGGGGCGGTGGTGTCGGTGGTGCCACCGGCGGAAGTGGTGACGCTGAGCGCCGCGGAGGCCGCGGAGACGTTGCCGGCCGCGTCCTTCGCCTTGACCGTGTACGAGTACGCGGTGGAGGCGGTCAGGCCGGTGTCGGAGAACGAGGTGCTGTTGGTGGACCCGATCAGGGTGCCGCCGCGGTACACGTCGTAACCGGTCACGCCGACGTTGTCGGTGGAGGCGGTCCAGGTCAGCGCGACGCTGCTGGAGGTGCTGGTCGCCGCGAGGCCGGTCGGGGCGGTCGGCGCGGTGGTGTCGGTGGTGCCGCCGGTGCCGAGCGCCGGGTAGGCGTTCTTCAGCAGCTCCTGGAACTGGGCCGAGAACCAGGCGCCCGCGAGCGGGGCGTTGGGCAGGGCGCCCGACATGTTGTTGTTGTTGCGCGGGTTGCCGGTGTACGTCGGGTCGCACATCCGGTCGAAGCCCTTGCCCTCGTCGTTGGCGATGGCCTGGCTCGCGCCGTCCGACTCACCCGGAGGCTTCACCCACACGTACGCGGCGATGCCGTCCTCGGGGGCGGCCTTCGGGCGCTCGCCGAGGCCCGCACCGGACTGGTTGCACCAGTTGCCGGTCTGGAAGCGGCGGTCGATGCGGCCACCGTCGACGTACGCGTCGACCGAGGTCTTCGGGCCCGGGCCGGTCGGACGGTTGGCGCCGCCCCAGCCGTTGCGGGAGGTGTCGATCAGCATGCCGATGTTCGAGTTGAACCCGGACGCGATCGCCTTGGTCCGCCACGCCTTGGCGTAGGACGCCTCGTCGACGTACTGGTTCCAGTCCACCCACTTCGACTGGCGGACGGAGGTGCCGTTCACCGAGTCGCCGACGGTGAAGTTGGTCTCGTGCAGCGCCGAGTAGTTGGCGGTGTTGACGATGAAGCCCTGGACGTTGTTGACCGTCGAGCCGGACGCGGTGGCGGCCTGCTTGATGGTGTCGATGGCCGGCTGCAGGTTGGAGTCCCAGCCGAGCCAGCCGTGGTGGCCCGCGTCCACGTAGTTGTAGACGTTCGGGATCGCGCCGAGCTTGGCCAGCGCGTAGCCCACACCGTTGATGTAGTTGCCGTTGGCCTTCATGACGTCGCAGTTGGCGGTCGCGGTGGCGGTGCCGCCCGCGTTGGTCACCAGGTTCGGCAGCGAGTCGATCTCGACCGTGGTCACGATCCGCAGGTTCGCGTAGGCCGGGTCGGCCAGGATCGCGGCGATCGGGTCGATGAACTCGCTCTTGTAGCGCGGCAGGTCGGTGGGGCCGAGCTCGCCGTTCGAGGCCAGGGCGGCACAGTCGCGGCCCGGCAGGTCGTAGATGACGACCTGGAACACGTACGGCTTGCCCGCGGCCTGCTGCACCGCGGCGTTCAGGTGGTCGCGCAGACCCATGCCGCCGTTGACGCCGTTGATGGCCGCGATGCGGTCCATCCAGACGGCGGTGGGCTGGTTGGAAACGGCCGAACCGCCCGGCTCGGCGGCGGCCTTCGCGGACCACTCGGGGTTCACGTAGACCCCGGCGCCCACGAAGGGGTTGTCCACACGGGTCGCCGCGTGGGCCGCGGTGGTCGACATGGCAAGGGGGACAACGGTCGCGGCGCTGAGCACCACGGCCGCTGCGGCCGTCCGGAGACGGCGTGTCAGGTTCGACGACACGGTAAGGGAGTCCTTTCGGGTGGGGGACGGACTCGACGGAAACGCTCCCAATCAATGGGAGCGCTCCCATACTTGGCCCGGGCTGAGGCGAACTCAGCTCGGGGACAACCGATATGAAGCCATGACCTCGCACTCCCGTCAAGAAGTTCGACAGAACCCGTGGGAGCGCTCCCGCCAACCCTGATGGACACTGTCCGTCACCGGGCGGCCGCCGCACCGCTCCCGCCCCGGCCCCGGGCCGCCCGCCACCAGCGCCCCAACAGGCCCGACGGGCACCACAGTTCACCGCCGCACCAGCACGTTCCGCCGGTCCCCGCCCCGCGCACCCGTGCCCCGGCCCCACCACCCCCTGCCGGGGACGTCGGCCCGCGGCCCTTCCGGCGCCCGTCCCGGGCCCGTCCCGCCGCCCGGGCCTGCCCCCGCCCGGGTGGGACACCGCCGGCCTGCGCGGGGGGACGCACCCCGCGGTGGGCGCTTTCCGGTCGAACTCGCTTCCCCCGCAAGCCCGTTCACTTCCCAGCCCCGCTTTCACCCGGCCGGGAGCCCCCCGCGCCCCCGCACCCGTCCCGCCCGGCCCCGTCGGCCTGCCCGCCGCGCGAAACTTTCATGCCCGCCCCTCCCGGAGCCCCGGCTCGCCCCTCCCGGAGCCCCGACCGCCGTCCTCGGCCCGGGGCGCCGGCCGAAGTCGCGCGTCGCGGCCGGGTGCGGGGCGGGGGCGTGGCAGGCTGGTCCCTCGATCCGGAGGAGGAACCCGTGGCGGTGCGACCCCTGTTCGACGACGACCAGCGCCGGGCCCGGCTCGCCCGGCGGCACCGGCTCGCGCCCGGCACCGCGGCCGACCGGGCCGAGCAGGTGGTGGACGACCTGGTCGCCGTGCACGCCACCGACCCCGCCACGGTGTTCCTCGCCGTCGCGGCCCGGCTGGCCGCACCGGGCATCGCCGACACCGAACGGGCCCTGTACGCGGACGGGACGGTGCTGCGCCGCCACGGCATGCGCAAGACCCTGTTCGTGGTCCCCGCCGACCTCGCCCCGGCGCTGTACGCCTCCACCACCGCGAAGGCCGCCGCCGCCGAACGCACCCGGCTGCTCAGGGACTTCGCTGCCTCCGGCCGGGACGCCGCCTGGACCGCCGGTGCGCAGGACGCCGTCCTGGCGGCGCTGGCCGCCGCGCTCCCCGACTCGCCGGACGGACTGACTGGCAGTCAACTCGGCGAACTCGTACCGCAGTTGCGCGAGACCATCGACTACGGCGTCGGCACCTCCTACCAGACCGCCCAGCCGGTCAGCATGCGGCTGCTGCGCCTGCTCGGCATGGAGGGCACCCTGGTCCGCCGCCGCCCGCTGGGCGGCTGGACCAGCAGCCGGCACCGCTGGGTGCCCGGCCCGCCCCTCCCCGCCGCCCCCTCCACCGCCGAACGCGCTTCCGCGCAGGCCGAGTTGGCCGGGCGGTGGCTGGCCTCCCACGGGCCCGCCACCGAGGACGACCTGGTCTGGTGGACCGGCTGGGGCGTCCGCGAGGTGCGGGCCGCGCTGGCCGCGTGCGCGGCCGTCGAGGTCGAACTCTCCGGCGGGACAACCGGGTTCGCACTGCCCGACGACCTCGCCCCGGTCGCCGACCCGGCGCCCTGGGCGGCCCTGCTCCCGGCCCTCGACCCCACCGCGATGGGTTGGAAGCACCGCGACTGGTACCTCTCCCCCGAGCACCGCCCCGACCTGGTCGACCGCTCCGGCAACCTCGGCCCCACCGCCTGGTGGAACGGCCGGATCGTCGGCGGCTGGGCCCAGCGCCCCGACGGCGAGGTCCGGCTCGAACTGCTCACCGACCCCGGCCCCGAGGCCCGCACCGCCCTCGCCGCCGAGGCCGCCGCCCTGCGCACCCTGCTCGCCGACACCCGCGTCACCCCGCGCTTCCGCACGCCCCTCGAACGGCGGCTCGGCGACTGACCGGACCGGCGGACGGACGCGGGGTCCGGCTTCCCGCAGCGGAGGCGTCGTTGCCCGGGACGGCAGGGCGGCGGACGGCGGCGTCCGGTTTCAGCGCACGCCCCGGGCCAGGCGGTCGAGCAGGGCCCGGAGGTCGTCCACGGTGGCGGCGGCCTGTTCGGGGTCGGCCAGGCGGACGGACTCCAGGCGGACCGCCGCGAGGTGGCGGGCGGTGTAGAGCAGGCGGCGCCAGGCGGCCTCGGGATCGGCGGCGAGGGGGCCCCAGGTGTCCCAGAAGGCGTCGCGTTCGGTGCCGGGCCGGCGGGCGGCCATGAAGATCGTCCAGTCCGCCTCGGGGTCTCCCCAGTGGGCCCGGTCGCAGTCCAGGACGCCGGTGATGACGGGGGCGGGGCTGTCCGGGGCGATCATCAGGTTGATGTTCCACAGGTCGCCGTGCAGGAGCCTGGGTTCGGTGATCCGGTCGAGGACGGCGCGGTGGCGGCCGGCCAGCGCGATCAGTTCCTCGACGTCGTCGAACGGCGTGCCGGTGTCGGCCAGGTCGGCGGCGGTGTCGGCCAGGCCGGCCAGGACGGCCTCGCTCCAGGTGCGGTGCCCGGGCCCGGCCACGGGGCCGAACCAGGGGCCCCGGACGCCGTGGATCTCCCGGGCCACGGTGCCGAGTTGGGCGTAGAAGCCGCGCCAGGCGGGGCGCGGGTGCAGCGGCAGGCCCTGCGGGGCGGGCAGACCGTCCAGGAAGGTCTGGAACAGATGGTCGCGGCCCAGCACCTGGTGGGTGAAGTCGGCGGCCAGCACCCGCGGCACCAGGTGCGCGACGGGGGCCAGGTACGGGACGGTCGCGTACTCGTTGCGCATCAGCGCGCGTTCGCTGCGGAACTGCCGGTCCGGTTCGGGGGCCACCCGCAGGACGGTCTGCCGGCCGTCGGCGAACTCCAGCCGGTAGGTGGAGTTGTACATGCCGCCGCCGAGTTCGACCGCGGCCAGGACCTCGGTGCCGGGGCCGAAGGCGCGCCGGCACATCTCCTCGATCGCCTGCGGCGGCACCGCCTGCTGGAACGCGCCGGGGGCGCGGTCGATGGGCTGGTACTTCATGGGTCCGGGTCACTCTTCCTTGTCGTCGGGGGACGTGCGGGGCTGCGGGGGCGGCTGCTCCCCGGCGGGGCCGGACCCGGAGTCGGGCTCGGGAGCGGAGTCGAGCCCTGGAGCGGAGTTGAGCTCGGCGGCCAGGTCGGCGATGCGCAGCAGGGCGTCCCGGCAGTCCTGTTCGGTGGCGGCCTCGACCAGCGCCGTGCCGATCCGGATGCCGGAGTTGGCGTCCATGGCGGGCATCACCTCGCCCGGCCGGATCTTGATCTCGACGTCGACCACGCCGGGGATCCGCTCGACGTGCTCGCGGCCGAGCCGGTTGACCGCGCCGGCGAGGGTCGGGATGTCGGTGAACCCGACCACCCGCCCGGCCGAGCCGCCCGGGTCGGGCAGTCCGCCCGGGTCGGCGGGTCCGCCGCCGCGGCCCGGCCGGTCGCCGGTCACCGCGCGGACCGCGGCGGCCCACAGGTCGATGCCGAGGACGCGTTCGGCGAGCGCGCCGATCATGTGGCCGCCGGGGCGGGCGGCGAGCTCGCCCGCGGTGAACCCGCCCGGGCCGCCGAAGACCTCGAAGTGGAACACGCCGTCGCGGTGGCCGAGCGCGGCCAGCGCCCGGCCGGTGAGTTCGGCGGCCTCCCGGTAGAGGTCGGGGTGGTCGGCGGGCGGCAGCGAGACGGTGGCGGCCGGGCGGCCGCGCTTGGTCTCGATCAGCGGGACGAGGTAGCGCGAGACCAGCAGGGCCGCGAGGGCGCCGTCGCGGACCAGCCCGTCCAGGTGCCACTCCTCGCCGGGCACCCGGTGTTCCACCAGCAGCCGTCGCCTGGTCTCCGACTCCGCCACCAACGCGGCTGCCAGTGCGTC